>CAZZZW010000092.1:0-13369 GCA_964658795.1 Phormidium nigroviride PCC 7112
GCAGGTAGGACACCCCGAGGCAGAGCAGGAACCCGGTCGGCAGCCCGGCCGCCGCGGCCGGTGCGAGCGGCTCGATCGGCACCAGCGCGGTGTGCTCGGTGCCGCAGTAGATGACCCGGTTCGGCTTGTCCTCGGGCAGCAGGCCCTCGCTGCGGGCGGCATCGCGGGAATGCTCGGACAGATAGGTCAGCCCGTCGACGGCGAACGCGGCCAGCTTGGCCAGGTCGCGGTAACGGCGCCAGTCGGCGTCCAGGGCGAAGTAGGCGGCGTCGTGGTAGGCGATGAAGTCGAGCTGGTTGACCACGACCCGGTCACCGACGCTGCGCAGCCACTCGATCTCGTTGACGTCGCGGACCTGGTAGGGGCGATAGACCACGTGGGCCTTCTCCCCCGGCTCCATGACCACCGGTTTGAGCGAGGCGACCGGCTCGCACCGGATCTTGTCCAGGCCGGCGAAGGCCAGCCGGACGTAGTCCGGGATCACCGGCGGGGTGAACACCACGACCTCGTGCACGTCCTCACGCTGCGCCAGCGCCCGGGCGGTCTCGACCACGACGACCTGGGTGCCGGCCGGCAGCGGGCCCAGGCACATGCCGTCCACGGCCACGACGAGCCCGAGCAGCGATCGGCGGGCGGCCAGCAGGGCGGCGGCCAGCGGGGAGAACTCGTCCTCGGCGGTACGCCGGACCCAGGCCCCGTAATAGGGGTAGCGGTCCTGGTTCAGCTGCTCGTGGTCGAGCTTGCGCTGATCCATCGCATCGGACCGGCCGAAGCTCGAGCCACCTTTGTGGAAGACGAAGACGTCGTCGGCGACGATGTGTTCGAAACCGGCCGCGATGGCTCGCTGGCTGAGGTCGACCTCTTCGCCGTAGCCGGGTTCGAAGGCCGGATCGAAGAAGCCGACCACGTCCAGGGCGGCCCGCCGGAGGTAGGTGCAGTGCCCGATCGCGGTGGGGATCCGGGGCCGGAGCTTCGGCGAACCGGCAGCCACCCGGGCGGCCGCCTCGGCGACGCTGTGGCCGCCAGGGACGTCGTCGGTGGCCTTGTTGCGGATCGGCACCGAGACGATGGTGCCGTGGTTGGTCAACGCGGTCACCGTCGCCACCGTGGAGGAGGAGTACGCGGCATCGTGCATCCGGTCCAGCCACTCGGGCCCGACCACCACATCGCTGTTCAGGATGATCACGTCCGCCCGGCCGGTCGCGGCGAACGCGTCGTTCATAGTCCCCAGAAAGCCTTTGTTCCTGGGCTGTTCCAACAACACGACGTGATGGGCCGGTGCGTCCGGCGCGGCGAACTGCTCGATCAGCGCGGTGATCGGGCGCCGGTCCGAACCCTGGTCGTCGACCACCAGCAGCGGGACGTCGAGCGGGGTGTGCTCGAAGAAGGCCTGGTAGCAGGCCAGCGTCTCGGCGTAGGAGTTGTAGACAGGAACCACCACGACCGGCCGATCACCGGCGGGCAACAGCGGAAGGACCTCGTCCGGGGTGTGGACATGGTGCAGGCTCATGTGTCCTCGATTTCGCAGAACAGGGCCGGCCGGCAGCAGGCCTGGGGGTCGGTCGGCCTCAGTCGATCTCGATGGTCGGCGTCAGGGCGAGCACGCCTGGATCGGTCGCGGTGTTCTTGATCTGGAACGTCACCGCGTGATCGATGCGGTGGTAGTCCTCACCGAGCTTCGGATGCACCGCGATGTCGACGAAGTACTGCCCGTCGGCCAGCGGCAGTTGGTCAAAGCGGAACCGCACGGTGCGCTTGCCACTGATCGGTTCGGTGCGGATGCCCTGCAGCGTGGTGTTGGTGCCGTAGAGCAGCAGCCCGCTGGCGTCCTTCAATGCGACCCCGGCGGCCCAGTCCGAGATCTCATGATCGGCGGTGACCTCGAACTCGATGCCGACCGGACTGCCGGTGGCGTAGAGCGGTTGCTGCGTCCCACCGGTGCCGAAGGAGCGGGCGTTGGAGATGATCAGGTCGTGCGGCCGTTTGGCCTGGACCTCGTTCTCCTGCTCGATGTTGGCGTCCCGGAAGTGCCGCACGGCCTCGGACGGGTCGCCGTCGATGATCATGTGGCCGGATTCCAACAGCACCACCCGGTCGCACATCTGGCGGACCTGGTCGAGTGAGTGGGTGACCAGGATGATGGTCCGGCCCTCGCCCTGGAACTGCTTGATGCGGTCCAGGCACTTGCGCTGGAACGGCTCGTCACCGACGGCCAGCACCTCGTCCACCAGCAGGATCTCGGGGTCGACGTGGATGGCCACGGCGAAGGCGAGCCGGACGTACATGCCCGAGGAGTAGAACTTCACCTGGGTGTCGATGAACTGCTCGATCCCGGAGAAGTCCACGATCGAGTCGAAGTACTTGTCGGTCTGGGCCCGGCTCAGGCCCAGGATCGAGGCGTTGAGGTAGACGTTCTCCCGACCGGTCAGGTCGCCGTGGAAGCCGGCGCCCAGTTCGAGCAGCGCGGCCAGCCGGCCCCGGCGCTCGACGTAACCGTTGCTCGGGGTCAGGATGCCGCCGATGATCTTGAGCAGCGTCGACTTGCCCGAGCCGTTACCGCCGATCAGACCCAGGGTGTGGCCGGGGTCGACCTCGAGGTTGATGTTGCGCAGGGCCCAGAACGCCTCGGCGTGAGCCTTGGACCGGCGGGCGTTGACCACCCGTTCCTTCAGCGACTTGTCCTTGCGGATCACGAATTTCTTGGAGACGTCCGTGACCCGGATGACCGGCGTACCCATTACAGCTCCTGCGCGAAGTTGCCCTGGGCCCGAGCGAAGATCCGCTGGGCGAACCAGAAGAAGGCCAAGCCGACGACCAGCAGCACGCCGAGCCGGCCGTAGATGTTGCCGCCGAACTCGTAGCCGGTGCCCTTGCCCTGCGGCCAGAAGAACGCCTGGAAGCTGAACACCACCGAAGCCATCGGGTTGGCCAGATAGAGCTGGTAGACCCAGTGCGGCAGCGTCTTGTTGACCCGGGTGACGTTGTAGATGATCGGCGTGACCCAGAACCACAGCATGAGCACGACACCGATCAGGTGCTCGACGTCACGCAGGAAGACGTTGGCCGCCGACAGCAACAGCCCCAGACCGGCCGCCCAGACGACCAGCACGATCAGGCCGAGGATCGGCAGCGGCAGGTTCACCACATCCGGCCATTTGTCGGTGCTGATGCCGGCGATGATGTCGGCCACGACCAGGATGACGAGCTGGAAGCCGAAGTTCACCACCGCCGAGCCGGTCGCGGCCAGGGGGAAGAGTTCGCGGGGGAAATAGACCTTCTTGACCAGGCCGGAGTTGAACACCACCGAGGTGGTGGAGCTGGACAGCACGTCGGAGAACAGGGTCCAGGTGGCCAGGCCGCAGAAGATGTAGACGCCGTAGGTGGGGATCGCGCCCGCGCCCAGGAACTTGCCGATCACCAACCAGTACACCGCCAGCTGGACCAGGGGCATCAGCAGGCTCCAGACGAAGCCCAGCACCGAGTCCTTGTACTTGACCTTCAGTTCCTTGCGGATGAGGTTGCCCAGCAGCTCGCGGTAGAGCCAGATGTCCTTGACCGTGGGCACGAAGCCGCGGAAGAAACTCTGCGGGGCGTTGATCCGCTGCAGCGTCGCGTCGGCCTCGGCCGGTACGGAAACCGGGGCCGACTCAGCCGGCCTGGTGCTCGCTGCGGTCATGATCCTCATTCGGTCGGGGACAGGGCGATCGGCGGACCTTTGACGGTGCGGTCCGCTCGGGGCCCGATCGAACGGGGCGCCGACAGGACATCTTACCGACCGATTCGGGGTGCTCCTGTCCAACGACCGGCGGGGCGTGGGAGTTTCCCGACGTTTTCACAGGCCCACGCCAGCCGGCGGGCCAGGCAGACGTGCCCCTGACCCGCGGCGTGACCGGCCCGACCAGCGGGCCCGAGTCCTCAGCTGTGCGGCGGCCCGTCGTACACGCCCTGGGACGACATATCGATCTTCTTGTAGCGATAGACCTTGTAGTGGCTGGTCGCCTCGTGTGCCAGCTTGGCGTCGGCGAAGGTGCCGGTCAGGTGCTCGACCGGGGTCTGACCGAAGCTGTAGTAGGTGAAGTGCGTGCCGTCGGAACTCCAGTCCCCGAAGATCCAGGCGTGATGCTCGCTTCCGGTGATGTCGTCGAACACATCGCCGGTCTGGATGTGCAGCGGCGTCAGCTTGGCCCGGTCCGCACTGTTGCTCAGGTTGTACAGGGGCGTGAACCGGGTGTCATCGGGGATGGCGTAGGTGCTGTCCTGCACGCTCATGTGCAACGCCATCGCGACGAAGCCCGAGCAGTCGGTCCGGTACTGCTTCGTGTGGCCCAGGTCCCAGGCCGAGGCGTCGGAGTTGTATACCGGCTTCAGCGTCGCATACCAGTAGTGCGCGCGATCCAGCACCTCCTGCCAGTTGATGGTGCCGCCGATGGTCGACTTCGTATAGTCGGCGGCTGGGCTGGCCGCGTTGGCCGGGCCACCGCTGATCGCGATCGCCGCGCCGGTGACCAGGGCCGCCGTGAGCAATCCGGCCACGAGCGTTCGTAGTCTCATTTTGGTTCTCCCCGCTGATCCGGCCGGTGGACGGGTGCCACCGGCTCGAACCGCCAATGTGCGGCAATAGCGCATTCTGTGCCGTCAATGTGGGACGGATTTGGACGTACGTGGATATCCAGCCGCCCGATCGGCAAAAATCAGGCCCGTGCCCCAGCCGTCCAGCTCGTCCGGTCCGACGGGTGGACCCGATCCGGGCTCGATCCACACCGCCGCCGAGCTGGTGGCCGGCCTGGACACCCTGCGCCGGCGGGCTGCCCGCGGCACCGGCCGGGCCCGGATCAGCTTTAACGAACTGGCTGATCGCACCAACATCCCGCGCTCGACCGTGCACGTCTACCTGACCGGCCGTCGCTCTCCCACGCCGGATGCGCTCGATGCCATCCTGCAGGCCTTGGGCGTGCACGGCAGCGAGCTCGGGCGGTGGGCAGAAGCGCTGGAGCGGACCGAACAACCGGTGCCGGTGCCGCCTTCGGTCGATGCCACCGTGCCGCGGCAGTTGCCGCTGGCGCCCCGCGGGCTGGTCGGCCGGGCCGAGGAACATCAGCGCCTGGACGACCTGCTGCTCGACCCGGCCGACGCCGCCGGGCCCCCGATCGTGGCGCTGTCCGGGGCGGGCGGGGTCGGCAAGTCCGCCCTGGTCGCCGCCTGGGCCCAGCGCCGGCTGGAACACTTTCCGGACGGGCAGCTGTGGCTGGACCTGCACGGCTTCGGCCCGCGGCCGGCGCTCACCGCGACCGCCGCCCTCGGCCGGCTGCTACGGGCGGTCGGGCCGGTACCCAGTCCGCTGCCGGCCGATGTCGAGGTCCGGGCCGAGCTGCTGCGGACCGCCTTGGCCGGCCGGAAACTGCTACTGGTGCTCGACAACGCCGCAGACACCGCTCAGCTTCGACCGCTGCTGCCGGGTTCGGCCCAGTGCACGGTCGTGGTCACCAGCCGGGCCGAGCTGCGGGCCTTGGCGGCCGAGACCGGCGCGGCGCGGATCCGGCTGCGTCCGCTGACCGAGGCCAGCAGCCTGGAACTGCTCGGACCTCAGGTGCCGCCGGAGGCGGGCCGCCGGTTGGCCGCCCGTTGCGCCGGCTCACCGCTGGCCCTGCGGATCGTGCGGGAACGCCTGGTCGGACGGACTCCGGCCGAGGCCAGCCGGCTGGCCGACGAACTCGACCATCGACCGTCCCGGCTGGGCGCGCTGGAGCTGTCCGACGGCGACCTCGAGATCGGCGTCCGGCCGGTGCTGGCCGCGTCCTATCGGGCTTTGAGTCCCGACCAGGCCGAAGTGTTCCGGCTGCTGCCGTTGTGCCTGGGCAGCGACATCTCGCTGACCGCGGTCGCCGCCGCGCTGGACCGCCCGGCTGCTCAGACCCGCCGCCTGCTCGACGAGGTGGTGACGGCCAGCCTGCTCGAGCCGGCCGAGTTGGACCGGTTCGGCATGGACGACCTGGTCGCCACCTTCGCCGACGAGCTGGCCGTAGCTGCGGAATCGGCAGTGGCCCGGACCCGGCTGCTACGGCATTTGCTGAGCTGGACGGACGCCGCGTGCCGGCAGATCACTCCGACCTTCCGGCCGGAGCTCGCTATCGATGTCAGCCACGCCGAGTTCGCCGATCTGGCCGAGGCGTTGCGCTGGCTGAACGACAACGCCGACCTGATGGTGTCGGTGGCTCACCGGGCGCTGGACCACGATGAGGCCGACCTGCTCTGGCCACTGCTCAATCGCGCCATCATGGTGTTGCTCTACCGGCGCGACCTGACCCCGTTCGTGGCGGTGCTGGCCCGCACGGTGACCGCGGCGCAGCGAGAAGGACGGCTGCGGGAGGAAGCCTTGATGTGGCGTGCGCTCGGCATCGCCCATGGCGTCGGCAGTGATCTGGCCGCGGCCGACAATGCGTTCTCCCGAATGGCAGCCCTGGCTCGGCGCCTCGACGACACCGCGCTGCTGGCGACGGCGATCGGCAACCTGGTCTCGGCGGCGCTGCTCGACGGGCGCAACCGGGAGGGAATCGCCCTGCAGCAACAGCTTGATCGGCTGGGCGGCCTGCCGGGTGCGAACCGAGTGCGCAGCATCAATTCGATGACCTCGGCCTGGTGTGAACTCGGCGAGCTCGACGAAGCGTTGCGGGTGGCCCGGTCAGGCGTGGCCGTCGCGGCGGATCCGGAGAGTGCCCGCACCTCGGCCGCGATCGCGCACTTCAACCTGGCCTGGGTGCTGATCGAATGCGGGGAACCACCGGAGCAGGCCTTGCCCTACATACAGCAGGGCTGGGCGCTGATGCCCTACGGTGCCGATGACAACGGCACCCTGATCGGCGGCACGATCGAACTCGACGCGTTGCTGCGGATCGACCGCTTCGCCGACGCCCGGGCCTTGCTGAGCCGGATACAGCCGATCGCCGAACGGTCGCTGCACCCGGAAGCGACCGAGACCTTCATCGCGCGCGGACGGCTACTGATGGCCACCGGCGATCCGGTGGCGAGCCTGGTGTCCTACCGGACCGCCGTCAGGTTGTCCGAACGGATGAAGCTGCCCTACAAACGGGCGTTGGCCGGGCTGTGGCTGGCCCGCGGCTTGACCGACGCCGGAGATCGGGAGCAGGCTCGCCTGACGGCGGCAGCAGCCCGCGAGCTGGCCCGATCGCACCAGTTCAGCCTTGTCGAACAAGGTTGTTCTGCACTGCTGGTCGCGCTCGGCTGAGACCGGCGTCGTCAGCTCAGCTCGGACCAGAACGGTACCGGCCGGGCCCGCTCGGTCTGCCGGGGCTGACCACCGAACTCGTGCCGCAGATACCGGATCAGGTCCCGGCCGTAGCAGACCAGATCGGTCTGGACGAGCGACAACACCGGGGCCGGCTCCGGGGCGGGGGCGGCCGGTAGATAGCGGTGCCGATAGACCGGAATCAGCTTGGGCACCAAGGCTAAACGTTGCCGGGCGTATTCGTCGCGAGCCGCCCCGTCCGTCGGCCACGGTCCCCAAGCCGGCGGCCAGAAGTCGTTGTGGGTCACGTCGAACAACACTCCGTCGACCGGCGCGGCCAGCAACTCTCGCAGCTCGCGCACCTCGCCACGCCAGTCCGGCCAACCATCCCCGACCGGCACGATCGACCGCAGGAACGCCCCGTGTTCGGAACAGAATTGGAAACCGAGTTCGGCATGCAGCGTTCCAATTTCGAGCGCGCTGAGCCCGGGCTGGTGCGGAATCCGTAGTGATCGCAGCAGATCGGCCGCCTGCACGCCGAGTTGATCCAACGGTTCCGGATGTTCCGGGCTCATGGCTGTCATGGTGCCAGGTTCAGCTGAGGGCCTCCACGCGGCCGGTCAGGTACTGCCGCTCGGCGGTGTTGCCGGCCAGCTCGATCGCCCGCCGGTAGGCCGCGGCCGCCTCGTCCGGGCGATCCAGCCGCCGCAGCAGGTCGGCTCGGGCCACGTGCCAGGCGTGGTAGGAATCCAGATCCAGCTTGTCCACAATGGCCAATCCGGCCTGCGGGCCGTCCAGCTCAGCCACCGCGACGGCCCGGTTCAAGCGGACGATCGGGGTCGGCAGGAAGTGCAACAGCTGATCGTAGAGCGCCACGATCTGGCGCCAGTCGGTGTCCTCGGCGCGCTCGGCATCGGTATGGACGGCGTTCACCGCGGCCAGGATCTGGTAGGGCCCGGGACGGTCACGCCGCAGGCAGGCCCGGACCAGTCGGTGACCCTCCGCTATCAGCCCGGCGTCCCAACCGGACCGGTCCTGCTCGGGCAGTGGCACCAGCACCCCGTCGCGCACCCGGACGGCTCGACGGGCATCGGTAAGCACCATCAGGGCCAACAGGCCGACGGCCTCCGGCTCGTCCGGCATCAGCCGGGTGACCAACCGGGTCAACCGGATCGCTTCGGCGGCCAGATCGTGCCGGATCGGTTCGTCCGGGCCGGTGGACAGGTAGCTCTCGTTGAAGATCAGGTAAAGCGCGGCCAGCACACCGGCCAGCCGAGCGGGCAACTCGGCGTCGCCGGGCACCCGGTAGGGAATGTGGTTGGCCGCGATCTTCTTCTTGGCGCGGGTCAACCGTTGCGCCATGGTCGTCTCCGGCACCAGGAAGGCGGCCGCGATCTCGCCGGTGGACAGCCCACCGAGCAGCTTCAAAGTGAGCGCCACGCGCGCCTCCATGGCCAACGCCGGGTGGCAACAGGTGAACATCAACCGCAGCCGGTCATCGGTCACCGAACTGTCCATGCTCGGTTCGTCCGGTTCGGTGTACATCATGCTGGCCGCCTCCTGCTGGCGGGCGCCGCGGCTGGACTCGCGGCGGAGCCGATCGATCACCCGATTCCGGGCGGTGGTGGTGAGCCAGGCTCCGGGATTCGGCGGCAGCCCGGTCTCGGGCCACCGTTCGAGCGCGGACACGAATGCATCCTGGGCCGCCTCCTCGGCGAGTTGGATGTCGCCGCAGAGGCGGACCAGGGTGGCGATGATCCGGCCGTACTCCGACCGGAAGACGTCGGCTACCTCAGTCACGTCAGACGTCTTGGAACGGCCGGACCTCGACCGGTCCCAGGCAGGCGGCCGAGGCGCGGCCGGCCCAGCCCAATGCAGCATCCAGATCGGGCAACTCGAGGACCCAGAAGCCGCCGAGCTGCTCCTTGGTCTCGGCGTACGGGCCGTCGGTGGTGATGAGCTCGGCCCCGGTGTTGTCGACGACCGTGGCCACGTCCGGGGGGAACAGCCCGCCGGCGAAGACCCAGATACCGGCCGCCTGCATCTCCTGGTTGACGAGGTCGACCTGGGCGAACGACCGCTGCTGGTCCTCCGGGCTGAGCTCGAGGCCATCGGCCCGGTAGTGAACGGCCAACAGGTACTGAGGCATGGTGTGCTCCTTACTCGGTGGGTCCCGCCGTCCGGCCGACCCTTCACCATTGCTACGAACGGGGACGGGCGGATACGACAGCTCGACGGAAGATTTCTCGAAGGATATGTGCGGCTATGGTTCTTCTCGTGTCCGAACCGCTGAGCACCGTCGTCATGTACACCGACGGCGCGTGCAAGGGCAATCCCGGCCCCGGCGGCTGGGGGGTCTGGTTGCGCAGCGGTGATCACGAGCGAGAACTGTTCGGCGGCGAGAAGCTGACCACCAACAACCGGATGGAACTCACCGCCGTCATCGAGGGCCTCAACGCCCTGAAGCGACCGTGTCGGGTCGAGTTGTATCTGGACAGCCAGTACGTGCGGCAGGGCATCACCGAGTGGATCCACAACTGGAAGCGACGGGGCTGGGTCACCGCGGACAAGAAGCCGGTGAAGAACGCCGACCTGTGGCAGGCCCTGGACCAGGCCACCCAGCGCCACACCATCGAGTACCACTGGGTCAAGGGCCATGCCGGTGACCCCGGAAACGAGAAGGCCGATGCACTGGCCAATGCCGGGGTGCCTGCGCTCAGCTAGCGAGTCCGAACCGCCGCAGCCGGTACCGGCTGGAGCTGGCCTGGTCCCGACAGACCTTTGCACACCACCGGCGGCGCCCCGCGGCCGAATGATCGAAGAACGCCCGCCGGCATCGGATATCGGCACACCACCGCACCCGCCGCAGATCCTGTGGACGAGCCAGCAACTCCAGACCGTCGGTCGCCAGCTCGGCCAGAAACGCCTCGAACCCACCGCGCCGGATCAGCCGTTCACCTCGAAGTTGCACGCGCGGGCGTTGTTGACCGGCCAGTTCGCTCAGCCGGTAACGGGCGCGCGCTTCGCGTGGGCCCGCGACGTGGCCCTGCTGGGCCGCTCGCAGCGTGCCCGCGATGAGCGAACGGACCGCGATCGCCCGGTAGAGATGGGTGCGATCAAGGGGCCGAGCGTCGTCGACCACCCCAGCCCGGCTGATCCACTCGGTCAGGTATCGCGCGCTACTGAGCAGATCGACCGGGAAGTGCGCCGGGCCGAACTCCGTCGCGATGAAGTCCACACACAGTCGGTTGTTCTCGAGGACGATCGGCATCACCGGAGTCTGCCCGATCGCGGGCATCGGCCTCGGAAGTTATCCACAGCTTGGCCAGGCGCAGGGGGCGAGCTAAGAACCGTCAAACGTATGTTGCGGGATCAACGTCAGCAGACGTGTGCTGACTATCGTCGAGGAATATACGTTTCGCGGTTCTTATGGTCGCCGCTGCCGGGTAGCCGGATCAGCTTGCCGACGTCCGCATGGATGTCTCGCCGGCGCTCGGATGCACCAGCGGCCGGTAGCCGGCCGCGAGCGCGCCGACGATCGCCGGTGGCGTGAGGACTTCTACCGACGCTCGCGGGGCAATCTCGATCGGAGCCTGGTAGCCGGTCAGCGTCCAGGGCAGCAACCGCCCGTCGGAGACCAGGTGCGGTTGGTCACCGAGCCGCACCATGGCACCATCGGGCAGCTCGGCCAACGCGCTGCGGGTGGTGCGCTTGCGACGGGTCCGGTCGACCCGCTGCGGATGCAGCACGAGGTCCAGCTCGAAGGCCTTGAGCCGGGTGGCCAGCCCGGCCGCCCGCCGCCAGGCCTCACCGAAATCCAGATGATCCGGCCGCCGGCAGTAGCCGCACGGCCGATGTCCGGCCGACAGGGCGGTCGCCTCGTCCAGGAAGAACAGCGCGGTCCACCGACCGGGCGGCATCACGTCGCGACGGATGTCGCCCCATTTCAGGACGCAGCTGATCCACATCTTCGACCGCCACCGGGTCACGCCCAGTTCACGGTCCTGGCCGTGGAGGCAGCCGCGGTTGCCCATCAGCAGCCCGCGTTCGGGCACCGCGACGATCTCACCGGTGGGCAACACCCGGTTCTGCAAGGGTGATGGACGGTCGGACGGGGTCCCGGTGAAGTGATAGGACCGGCGCTGGCCGTTGTCGTCGAAACGCGAAGTAGACACCTTTTGCACGCCGCAACGCTACCGCCGATCGCAACCGCCATTGCGGATCGGAGTTCAGTGCGGCCCGAAGGGTCACTGCCTCGGGAAGTGCCACCTTTCGAGCTGCACAATGGCGTACTCGGTCGGCCGGCTCAGTCCCACCAGCAGTCGAGCCTGGGTGAACCGGTCAGCGAGTTGGCGTACTCCACCGGGGTGTCGAAGTTGCCCTGCTCGATCTGGTCCGGGCAGACCGCCATCTGTTCGGCGGTCAGATCCAGCACCGAGATCGCGTTCATCGGCGGATTGGCCATCGCCATCACCAGAAAGTCGAAGCCGAGTTCGATCGGTTCGACCGCGTACCGGTCCTCCCACGACCGCAATGCGACGGTGACCTGGCCCGGGTCGAGGTAGTTGGTCGGCCCCAGCCATCCGGTGGCGAGTGCGATGTCGGCGGGCCGGGTGACCGAGACGAGGCCGAGCTTGCCCCGCAACTTCACCAGCTCGCCATCCAACGCGTCGATCGGCTTGTCGGGCGGGTTCTGCAGGCCGGGGAAGGTGGTACCGAGGTCGGCCGAGGCGAACGTGTCGAGATCGCCACCCGGGCCGGTGCCCATGTTCTCCTGCCACCATTGGCCGAACGCGACCTTGGGATCAACGTCGGCCGAGCTCGCCTGGCTGGGATCGAAGTCGTGGTCGAGCCCCGGTTCGGTGGTGTCGATGACCACCGGCCACAGTCCGGTCCGGGAATACACGCCGATCAACTTCAGTACGAGTTGGCCGACCTCCGGCACCTCGGCGGTGCTGATCCACAACGTCGGGCTGGCGCCGGTCGATGCCACTGCGGCGCCGGCCGGGATCGGGACGCCGGCCAGGCTGGTGGTGCCGCCGGTCGGCAGCGGGCCGGCCTTGGCGGCGCGGTACCGAGGCAGGTCCGTCCGCGGTCGGGTGTTGGCCACCGGCGGCAGATCGGCCGCCACGCCGCCGGCCGAGATGCCGGCCAGACTGGGTAGGGTCGGCACCCGCAGCCTGGTCCCGGTATTGCTGAAACTCGCGGTGCAACCGGCCAACAGCGTCACGGTCAGCAGGGCCACGGCCACCCGGAAAGAACGCCTGTTCACACCGCGAAGCTACTGGGCAACCGGCGAGAATGCAGCCGTTTCGCCGAGTGGTCACTTCATGGTTCGGGTGGTCGCTGGCAACCGTCCACTCGAGGATCGAACTGACCACTCGGCGACAGGGGCGCGGGGTCAGGCCAGGTCGGCTCGCACCATCGCGGCGACGATCTCGTCGAACGACTTCGTCGGGGCCCAGCCCAGCACTTCGCGGGCCTTGCTGGCGTCGCCGCGCTGCTCGGCCGCATCGACGGGGCGGTTGAAGGCCGGATCGACGTCGACCAGCGATTCCCAATCACCAATGCCCGCCGCGGTGAACGCCGCCGCCACGAAGTCCGACACGGTGTGCGAAACCCCGGTGGCAATGATGTAGTCGTCCGAGACCGGGTGCCGGATCGCCAGCACGGCAGCGGCCGCGTAGTCCGGTGCCCAACCCCAATCCCGCTTGGCCGCCAGGTTGCCCAGCGACAGCCGGTCCTGCTGGCCGCGGGCGATCCGGGCCGCCGCGGCGGTGATCTTGCGGGTCACGAACGTCTCCGGCCGGCGGGGTGACTCGTGGTTGTAGAGCACCACGGTCGAGGCCAGCAGGCCGCGCGAGCGGAACACCGCCGCCATCTGGTGGGCGTAGGCCTTCGCCGCACCGTAAGGCGTGGACGGCCGGATCAGCGTCGTCTCGGTCTGCGGAACCTCGACCGGATCACCGAAGATCTCGGCCGACGAGGCCTGCACCAGACGCACCGGCCGGCCGAGTTTCTCCTGCAACGAAAGGCACGCCTGCATCACGCCGACCGCACCGACGCCGGTCACCTGGCCGGTCAGCACCGGCGCCCGCCAGGACAGCGCCACCGAGCTGATGCCGG
>CAZZZW010000093.1:0-6231 GCA_964658795.1 Phormidium nigroviride PCC 7112
CCGGAGGGCCGTACCCGTACCCGCAAGGCGAGCGACTCGATGATCGTCCGCCGCCGTCGGACCAACAAGAAGCGCTAAGAAGGACTAGGACATGCCTCGCAGCCTCAAGAAGGGCCCCTTCGTCGACGACCACCTGCTCAAGAA
Source organism: Phormidium nigroviride PCC 7112 (assembly GCA_964658795.1). Taxonomy (GTDB): domain Bacteria; phylum Actinomycetota; class Actinomycetes; order Mycobacteriales; family Jatrophihabitantaceae; genus Jatrophihabitans_A. Next base: position 145 of record CAZZZW010000093.1, read on the forward strand.
GGTGGACGACCAGAACGACAAGGGCACCAAGAACGTGATCAAGACCTGGTCACGCCGCTCCACGATCATTCCCGACATGCTCGGGCACACGATCGCGGTGCACGACGGTCGCAAGCACGTCCCGGTCTTCGTCACCGAGGGCATGGTCGGGCACAAGCTCGGCGAGTTCGCGCCGACCCGCACGTTCAAGGGTCACATCAAGGACGACCGCCGGTCCCGCCGGTAGTCGAGAAGCAACTTCGAGCAGAGCTAAGGGATATCGCAGATGGCAGCCATCGAACCCGACGCCGACGTGCGTACCGCTTTCGCGCGGGCGTCGCAGGTCAACGTCACCCCGATGAAGGCGCGACGGGTCGTCGACCTGATTCGCAACAAGCCGGCATCCGACGCGCTCGCGGTGCTGAAGTTCGCACCCCAGGCGGCTTCCGAGCCGGTTGCGAAGGTGCTTGCCTCCGCGATCGCGAACGCCGAGAACAACTTCAACCTCGACCCGGAGACGCTGATCGTCTCTCGTGCGTTCGTGGATGAGGGTCCGACGCTCAAGCGGTTCCAGCCGCGGGCACAGGGCCGGGCGTTCCGGATCCGTAAGCGGACCAGTCACATCACCATCGAGGTCGAGAGCGTGGAACGGACCCTGCGCAAGGGTCCGGTCGGACGCAACGCCGGTAAGAAGGGGACCAAGTAATGGGTCAGAAGGTCAACCCGAACGGGTTCCGCCTCGGTATCACCACCGACTGGAAGAGTCGCTGGTTCGCCGACAAGAACTACGCCGAATACGTCAAGGAAGACGTGGCCATCCGTCGCCTCATGTCCAAGGGCATGGAGCGGGCCGGTATCGCCAAGGTCGAGATCGAGCGCACCCGCGACCGGGTCCGCGTCGACATCCACACCGCGCGTCCGGGCATCGTCATCGGTCGCCGCGGCGCCGAGGCCGACCGGATCCGCGGCGAGCTGGAGAAGCTCACCGGCAAGCAGGTCCAGCTGAACATCCTCGAGGTCAAGAACCCCGAGTCCGATGCCCAGCTGGTGGCCCAGGGTGTGGCCGAGCAGCTGTCCAACCGCGTGAGCTTCCGGCGCGCGATGCGCAAGAGCATGCAGTCGACGCTGAAGTCCCCGGGCGTCAAGGGCATCCGGGTCCAGTGCTCGGGTCGCCTGGGCGGCGCTGAGATGAGCCGGTCGGAGTTCTACCGCGAGGGTCGGGTGCCGTTGCACACGCTGCGCGCGAACATCGACTACGGCTTCTACGAGGCCCGCACCACGTTCGGCCGGATCGGCGTCAAGGTCTGGATCTACAAGGGCGAGGTGCCGACCGGTTCGCGCACCGAGCGCGAGGCCGCCGTCGCCGCCGAGGCGCTGCGGCAGCGCCGGGACCGTCCGGCGCGCCCGCGTCGCTCCGGCTCGCAGGGCACCACCGGCACCGGCGTCTCCGAGGCCTCGCGCGCTGACTCGGCCGCGGCCACCGATGCTCCGGTTGCCGAGGCTCCGTCCGACGCTCCGATCCTGGACACCGCCACCGTCGAGGCCACTGCGGCCGAGGCGACCCAGGCCGTCACCGAACCGACGACCGAAGAAAACACCGAGGGCTGATTTTCATGTTGATCCCACGGCGGGTTAAGCACCGCAAGCAGCACCACCCCGAGCGCGATGGCGCGGCCAAGGGCGGCACCAAGGTGTCGTTCGGTGAGTACGGCGTCCAGGCGCTGGAGCCGGCCTACCTGACCAACCGGCAGATCGAGTCGGCTCGTATTGCCATCAACCGGCACATCCGCCGTGGTGGCAAGGTCTGGATCAACGTCTACCCGGACCGTCCGCTGACCAAGAAGCCGGCCGAGACCCGGATGGGTTCCGGTAAGGGTTCGCCGGAGTGGTGGATCGCCAACATCAAGCCGGGCCGCGTCATGTTCGAGCTGGCCTACCCGGACGAGAAGATCGCCCGTGAGGCGTTGACCCGCGCGATCCACAAGCTGCCCATGAAGTGCCGCATCGTGAAGCGGGAGGAGTTCTGATGAGTGAGCTCCGCAACGAGGCACGAGTGAGGAACGGTTTGGCCAGTGCTCATCCTCGCGATGAGCGCTCGCGCGAAGAGCAAGGAGTCAAGTGATGTCAGACGTCACGAACGAGCTGCGCGAGCTGCAGGACGAAGAGCTGCAGACCCGCTACCGCGAGTCGAAGGAAGAGCTGTTCAACCTGCGCTTCCAGATGGCGACCGGCCAGCTCGACAACAACCGACGGGTCCGCGACGTCAAGCGTGACATCGCCCGGATCCTGACCATTCAGCAGGAACGCAAGCTCGGCCTGTCGGTCGCGCCTGAAGGAGGGGCCGCATGAGCACCGAGACCAGTTCGACCGAGGCGCGTACCTCCGACCGCAAGGTCCGGCAGGGCCTGGTCGTCAGCGACAAGATGGACAAGACCGTCGTGGTCGCCGTCGAGGACCGGGTCAAGCACCCGCTCTACGGCAAGATCATCCGGCGCACCAGCAAGCTCAAGGCGCACGACGAGGCCAACGCGGCCGGTGTCGGTGACCGCGTCCTGCTGATGGAGACCCGACCGCTGTCGGCCACCAAGCGCTGGCGCGTCGTCGAGATCTTGGAAAAGGCCAAGTAGCAGGTCTCCGGCTCGCCGGAGCATCTGTCTCAGCAATGGAAAGCGTGGCCTTCCGGCCTCGTGGGCATAGTAAGAGCGGCGATCAGGTCCGCTCGGTCAGCCACCGATCGATATTGGAGTAGCAGTGATTCAGCAGGAGTCGCGACTGCGTGTCGCCGACAACACGGGTGCCAAGGAGATCTTGTGCATCCGCGTTCTCGGTGGCTCAGGGCGTCGCTATGCCGGCATCGGCGACATCATCGTCGCCACCGTCAAGGATGCCTTGCCGGGCGCCGGGGTCAAGAAGGGTGACGTGGTCAAGGCCGTCATCGTCCGGACGGTGAAGGAGCGTCGGCGCGCCGATGGTTCCTACATCAAGTTCGACGAGAACGCCGCCGTGCTGATCCGCCAGGACGGCGAGCCGCGCGGTACCCGCATCTTCGGCCCGGTCGGTCGCGAGCTGCGCGACAAGCGGTTCATGAAGATCATCTCGCTGGCTCCGGAGGTGTTGTAAAAGTGAAGATCAAGAAGGGCGACGAGGTCGTCGTCATCGCTGGTAAGGACCGGGGCCAGAAGGGCAAGGTGCTCGCCGCCTACCCGCAGGAGAACAAGGTGCTCGTCGAGGGCATCAACCGGATCACCAAGCACACGCCGGTGTCGGCCAACGCTCGTGGTGCCAAGACCGGCGGCATCGTGACCCAGGAAGCAAAGATCGACGCGAGCAACGTCATGGTCGTCGAGGGCGATCAGGCCACCCGCGTCGGATATCGCCGTGACGAGGAGACCGGACGCAACGTCCGCGTGTCCCGTCGCAGTGGAAAGGACCTGTAAGCCATGACTTCGGCTACCGAAGTTCCCACCCCGCGGCTGAAGACCCGCTACCGGGACGAGATCAAGCCGGCCCTGCAGGGCGAGTTCAGCTACGCCAACCCGATGCAGGTTCCGGGTGTCGTCAAGGTCGTCGTCAACATGGGTGTCGGTGTCGCCGCGCGCGACGCCAAGCTGATGGACGGCGCCGTTCGCGACCTGACCCTGATCACCGGCCAGAAGCCGTTGGTGCAGAAGGCCCGCCTCTCGATCGCGCAGTTCAAGCTGCGCGAAGGCATGCCGATCGGGGCCAAGGTGACCCTGCGCGGCGATCGGATGTGGGAGTTCCTGGACCGGCTCATCTCGCTGGCCCTGCCCCGGATCCGTGACTTCCGCGGCCTGTCGCCCAAGCAGTTCGACGGCAACGGCAACTACACCTTCGGTCTGACGGAGCAGTCGATGTTCCACGAGATCGACCCCGACACCATCGATCGCCCCCGTGGTATGGACATCACCGTGGTGACCACCGCGAAGACCGACGAGGAAGGCCGTGCGCTGCTGCGTGCCCTGGGCTTCCCGTTCAAGGAGAACTAAGCCATGGCAAAGACTGCGCTCAAGCAGAAGGCGGCCGCCAAGCCGAAGTTCGCGGTGCGTGGGTACACCCGGTGCCAGCGCTGCGGCCGGTCGCACTCGGTCTACAAGAAGTTCGGCCTGTGCCGGATCTGCCTGCGCGAAATGGCGCACGCCGGCGAGCTGCCGGGCGTCACCAAGTCGTCCTGGTAACTCAGGGTTGTACGCGGACGAATCGGCGCGCGAGCTGGGGACAAAGCGTTTTACGCTCCCGCGCCGACACGTCCGCTCCGCAGTTTGAGCGTCCAGGCCGACTTGTGCCACGGGCAGCTCAGCGGGCTACCGGCTAGAGGCCGAGAGCTCGATTTCGTTTGGAAGTGTTGATCAGGCAGACTTGTCTGGTTGTCCATTGCTTCGAGGTAGGCCTTGTCCGGGTGAACCCGGGCTCGGAACCGCGTCGAGAGAGGTAGTAACCGTTCTATGACCATGACAGATCCCATTGCGGATATGTTGACCCGGCTGCGCAACGCCAACTCGGCGTTCCACGACACGGTGTCCATGCCGCACAGCAAGCTCAAGGCCCACATCGCCGAGATCCTGCAGCAGCAGGGTTACATCGGCGGCTTCTCCGTCGCCGAGGCCGAGGGCGACCTGCCCGGCAAGGTCCTCACGCTGGACCTGAAGTACGGCCCCAACCGTGAGCGCAGCATCGCCGGCCTCAAGCGGGTGTCCAAGCCCGGCCTGCGGGTCTACGCCAAGTCGACGTCACTGCCGCGCGTCCTCGGCGGCCTGGGCATCGCGATCATCTCGTCCTCGACCGGTCTGTTGACCGACCGTCAGGCCGCCAAGCGTGGAGTGGGTGGGGAAGTCCTCGCCTACGTCTGGTAGGGGAGAGCACACCATGTCTCGAATTGGAAAGCTCCCGATCCCGGTACCGAGTGGCGTGGATGTGGCCATCGAGGGCCAGGTCGTCACCGTGAAGGGCCCCAAGGGCAGCCTGTCGCACACCGTGGCCGAGCCGATCACCGTCTCGCAGGAAGAGGGCACGCTCGTCGTCGCCCGTCCGGACGAGGAGCGCGAGTCCAAGGCTCTGCACGGCCTTTCCCGGACCCTGATCGCCAACATGGTGACCGGCGTGACCGCCGGCTACACCAAGACGTTGGAGATCGTCGGCACCGGTTACCGCGTTACCGCCAAGGGCAGCGACCTCGAGTTCGCCCTCGGCTTCTCGCACCCGGTCCTCGTGCCGGCGCCGGAAGGCATCTCGTTCAGGGTCGAGGCTCCGACGCGGTTCGCCGTCGAGGGCATCGACAAGCAGAAAGTCGGCGAAGTGGCCGCCAACATCCGCAAGCTGCGCAAGCCTGACCCGTACAAGGGCAAGGGTGTGCGCTACCAGGGTGAGGTCATCCGTCGCAAGGCCGGAAAGACGGGTAAGTAAGCCATGTCAGCATCGACAATCGCCAAGCGCGCACGCCGCTCGGCCGGTATCTCGGCCAGTCGCCGTACCGGCAAGTCGCGTCGTCACTTCCGGCTGCGCAAGAAGGTCGTCGGCACTGCCGCCCGGCCGCGCCTGATCGTCAACCGCTCCGCCCGTCACCTGTTCGTCCAGGTGGTCGACGACAGCCGGGGCGTGACCCTGGCGTCCGGTTCGACCTTCAAGCTCACCGAGGGCGACAAGACCGCCCAGGCCCGCGCCCTCGGCGCCAGCCTGGCCGAGTCGGCCAAGGCTGCCGGTGTCACCTCCGTGGTCTTCGACCGGGGTGGCGACAAGTACACCGGTCGGATCGCGGCGTTCGCCGACGCCGCTCGTGAAGCCGGCCTGGAGTTCTGATGAGCATCAACAACAACAGTGAGGTAGACGCCTGATGGCTTCCGCATCCCAGGGATCGCAGCGGACGGGTTCCGGCCGCAGCGGTGGACCGAACGAGCGCGGCGGTAACGAGCGCGGTGGCCGTGACCGTCGCGACGGCCGCAACGCCCCGGAGAAGAGCGCGCTGCTCGAACGCGTCGTGACCATCAACCGGGTCGCCAAGGTGGTCAAGGGTGGTCGGCGCTTCAGCTTCACCGCGCTGGTCGTCGTCGGCGACGGTGAAACTGACCTCGGTCTTTCCTTCGGTCGCCACGT
>CAZZZW010000093.1:6241-13359 GCA_964658795.1 Phormidium nigroviride PCC 7112
GTGACGGCACCGTCGGCGTCGGCTACGGCAAGGCGAAGGAAGTTCCGGCGGCCATCGCCAAGGGCGTCGAAGAGGCCAAGAAGAACTTCTTCCGGGTCCCGCGGATCGCCCAGACCATCCCGCACCCGGTGCAGGGTGAGAAGGCCGCCGGCGTCGTGCTGCTCAAGCCGGCCAGTCCCGGTACCGGTGTCATCGCCGGTGGCCCGGTGCGTGCCGTGCTCGAGTGCGCCGGAATCCACGACGTGCTCAGCAAGTCGCTCGGCTCGGACAACCCGATCAACATCGTGCACGCGACCGAGGCCGCGCTGAAGCAGCTCGTCCGCCCGGAAGAGGTCGCGGCTCGCCGCGGCCTGCCGCTGGAGGACGTCGCTCCGGCCGGTCTGCTTCGGGCCCGTGCCGGTCAGGGGGCCTGACGCATGGCTCGTCTGAAGATCACCCAGCTGCGCTCGGAGATCGGGTCCAAGCAGAACCAGCGCCAGACGCTGCGCACGCTCGGCCTGAAGCGAGTGCGTGACGTCGTTGTCAAAGAGGACCGCCCGGAGATCCGCGGCATGGTCCAGACCGTGACCCACCTGGTCTCGGTCGAGGAAGTGGAGTAAGTCATGGCTGCAGGACCGCTCAAGGTTCACCACCTGAAGCCGGCCCCCGGCGCGAAGACCGCCAAGACGCGGGTCGGTCGTGGTGAGGGCTCCAAGGGTAAGACCGCTGGTCGCGGTACCAAGGGCACCAAAGCCCGCTACCAGGTGCCGGCCGGTTTCGAAGGTGGCCAGATGCCGATCCACATGCGGCTGCCGAAGCTCAAGGGCTTCCGCAACGCGTTCCGGGTCGAGTTCCAGGTCGTCAACGTGGCCCGGCTGGCCGAGCTGTTCCCGAACGGCGGAACCGTCTCGCCGGACGCGCTGGTCGAGGCCGGCGCCGTTCGCAAGGGTGCTCCGGTCAAGGTGCTCGGCACCGGCGAGCTCTCCGGCGTCAAGCTGGACGTGACCGCGCACGCGTTCTCCGCCAGCGCGGCCGAGAAGATCTCGGCCGCCGGCGGCAGCACGACCACGCTGTAACCAGCGAGCACGGCCCACGGGCCGGGATCTGTACAACGCTCGGGCCGGACGTCGAGAGGCGTCCGGCCCGGCTGCATATGGTTACCTCAACGCTCGCGCTGCGGCAGGTCTCGAATGTGACTGTTAGGCTCGCTTCAACGCTTGTCGTCCGCCAGGTTGCCCGCTCACCCGGTCCAATGCCGGGTTCGTCAAATCTGGCGAAATGCCACACATCGCTTACCCCAAGCGATGCGTATCGACTGAGTTCTCGCAGGAGGAAGTGTGCTCACCGCGTTTGCGTCTGCATTTCGGACGCCCGACCTGCGAAAGAAGCTTCTCTTCACGCTGGCCATGATCGTGCTCTACCGGCTCGGTGCCTCACTGCCGACGCCGAACACGAACAGCGCCGCGATCAACGCCTGTATCAAGTCGGGTAGTGGCTCCAACGCCAGCACCTATGCCTTGATCAACCTGTTCTCCGGTGGTGCGCTGCTCAAGCTCTCCGTCTTCGCGCTGGGCATCATGCCCTACATCACCGCGAGCATCATCATCCAGCTGTTGGTGGTGGTCATTCCGCGGTTCGAGGCGCTGAAAAAGGAAGGTCAATCCGGCCAGAACAAGCTCACCCAGTACAGCCGGTATCTGACCGTCGGTCTGGCCGTCCTGCAGGCCTCGGGCTTCATCGCCCTGGCCCGTTCCGGCCAGCTGTTCCCGGGTGCCACCGACTGCAACCCGCTCTACAAGACCGGCATCTTCGAGCTCTCGACCATGGTCATCATCATGACCGGCGGCACCGCCGTGGTCATGTGGCTGGCCGAGCTGGTGACCGACCGCGGCGTCGGTAATGGTATGTCCATCCTGATGTTCACCTCGATCGCGGCCCGGATCCCGAACGAGGGCAACACCATCCTCAAGAGCTCGGGTGGCTTCGCCTTCACCCTGATCCTGCTCCTGGGCATCGCGATCATCGCCGCGGTGGTGTTCGTCGAGCAGGCCCAGCGCCGGATCCCGGTGCAGTACGCCAAGCGGATGATCGGCCGCCGGATGTACGGCGGGACGTCGACCTACCTGCCGTTGAAGGTCAACATGGCTGGTGTCGTCCCGGTCATCTTCGCCTCGTCTCTGCTCTACATCCCGCAGCTGATCTCCCAGCTCAACGGCAACTCGACCTCCGGCCTGCAGCTCTGGGTGACCAACCACCTGATCAACCAGCAGGACTGGGTGCACATCACCGTGTACTTCCTGCTCATCATCTTCTTCACCTACTTCTACGTCGGCATCACCTTCAACCCGGAGGAACGCGCCGACGACATGAAGAAGTACGGCGGCTTCATCCCGGGTATCCGTCCGGGGCGGCCGACCGCGGAGTACCTGCAGTATGTCCTGAGTCGCATTACCTTGCCGGGCGCGCTCTACCTCGGTGTTATTGCCGTACTGCCGAACTTCTTCTTCTCCATGACGGGAGGGAACAACCAGAACTTCCCCTTCGGGGGTACCGCCGTGCTGATCATGGTTGGCGTCGCACTCGACACTGTGAAGCAGATCGAAAGCCAGCTCATGCAGCGCAACTACGAAGGGTTCTTGCGTTGATGGTTACCTCTGTCATGACGGTGAGGGCGCTCTAGTGCGGGTTGTTCTGGTTGGTCCGCCGGGCGCGGGCAAGGGCACGCAGGCGGAGTTCATCGCGGAGCGGTTCTCGATCCCGAAGATCTCCACCGGCGATATCTTCCGGGCCAACGTGTCCGGTGGCACCAAGCTGGGCGTCCTGGCCAAGTCCTACATGGACGCCGGCGACCTGGTGCCGGACGAGGTCACCGTAGCGATGGTCCGGGACCGGCTCGGCGAGCCGGATGCGGCCGGCGGCTTCCTGCTCGACGGCTTTCCCCGCAACGTGGCTCAGGCCTACGAGCTCGATTCGGTCCTGAACGACCTCGGTTCGTCCCTGGATGTCGTGCTCGAGCTCGAAGTCGACAACGACGAGGTGGTCAAGCGCCTGTCCGGTCGGCGGATGTGCCGCCAGTGCGGTCACATCTGGCACGTCGAGTACGACCGCACCCAGGCCGAGGGCAAGTGCGACATCTGCGGTGGCGAGCTGTTCCAGCGCGAGGACGATCAGGCCGAGACCGTCCGTCACCGGCTGGACGTCTACGCCGAGCAGACCTCGCCCCTGATCAACTTCTACGACCAGCGCGGCCAACTCGTCGTGGTCGACGCCCTCGGTGCGGTCGAGGACGTGACCGAGCGGGCGATCCAGGCGCTGACCGCGAAGGCCAACGCCTGATCGTGCGTCGCCGTCGCCGGATCGAGATCCAGACCCCGGACCAGATCCGGATGATGCGCAAGGCCGGTCTGGCCGTCGCCGCCGGGCTCAAGGCGATGTCTGAGGCCGCCCGCCCGGGCGTGTCCACCTTGGAGCTCGACTCGGTGGCCCGTGCGGTACTGGCCGAACACCGAGCCACGTCGTCCTTCCTGGGCTACGCCGGCCCGCCGCCCTTCCCGGGCGTGATCTGCTCCTCCCGCAACGATCGGATCGTGCACGGCATCCCGCGCAGCGACGATGTGCTGGCCGAGGGCGACCTGATCTCGCTCGACTTCGGCGCGATCGTGGACGGCTGGCACGGCGATGCCGCGATCACCGTCTCGGTCGGGACGGTGGCGCCGGCCGCGGCCGCGCTGTCCGAGACCTGCCGGCGATCACTGTGGGACGGCATCGCGGCCGTCAGCGTGGGCGGCCGGATTTCCGACATCTCCTACGCGGTCGAACAGTCGGTCCGGGCCGCCGGGCCGTACGGCATCGTCACCGGCTACGGCGGGCACGGCATCGGCCGGCAGATGCACATGGAACCGCACATTCTCAACCATGGCGCGCCCGGCAACGGCCCGAAACTGGTTTCGGGCATGACGATCGCGATCGAGCCGATGATCACGGCCGGGTCGCCGGACACCGCGGAACTCGACGACGACTGGACCGTGGTGACCCGCGACCGGTCCTTGGCCGCGCACTGGGAACACACGGTCGCTGTACTCGAGGACGGGCTCTGGGTCTTGACCGCCGAGGACGGCGGCCTTGCCGAGCTGACCGCTCGGGGCGTCGAGCTGTCCGAACTGGCCGGCTGACCGCCGCCGTCCGGTCGGGCCGAGCACCGAACAGTTCGTCTGGTCGTAAGGCGGTTGTAAGGCATTGTCGCCGTTGTCGGTGGCAGGCTATAGGTTCAGATGCACCGGTTTCTGGTGCCATGAACGGCCGACCGGACCGGCTGAAAACATCAGTCGGACGATGCGTCTCCAGAGGTTTGAAGATGAGTCACGTACTCGGCGATCTGAGTACGGCACGCCCGGTCCGCACCGTGGCCGAAGCCGGTACCTACATCGCCAGCGTCTGTTTCAAGCACGGCCCACCTTCGCGGGTCGGTCTCGAATTGGAATGGCTGCTCACCGATCCGGCCGATCCGGGTCGCCAACCTGACATCCCCACCCTGCTCTCGGCGCTGGGACCACACGCGCCGCGCACGATCGATCCTGAAAGCCCCGCGCTGACTTTGCCCGGTGGTGGCGACGTCACCGTGGAGCCCGGCGGCCAGGTCGAAATCTCTTCGGCGCCGCATACCTCGGTCGCCGCCCTCGTCGCCGCCATGCGAGCCGACGAGAGCCAACTGGCCCGACTGCTGAAGCCCACGGGTTTCGTCTTGTCCGGCCGGGCCAATGAGCTGCGCCGGCCGGCGCACCGGATCATGCTCACCCCGCGCTACGACGCGATGGCCGCCCGCTTCGCCCCGAACGGTCCGGCCGGTTCGGTGATGATGTGCTCCAGCGCCTCGGCTCAGGTCTGCATCGACCTCGGCCTGCCGGAGGATGCTGCCGGGCGATGGCGACTCGCCCATCAGCTGGGGCCGCTGTTGGTGGCCGCGTTCGCGAACTCGCCGGCCGACGGGCTCGTCTCGCAGCGGATGTGGGCCTGGGCGGCCTTGGATCCCGTTCGCACGCTGCCACCGCGGACCCTCGAGCCGGCCGACTACGTCCAGCGGGCACTGCACACTCCGGTGCTGGCTCGGCAGCAGGACGGCGACTGGCTGGTCGATCCGCCGACGTCAGTGGTCGAGCTGCTACTGGCGGGGGAGCCGCTGACCACCGCTGACCTCGACCTGCACCTGTCGATGATGTTCCCGCCGGTGCGTCCGCAGGGTTACCTCGAGCTGCGCTACCTGGACGCCCAACCGGACGGCGAATGGATCGCCTTGCTGGCTCTGGTGACCGGGCTGTTCGCCGGCCGGTTGGAGCCGGTGGCCGAGATCTGCCGTCCCGTGGCCGACCACTGGCAACCGGCCACCGAATTCGGGCTGGCCGACGCCGAGCTGGCGAACGCCGCCCGGCAGCTGGCCGAGCTGGTGCCGGCTGCCCTCGACCGGATCGATCTGAGCCCGGCCGACCGGCGGCGTACCGAGCAACTACTGAACCGACGACTGGTGGACCGGATCAGCCCGGCCATGGAGGTGATGTCATGACCACGTTCGACGACCGGATCGACCCGGCGACCCTGACCGACGCCGAGTTGCGGCAGTACATAGCGGGCGAGCTGAACCGGGCCCGGGAACGTACGACCGCGTTGACCGACGCGGTGGACGAGGAGCAGTTGATCAGCCAGCACTCACCGCTGATGTCGCCGCTGGTCTGGGACCACGCCCACATCGGCAACCAGGAAGAGATCTGGCTGGTGCGCGATGTCGGCCGTCGACAGGGGGTGCGCGAGGACATCGACCAGATGTACGACGCGTTCCAGAACAAGCGGGCCGACCGTCCGACCCTGCCGCTGCTGTCACCGGGGCAGGCCCGGGGCTATGTCCGGCAGGTCCGCGACGAGGTGCTGGACGTGCTGTCGTCCGCGCCGTTGGATTCGCGGCGGCTGACCCGGGACGGCTTCGTCTTCGGCATGGTTGTCCAACATGAGCAGCAGCACGACGAGACGATGCTGGCCACTCATCAGTTACGGCGCACCGGCGCACCGTTGCGTGCCGCGGAGCCGGACGGGCCGGTGGCCGCCAGCCTGCCGCCCGAGGTGCTGGTGCCTGCCGGCCCGTTCGACCAGGGCACCTCGACCGAGGCCTGGGCCCTGGACAACGAGCGGCCGGCGCACCGGGTAGAGCTGCCGGCCTTCTGGATCGACACCGTGCCGGTGCGTAACCGCGATTTCCTGGCCTTCATCGAGGCCGGCGGATATGACGATCCATCGTTCTGGAGCGAGGCCGGCTGGAGCCACCGGCAGCAGGCCCAGCTGCGCGCCCCGCTGTTCTGGCACCGCGACACCGACGGCACCTGGTGGCGGCGCAGCTTCGGAGTGGAAGCCCCGATCGCACCGGACGAGCCAGTGGTGCACGTGTGTCAGTACGAGGCGGCGGCCTACGCCACGTGGGCCGGCCGCCGGTTGCCCACCGAGTCCGAGTGGGAGAAGGCGGCCCGCTGGGATCCCGCGACCGGTCGCTCCCGGCGTTACCCGTGGGGTGATGGCGACCCGACGCCGGAGCAGGCCAATCTGGGCCAGCGTCATCTCCGGCCGGCCACGGTCGGCAGCTACCCGGCCGGCGCGTCGCCGTTGGGCGTCCACCAGCTGATCGGGGATGTCTGGGAGTGGACCTCGTCGACGTTCGCGCCTTACCCGGGATTCCAGATGTATCCGTACCCGGAGTACAGCCAAGTCTTCTTCGGACCGGACTACTACGTGTTGCGCGGCGGCTCCTTCGGCACCGATCCGGCCGCCGGCCGGGCGACCTTCCGCAATTGGGACTACCCGATCCGGCGTCAGATCTTCGCCGGCTTCCGGACGGCCCGATCGGTCGAAGCGCACGAGCACTGAGATGTGTCGTCACCTCTGCTACCTCGGTCCACCGGCCACATTGGCATCCGTGGTGCTGGACCCGCCGCATTCCTTGCTGGTCCAGTCCTATGCACCCACGGACATGCGGGGCGCCGGTTCGGTGAACGCCGACGGCTTCGGTGTCGGCTGGTTCGCCGAATCGACGTCGACCGGGTCCGGCACCGTGCAGTACCGGCGATCCGGTCCGATCTGGCAGGACGCCGGCTTTTCCCAGC
>CAZZZW010000094.1:0-13314 GCA_964658795.1 Phormidium nigroviride PCC 7112
CTCGGACAGGAAGAGACTAGATGTTCGTTCTTACCGCCCTGCTCGTCTTCGTGATCGTGTTGATCGCCGAGCTTCCCGACAAGACCATGTTCGCGTCGCTGATGCTCGGCACCCGGTTCGCGGCCCGGTGGGTCTTCATCGGCGCTGCGACCGCCTTCACGGTGCACGTGATCATCGCGGTCACGGCCGGCAGCCTGCTCGGCCTGCTGCCGCACCGACTGCTCGAGATCATCATCGCCGCGTTGTTCCTGCTCGGTGCGGCATTCATGCTGCACGCCTCGCGGACTCCGGAAGAGGACGAGGAAGAAGCCGTGGCCAAGCGCACCGGCACCTCGGCCTGGGCCGGCATCGTCAGTTCGTTCCTGGTCATCTTCATCGGTGAGTGGGGCGACATCACTCAGATCGCCACGGCCAACCTGGCGGCCAAGTACCACAATCCGCTGGCCGTCGGCATCGGTGCCGCGCTGGGGCTGTGGGCGGCGGCCCTGCTGGCCATCACCGCCGGCCGGACGTTGCTGAAGTACCTCTCCGTGGTTCTGCTCCACCGGATCGGCGCAGCGATCTTCCTTGTGTTGGCGCTGTATTCGATCGTCGAGGCGGTCCGCGGCTGAGTCGCCCGGCGGCTCCGGTCGGCTACTTCGGGGCCATCCGGATCGCACCGTCGAGCCGGATGACCTCGCCGTTCAGCATCGGGTTCTCCACGATGTGCCGGACCAGGGCGGCGTACTCGGCCGGGTCGCCGAGCCGGGACGGGTGCGGCACCTGGGCGGCCAGCGATTGCTGCGCCTCCTCGGGCAGGCCGGCCATCATCGGAGTCATGAACAACCCCGGGGCGATGGTCATGACCCGTACCAGGCTGCGGGCGAACTCGCGGGCGATCGGCAGGGTCATCGCGGCCACGCCACCTTTGGAGGCTGCATAGGCCGGTTGCCCGATCTGCCCATCGAACGCGGCGGCCGAGGCGGTGTTGACGATGACGCCGCGCTCGCCGTCCACCGGCTCGGTCTCGACCATGGCCGCCGCCGCCAACCGGATCACGTTGAACGTGCCGATCAGGTTGATCCGGACGATCCGGTCGAAGGCCTCCAGGGGCAGCGGGCCGGCCTTGCCGAGGACCTTGCCCGGCGGGGCGATGCCGGCGCAGTTGACCACGATCCGCAGCGGTCCGAGCTCGACGGCCGTGTTGACTGCGGCCTGGACCGACTCGGCCTCGGTGACATCGGCCGGGGCGAAGGTGGCCCCGATCCGCGCCGCCTGCTCGGTGCCGTCGGAGCCGGCGAGGTCGAGGATCACGACCTGCGCGCCGGCCTGGGCCAGCGCGGTGGCGGTCGCCAATCCGAGGCCGGATGCTCCGCCGGTCACCAGCGCCACACTGCCGTCGATCTGCATGTAATCCCACCCTGTTCACCGTCTCGGCTGCCTCGTTGCAGCCGGTTTCGCCGACCTTATACGGCCACCCCGCGGCCGGGTTCGCTGGTCTGGGCCGCTTGCGGCGAGCAACCGCTGAGCTCGACCGAGGCCGCCGTGGTCGACGATGCGGCCGCCTCGTTCCGTTCGTTGCGCACGGTGGCGAACGACAGCAACCCACCGGCGACGTGCAGGCCGGCGCAGATCCACAGCGCGTGCCGGTACGGCGTCATGAACAGGGCTGCGTTGGTGTAGGCATCCCCGGTCAGGCCGACGATCACCGGTAGCGCGGCGATCGACAGCAGGCCGGCCGCACGGGCAACGGCGTTGTTGACCCCGGAGGCGATGCCGGCGTGCGCGGCCGGAACCGCGCCCAGCACCGTCGCGGTGAGCGGGGCGACGAAGATCGACAGTCCGAAACCGAGTACCACCATGGCCGGCAGCACGTTGCCGAAGTAACTGGCGTGCACCGGCAGCAAGGCCAGCAGGCCCAGCCCGGCGGCGGAGACGAATGGTCCGATCGTCATGGGCAATCGAGGCCCGAACCGCTGAGCGACGGCACCGAAGCGGGCGGCCAGTAACAGCATGATCACCGTGATCGGCAGCAGTGCGGTCCCGGCCTCCAGGGCGCTGAAGCCGGCCACCGTCTCGAGTTCGACCACCAGGAGCAGCAACGACCCGCTGTTGGCGGCGTAGAGCAGCAGGGTAACCAGGTTGGTGGCGCTGAACTGGCGGGAGGCGAACAGTGTCAGCGGCATCATCGGATTGGGTTCGTACCGTTCGGCCACCACGAAGCTGACCAACCCGGCCACCCCGACCAGAGCCGGCACCAGGACGCGGGCGGACAGCAGCCCGTCGTCGGCGGCCGCGATCACCCCGGCGGTGATGCCACCCAGTCCGAGAACGCCCAGCAGCGAACCGAGGATGTCGAGCCGGCCGTGCGCGTCGGTGTCGATGGTTTCGGGAATGTGACGCAGCGCCAACAGAATCACGATCGCGCACAGGGGCGGGTTGATCAAGAACACCCACCGCCAGGAGCCGGCGGCGATCAACCAGCCGCCGAGGAACGGGGCGATCGCCGACGTCGTCCCGCCCAGACCCGACCAGGCGCCGATCGCCTTGGTCCGGTCGGTGTCGGTGAAGCTGGCCTGGATGATCGCCAGGCTGGCCGGGGTCATCAACGCCCCGCCGACCCCCTGCAAGGCCCGCGCACCGATCAGCAGTCCGGCCGTCGGGGCGAGCGCGCACAGCAGTGAGGTCACCCCGAACCACACCATGCCGGTGACGAAGATCCGCCGTCGGCCGAAGCGATCGCCGAGTGACCCGCCGAGCAGGATAAAGGACGCCAGCGTGAGGGTATAGGCGGTGATCGTCCATTGCAGCGAGGAGAAACCGACATGCAGGTCGCGACCGATGTCGGGCAGCGCGATGTTGACGACGGTCGAGTCGATACCGGCGATACCGGAGCCGAGCACGCACGCCAGTAAGGTCCAACGCCCGCTGGCACTCGACAGCCGCAGCGGCTCGGCCGCGATCTCGCTCACGGAAGTGAACTCTGCCAGAGGCGGCCGACAAAAGCGCCCGCTCAGATACCGAAGGTGCGGCTCAGCCCGCGCTCACCATCGGCGGTGACACGAACGGCCCGGCTCGACTCAGCCCGGGTGATCCAGCCGAGGGCAAGCAACCGGTCGAGCAGACCGCGGCCGAGAGCGCCGGCCAGGTGATGACGCTCCTCGGTCCAGTCGACGCAGTAACGGATGAGCCGCCGGTCGGCTGGTGGGTCGATGCCGAAGTCGGCCACGAAGTCAGCGCCGGCCGCCGTCAACCGGTAGTCGAGGTCATGTCCCCAGCTCGAGGGCGAATCACCATGGCCCGCACGGAACCTTCCGTCACCGCCGGTGAGCAGGCCCCGGTCCAGCCAGGCCGCCATCAGACGCACACCCAGGCGTCCGGCCAGATGGTCGTAACAGGTGCGGCCCTGACGCAGCGCGTGCGCGCGGGTTCCGTCCTTGAGCGAGCGGATCGGCTGGGCCGGAGCCAGTCGCTGCAGGGATTCGATCGCGCGCCCGACATCGGGGCCGGACAGCCGGTAGTACCGGTTCCGGCCGTGCTTCTCGACCGCAAGCAGGCCGGCCTCGGTCAGTTTGCGCAGATGGCTGCTGCCGGTCGCAGCACTGATGCCGGCCTCGTCCGCCAAGCGGCCGGCCGGCAGGCTGCGGCCGTCACCGAGCGCGAGCAGCATCGCGCTGCGTTTGGGATCAGCCAGCAACGCGGCCACCGCGGCCAGGTCGCAATCACCGTTCATTGCGGCACCATATGCTGAAAAAGCTTTGACCGGCGTCGAAGTGGGCCCGTGCCGCGTCAGTGTGCGTAGTACGGCGGCGGTACCTCAGGTGAGGCCGGCACGACGTCGAGCTCCGGCCGAGCGATCAGGTTGCTGACCAGCGCCTGGGGTCCGCCGATGCCGGCCCAGTGTGGATCGACATCACACGTGAAGCACCACCTTCGATCCGACGGCCACACGAACGCCGGTGGCGGTGTGCCGTCGCGACCGCCGAACTGAGCGCCCCAATCGAGGATCTCGGCCAGCCGACCGGAGAACAGCACGTAGCGGCGGTGCGGCAGTTCGAGCAGGGGCCCGGCGGTCAGCGCCGGATCGAGATAGGGCGCCGGCCAACCCTCCCAGACCGCGAAGACGCATGGCACTGCCAGATCATCCAAGCAGGTAAGGGCGATCCGGCTCTGGGTCAGATCGCTCGGATGGTCTTCGGGCAGCTCGACATCACTCTCGGCCATGTCCGCTCGGGCTGGGTCAGGGATGAATCGCAGCCGCGCGTACGCCTGGAAACCCAGCGGGCCCAGCGATATCAGGCGCTGCCAGTGCCTCGAGTGCTCGACCAGCCAGTCGGCGGCCGCGAGATCGTTCAGACGCGACAGGGTCATACCGCGAGGCTATGCGAGAAGCTGAGTCAGAGGCCATGTCGAGCGAGCGGCGTACTCGCGTCACGAGGGCGGATATCGGCCCGGCTCCTCAGCGTCGACCAGGTCGACGTAGTCCGGGTGTTTCTGCAGAAACGTCACCACGTACGGGCAGTAGACGGTGATGGTCTTGCCTTTGCGGCGCAGGTCATCCAGGGCCTCGCGGACCAGTACCGACGCGACCCCCCGGCCTTGGAACGCCGTGTCGACCACGGTATGCATCAACGCGACCCGGGATCCGCGCACCTCATAGACCAGCAACCCGGCCTGGGTACCGTCGACATTCGCCTCGTAGAACGAGCCGGCCTCGTCGTCGCGCACCGAAACAGTCACGAGCAGAAGGTTACAGCGACGGGAAGAGGCGATCCGGCCGCTCGCCGTTCTCGAACACCTGGACCGCCGGACCGACGATCAGCGGATCCGGTTCGCCGACCAGTGCGACATCCTTGTCGGTGTAGGGCATTGCGTGCAGCACGTAACGCAAGGCCCCGATCCGGGCCCGCTTCTTGTCGTTGCTCTTGATCACCGTCCACGGCGCGGCCGGCTTGTCGGTGTAGAAGAACATCGCCTCCTTCGCCTCGGTGTAGGCGTCCCACTTGTCCAACGAGGCCAGGTCCATCGGGCTGAGTTTCCACTGCCGCACCGGATCGACCTGCCGGGTCACGAACCGGGTTCGCTGCTCGTTCTGCGACACCGAGAACCAGAACTTGATCAGCCGGATCCCACTGTCGACCAGCATCTGTTCCAGATCCGGCGCCTGCCGCATGAACTCGACATACTCCGCCGACGAGCAGAAGCCCATCACTCGCTCAACACCGGCCCGGTTGTACCAGGACCGGTCGAACAGCACGATCTCACCGGCACTGGGCAGGTGCCGCACATAGCGCTGGAAGTACCACTGGGTCGACTCCTGCTCGGTCGGCTTCTCCAGCGCGACCACCCGGGCCCCACGAGGGTTCAGGTGTTCGGTGAACCGTTTGATGGTGCCACCCTTGCCGGCCGCGTCTCGGCCCTCGAACAGCAGCACCAGCTTCTGGCCGCTCTCCTTGACCCAACTCTGCAGCTTCAGCAACTCGATCTGCAACGAGCGCTTGATCCGTTCGTACTCGGCCCGGGTCATCTTCTCCGGATACGGGTAGCCCTCACGCCAGGTCTCGACCGGTTTGCCGTCCGGGCCCAACAGCACGTAATCATCACCGAAATCATCCGATTCCGGGTCCAGACTCCAGCCCTCCAGGGCGGCGGCGGGGTTGGGCAGCATCATCGAACACCCTTTCGCGGACGGAGGAATTCTCCGGGCTCGAGTCTGCGACGATCACATGGCCAGCTGGTGAACGCCAGCCGAACGGTACTGCCCGGCCAGCATCTCGATAGAGATCTGCCATAGCCGAGCTGCCGAAACCGGGTCCATTGCATGGTGAGCGACGCCGCGCCGGCGCCCCGGCTGCTGTGCCTCGGCCTCGTTGCAGTCCTCGAAGTAGCGCCCGCTCACGCCGTCCAGCAGCGGTGAGGCGGCCAGCAGCACGGAGGTGGCGGCGCCCTGCTCGATCGTCTTCCACGGCACCGCGTTCGGCTCGAACGCCGACGGTGCCGCAGACTCGACATCGTCGCCGATGAAGCGCAGCAGGTTGGTCCGGATACGCCCGGGGGTGAGGGCGTTCACCGTTATTCCGTCGGACATCCAACGATCGGCCGCCTCGACCGCGAACAGGACGTTGGCGGTCTTGGACTGGCTGTAGGCCCGCCAGGGGTCATAGGCCCGGTGCTCGAAGTTGACGTCGTCGAAGTCGATGTCGCCGTTGAGGTGCCCGACCGAACTGACCGACACGACCCGGGCGTCGCCGGCCGCCGCCAGGGCGTCGTGCAGACCGGTGGACAGGGCGAAGTGGCCCAGATGGTTGGTGGCGAACTGCAGTTCCCAGCCCTGTTCGGTCCGGGTCAGCGGCGGTGCCATCACGCCGGCGTTGTTCACCAGGATGTCCAACGGTCGCTGCCAGGCACACACGAAAGCGGCCACCGATCCCGGATCGGCCAGGTCGAGTTCGGCGGCCGCGATCTGAGGGTTACCGGTCTGTTCGATCAGCGTGGCCGCGCGGGACCGACCGACGGACAGGTCGCGGACGGCCAGCGTGACCGAGGCGTTCGCGGTGGCCAGTGCCCGGGCGGTCTCGAGGCCGATGCCGGAGGAGGCGCCGGTGACGATGGCGGTCCGGCCGGTCAGGTCGAGGCCGTCGAGGACATCGGCTGCGGTGGAGCCGGCGTGGAAGGGGGTCTGGATGCGGTCGAGGCTCATGGCGGTGCTCGCATTCTGTCGTTCTCGGATCTGTCCTGCGGTGGTTGATCGGCGAACGATGCCGCCGTCCGGAGCTAACCGGAACCATCCTCCGGTAATTCCAGAATAAGTGGAGGTACCTCCGGTTGCAAGCCCGATTTCGGGCCGGGCCGACCGGATCGGCGCCGGCTCAGTTCGCAGGCGCGGCGGTCCGTAGCCAGCCGGCGCGCAACCGGCCGGCCGCGGCCCGGGCCGCAGCGGCCTTGCCGGCCGGGCCGGCCACCGACTCCTGCAGCCGCCGGGCCGCATCGATGTGTTCACCGGTCCAGATCAGCCGGACCGCGAGGGCGGCGTGGTCCGGGCTGGCGGCCAGATCGCTACGAACGCCGTCGATGAGGCGCTCATCGGCGGCCGGATCGCGAGGTAGCGACGCCGGCACCGCCGGGCCGGCACCGCTCAACGCGAGACCGACGTTGCGGTACCACCCGATCACCTGGCCGGCGATCGATTCCAACTGCTGCTGGGCCACCGAGCGATCCTCGATCGGCGGGTTGCCGATCCGGTCCCACAGATCCAGCACGGCGTCGGCCGACAACCGCAATCCGGCCACCCCGGTCATCAGGGCCGCCACCTCGGGCAACGCCAGATGTTTGCTGCCGCGTTCGGCCAGGAAACCCCGAAACGCGTCGTCGAGCCGGCGGGCGGCCGCGGCGGCCCGCAAGGCCTCAGCCACGGCGGATGACCGGTCGGTGCCCGAGCAGCTCGAGATGCCGACCCGGACCGCGGCCTGCAGATAGGCCGAGGCGTCCTGATAGGCCTCGGCCAGGGCCGCGGCCAGCGCGGTCCCGGCGCCACGGGGCCAGAACAGGGTGCCGACCAACAGGCTGACCGCGCACCCGATGGCCACGTCCTCGATCCGGACCAGGCCGACCTGCCAACCGGACGGCGAGATGATGTTGAACAGGATCAGCAGGGTGAGCGTGAAGCCGGCCTGACCGGCGGCGAAGGAGATGACCGCCGGCGCGAGACCGGCGAACAGGATGGCCAGCGGCAGGAGCGCCCACAGCACCGAACGGTTGGTGCCGATCAGCTCAACCAGGATGCCGCCGACGATGAAACCAGCGACCGTGCCGCCCAGACCCCGGAGCACGTTCTGACCGGTGGTCAATGCGTTCGATCGCAGCACCGACAGCATCCCGAGCACGATCCAGAACGAGTGCTGGACACCGGAGAGGTCGGCGACCAGCACGGCACCACCGAGGCCGATCGCACCACGAATGCTGTTGTGCAACCACACCGAATGCCGCTCCACGTGGGCCCCGGCCCGTTGCTGCACCGCGCTCAGCGGGCCATCGACACCGGCCGGCTGGCGGCCGAGCAGCTGTTGCCACCAGGTGCGCCGGCCGGCGGCCACGGTGGCGATCACGTTCTGCGCGATCGCCGTCACGGCGAAGGACATCTCGTGGGCACGAAAACTCGGCTCGAGCGAGGTGACCAGTTCCAGGTCGCCGTCTGCATGCACCGGCAGGCGGGTCGTGGCCGCCGCCTCGAGCTCGTCCCGGGCGGCGGTCAGCGCCTGCAGGTGGGCCTCGATCCGATCACCCGGCGGACGCCCCGGTCCCAGCTCCTTGGCGCAGTGCTCCAGCAACGTCGCCGTGGCCGTCTTCACCTGGCAGACCTGGGGATTGACGCTTCGACGGTGGGTGGCCGGGCTCGCCTGCAGGATCAGGTCCAGCCAGCTGATCTCGTCCACCAGCCGCACGACGGTCCGCGCGGCCGTGGTCAGCCCGGTCGGCCGGTAGGGCGTGGCCAGGAACCGCGTCCGCAGACGGGCCACCGCATCGTCGGCGGCGGCCACCGCATCGTCGGCGGCGGCCACCGCGGCCGCCCGTTCGTCGTCCTCGATCGGCTCGCCGAGCAAGAAACGCACCTCGGCCCGCAGCCGGTCCGACAACAACCGGCAGGCATCGGCCGCGGCATCCCGCAGCGGGTCCCGGGCCGGGGCGGGCCACAACAACCCGACGGCGACGAGGGAAACCGCACCGGCCAGCAACCAGCCGGCCATCCGGTCACCGATGGTGTCGGCCGGTGCGGGCTGGGCGACCGGCAGGATGAACGACAACAGCACCGAGGTGCCGGCCGCGGCCAGGACCGAGCTGACGACGCCGGAGAACAGCACGCAGAAACCGACCAGAACCATGGCCGCCGAGGCCAGCCAGGTTTGCTGTGAGACCAGCGTGCCCAGTGCGACGAAGACGGCTCCGACCAGCACCAGCGCCAATTGGGCCAGCAGCCGATCGCGCATCGGCCCACCGAAGTCGGCCAGCAACAGCATCGCGAACGACCCGAATGCGGCGAACGTGGCCAGGTTCGGGTTGTCCAGCACCTGGGTGCCGAACGCGAACAGCAACGGCATCACGATCGCCGTCCGGGCCGCTCGGCGCAACGCGGCCAGGCCGGCGTCGCGAGCCCGCAACCAGGTCAGCATCTTCGGGCCCTTCGCCGTCGGTGGTCCTCATCGTCGCGGTCCTCGATGGATCGGGCAAGCCCTCGACGGTTCGCGATCGAACCGATTGCGGAATCCCTTTGCTGTGAACCAGTTCTGCAAACACCTGGAACCACTTCTGCAAATCCGGAATCGGGCCGTTCTCTCAGGAAACGTAAAAGAAAATGCCAGAGTGACCGTGCCTGCCCGCCTTAGCCCACACTGGCCACGGTGGACGAGACCGGGGCGCCGATTGGAGTCGGGCCTGGCGCTGGCCGTGGCCCTGCTGGCCGCGGTGACGTACTCGTGGAACCTCGGCGGGGCCGGCTACAACACCTTCTACTCCTCGGCCACCCGCAGCATGCAGATGAGTTGGCGGGCGTTCTGGTTCGGCGCGCTCGACCCGGGAGCCCACGTCACCCTGGACAAGCTGTCCGGCTTCCTGATCCCGCAGGCGCTGTCAGTCCGGATGTTCGGCTTCCATCCCTGGTCGATCGCGCTGCCGCAGGTCGTCGAGGGAACGCTCACGGTGCTGGCCATCTATGTCATCGGACGCCGCTGGCGTGGTCCGGCGGTCGGCCTGCTGGCCGCCTTCATCGCCGCGGTGACCCCGTTGTTCGCCTCCATGTTCGGGCACGGCATGGAGGACTGCCTGCTCACCCTGAGCCTGGCGATGGCCATGCTGTGCTGGCAGTCGGCCTTGCTGCGAGCCCGGATCAGGTCGGTGTTGTTCGCCGGTCTGTGGATCGGAATCGGCTTTCAGGCCAAGATGATGCAGGCCTGGGTGATCCTGCCCGGGTTGCTGCTGGGCCTGCTGTTCGTACTCGGCTTCTCCCGGCTGCGTCGACTGGCCGCACTGCTCGCCCTGGTCGCCAGTACCGCGGTCGCCTCACTGCTGTGGATGACGATCATCCAATTGATCCCGGCCGATCGACGGCCGTTCATCGACGGCACCAGTAACAACAACATCTTCACCATGGTGTTCGGCTACAACGGATTCAACCGGATCATCCCCAACTTCTTGCCGCACGTGCTGACCGACATCCAGGCCAGGTCCCAGCTGCCGGTGCTGTCCATCCTGCAGCATCCGCGCAGCCTGCCACCGGTTGCGATGCCGACCGGGACGGAACACGACAAGCTGGTTCTGCCTTACTACGCAACGCAGATCGGCTGGCTCTATCCGGCGGCCGTCGCCGGGGTACTGGTGGAGTGCTGGTTGCTGGTCCGGTTGGTGCGGCAGCGACGAGCCCACCGGCTCGCGGTCCGGGCCGCGCGATCGGCCGAAATGGTGAGCCCGGCCGAAAGCCTGGCCGCGGTCGAGGCCGAGCCGGTCACCGCCGGGGTCGAATCGAACACCGAGGGCGTGCTGAGCCCAACTCGTGACCTGACGGTGCGGATCGTTCCCACCGGTGCCGCCGAAGCGGTGACCGTGGCCCTGCTCGTCTGGTTGCTGCTGGCCGCCGGGCTGCTCACCGTGAGCCAGGTGCCGCACGTGGCCTACTTCGCCACCATCGGCGTGCAGCTGGCGCTGTTGTCGGCCGCCGGGCTGGTGGCCCTGGCCCGGCGTTACCGCAGTCGGCTCGGCCTGACCAGCTTCGCCTTTCCCGCCCTGGTGATTCTCAGCGTGCTGTGGGCGGCCTATCTGATCCGGGCCGGCCACGCGGCACCGCTTCGACTGGCCTGGATCGTCCTGATCGCCGGCGCCGTGGCGACCGTGCTGCTGGTCACCGGCCGGCTGGTGGTGGATCGGCTACCCGCCGGTCGGGCGCGGGCTCGGATGTTGCCTGCCGCGACCATCCTCGCCCTCGTCGCCGTCCTGCTCGGACCGAGCCTGTGGACCGGGTACGTCTTCGATCGGTCGGCCGACGGGTCAGCCAATGAGGCCTATGCCGGGCCGCGTCCCGACCGGCATCAGAGCTATCAGATCACCGATCCGTTCACCGCCCAGGCCGAACTGCGACTGAACGCGAACCAGCGCAAATTGCTGAACATTCTCACGACCAGGGGCGCCGGCCACACCACGCTGGTAACCGACAACTGGACGATCGCGGCGACGTTCTTGCTGTCCGGGCGGGTCCGGGTGACGAACATGGGCGGCTACTCCGGCACCGCGCCGACCCCCACCCTGGACCAGTTGCGCAGCCTGATCGCGGCCGGTGCGGTCCGCTATCTCTTGCTATTAGGGACAAAGCTGCCGGTCCGGCTCCGCAACACGACGGTCGGGACCGACGACGACTGGGTGCGCTCACACTGCACCGCGGTCAACGGCGTGGGGCTGATGGATCCGGCGATGGTGCCGCACCGGCCGGTGGATGTCTATCGCTGTGACGAGTCGTCGCTGGCGGCGGTCGCCCCGAGCACCTCACCGATCCACCACAAGCCGATCCATCACAAGCCCGTCCACCGTAGGCCGGTCCACCGGAAGCCGGCCAAGCACCTGCCGCTGAAGCATCAGACGCACAGCACCGCTGCGCCGCTGCCGCAGAAGGTCCCATCCTCAGCCCGGTCCAGGACTACCGTTGCCTGATCGGATGAACGGATGATCGGGGCAGACGATGGTCAGCATTGAGGACGTGGCGACCTGGGCGATGGCGCTGCCGGAGACGAGCGAAGGCACTCGCTGGAATCACCGCACCTGGTCGGTCGACGGCAAGGCCTTCGCCTGGGAACGCCCGTTCAGCAAGGCCGACCTCAAACGGTTCGGTGCTGAGACCCCGCCGGTCGGGGAGATCCTGGCCGTCAGCACCGGCGATCTGAACGAGAAGGAGGCGGTGCTGGCCGCCGGGCACTCCGGGTTCTTCACCATCGAGCACTTCCACAACTACCCGGCCGTGCTCATCCAGTTGACCGCGGCCGATCCGCAGCAGATCCGGGCGGCCGTGGTGGACGGCTGGCTGGCGTGCGCCCCCAAGGCCGTCGCGCAGCAGTACGTGACCGAGAATCCGACGTAGGGACAGTTACTTCGCCGGCCGCGGCGTGATCGAGCCATAGTGCCCAGTCGCGATCTGTCCGATGTTGGCCGGGCCCGGGTAAGCCGGATTGAACACGTCCGAGTGCGCGGTGATGCCGTTGAGCAGGCCGGGAGTGCCGGTGCCGGCGTCGAACAGTGTCGCCCCGAACGACGGCGACAGCGGATCGGTGCCGTGGAAGGCCAGATCCTGCGGGTTGGCGATCGGCACCCCGCCCGGGCCGAGATTCCCGTTGTACTCCCAGGCTCCTATCCGGCCGACGAGGTCGCTGCCGTTGACCACGGCGTCGTTGGTGGTGGCGGTGGCGAACACATGCTGGATGCCGAGCGAACCGGCATTGGCGGTCGGCACGCCGGGAGAGTCCAGGTAGGCCAGCGCATCCGTGCGCAGTCCACCCGGGTTCAACGCTGCGTCGGTCGCCAGCACCGTTCCGTAGCTGTGGGCCGCGACCGTGGTGGTGAACGGGGTGCTGTCGTGGGTGGCGTAGAGACCCTGCTGGAAGGACTGCAACGCCGGCGCACCGTCGCGAGCGAAGCTTGTCTCCAAGGCCTGCAGGCCCTGCGGTGAGTTGTAGCCCGCCCAGGTGATCACCGACGTCGACTCACCCGGCGCAGCATTGTTCGATGCAGTCAGCAGATTCTGCGAATGGCTGGCCAGCCCGTCGATGCCGGTGTCACTCAGCTTGGTGGCCATGCCCGGGACCAGCGTGACGATGTGCTGGGCGGTGTCGGGATTGCCGGCGGCGACGATCCACTGGCCGGGGCCGTTGGTGTCGACCCCGAGCAGGTACTGCGGCGTGTTCGCGTTGCCGAGCACCGATTGCAGGTGATCCAGCGCCTCGACCTGCTTCTGCGCGGCCTCGACGTGTGCGTAGGCGGCACCGGCCGAGAACCCGTCCGGCAGGGCAGCGGCATCGGCCAGGTCGGACTTGGCGCCGTCGAGCTCGACCTGAGCCTTGGCCTGCAGGCCGGCCAGCACGATCCGGTTGGCCTGATCACGCGCGGTCACCGGGATGCCGTTCATGCGGCCGAGCTCGTTCGGATGAGCAGCGATCAGGGCCTGCTGCTGCTCGGGCGTCAGCTTGTCCCAGGCCGCCTTGATGTCGGCCGGCGACGTCGCTGTGGTCAGGCTGCGGTAGGGGTCGGCCCCCGAGCTCGGCGTGCTCGCGGCCGCGGCGGAGTCACCGCCGAGCAGCGCCGCGA
>CAZZZW010000095.1:0-13218 GCA_964658795.1 Phormidium nigroviride PCC 7112
CATGCCGTGCGATTTTCGCGAAGCACTACGCGAATCGGCCTCGGTCGCACCGGCCGGGATCAGCCTTGTTTCATCGACCAAACCAGCCTTGCGCATCGCCGCCCGGTAGCCGCTGCGGCGTTCGGCGGCACCCGGCGCCCGACCACCGTCCAGGTGCCAGATCCGGCGGTGACCCAGTTCGACCAGATGCTGGACGGCCAGCCGCAGACCGTGATCGCCGGCGGCCCGCACCACGTCGACGCCGACCGCCCGGCTCGGCTGACCGACGACGAGCACCGGCCGCTGCGCGGCCAGCGTGGTCAGCTCGGACGCCGGCGGCAACGGCCCGATCAGCAGCGCCGCCTCGCAGCGATAGTCCAACAGGGTATCGATGGCCTGGCGCGGACCCCGCCGCGCGGTCACCGCACTGAGCACGACCTGGTAACCGAGCGCGTCGGCTGCGGGATAGATCGCCTCGATCAGGTCGGCATGAAACGGATTGGACAGGGCCAGTGTCACGCCCAACAGCCGGCTGCTCCGGCCGGCCAACAACCGGGCCCGGTGATCGGGCCGGTACCCGAGCTCGTCGGCGATCCGGCGGATCCGCGCCCGCGTCTCGGCACTGGCTCCGGGCGCATCGCGGATGACGATAGACACCAGCGCCCGGGACACCCCGGCCTGATCGGCCACGTCCTGCAACGTCGGTGGGCGCTGGTCGGGCACGGCCTTCCCTTCGTTGACAGGAGCACAGTCGACTCATGATACTGGACCGACTAGAGCGCTCTAGAGCAGCGAGGAGAGGTTGCATGTCGGTCACCGCACGACTCGCCGGGGCACCGATCTCGTGGGGCGTCTGCGAGGCGCCGGGATGGGGGATCGAACTGCCGGCCACCAGGGTCCTGTCTGAGATGGCCGGCCTCGGGCTGACGGCGACCGAACTCGGGCCGGCCGGCTATCTGGGCCAGAACCCCCGTCAAGTAAAGGTCGAACTCGAACAGCATCGGCTTCAGCTGGTCGGCGGCTTCGTACCGGTCACGATGCACCTCGACACGGCCACCGACCTGAAGCAGGCCGACGATGCGATGCACATCCTGGCCGAGGCCGGCGCCGAGGTGGTGGTGCTGGCCGCCCAGTCGGCCGATGGCAGCTACGAAGCCAAGGTCAGCGTCACCGACCAGGAATGGCTGATCCTGCTGCGCACTCTCGACCGGCTACAGGCACTCGCCGCCCAGCACGGTCTCCTGGCCACCCTGCATCCCCATGTCGGGACCGCGATCGAGCAGCGCGCAACGGTGCTGCGGCTGCTCGAGGACAGCGACATTCCGCTCTGCCTGGACACCGGACACCTGCTCATCGGCGGCATGGCGCCGTCCGAACTCCTGGAGCTGGCCGCCGACCGGGTCCGCCACGTGCACCTCAAGGACGTCCGCGCCGATCTGGCGGCCCAGGTCGCGGCCGGACGGCTCAGCTATCTTGCCGCCGTGCGCCGTGGTCTCTACACCCCGCTCGGTGACGGGGATGCCGACATCGATGGGATCGTCAACACCTTGGCAGACAAGGGATATTCCGGCTGGTACGTGCTGGAGCAGGATTGCGCCCTGGACGCCGTACCCGGGCCGGAGCTCGGCCCGATCATCGATGTCCGGCGCAGTCTGCGTCACCTGGACACGGTGAACCGGTGAGCCCGCTCGGCATCGCCGTCATCGGTTACGGCTGGATGGGACGGGCGCACAGCCAGGCCTACCTGCGGCTGCCCCACCATTTCCCGGAGCTGCCCCGACCGCAACTGGTCGCGGTCGCCGATCCGGAGCCCGATCGTCGCCAGGATGCCGTCGCTCGCTACGGCTTCACCGAGGCCGCCGCGGATTGGCAGCAACTGGTGGATGATCCGCGGATCCAGGCGGTCAGCATCACCGCGCCCAACTTCCTGCACCGCGAGCTCGGTTGCCGCTTTGCCCGCGCCGGCAAGCACATCTGGATCGAGAAGCCGGTCGGACTGTCCGCCGCCGATACCGAGGCGGTTCTCGCCGCGGTGGCCGACGCCGGCGGCCAGGGCACGGTCGGCTTCAACTACCGCACCGCTCCGGCCGTGGCGCACGCCAAGTCCCTCATCACCGACGGCCGCTTGGGCACGATCACCAGTGCCCAGATTCGGCTGCTGTCCGACTATGCCGCTCACCCGCAGGGCGCGCTGTCGTGGCGGTTCGAACGGGAGCTCGGCGGCGCCGGCGTGCTCGGCGACCTCGGCTCGCATGGCGTCGACCTGGCCCGTTACCTGCTCGGTGAGCTGTCGGCCGTGGTCGCCGACACCGGATTGTTCATAGCTGAACGACCGAAACCGTCCGGGGCGGCCAGCCACTTCTCGCTTGCGACCGGGCAACCCGGGCCGGTGCAGAACGAGGACTACCTCAGCGCCCTGATCCGTTTCGCCAACGGTGCCAGGGGACAGCTCGAGATCAGCCGGGTCAGCGTGGGAGATCAGAACAACTACGGCTTCGTGATTCGCGGCACCCAGGGTTTCGTGGCCTGGGACTTCCGCCGGCTCGGTGAACTGCAGGTCAGTATCGGCGAGGACTATCAGAACCAACCCGCCGAGACACTGTTCGTCGGGCCCGGCCACGGCGAGTTCGGTGCCTTCCAGCCCGGGGCGGGCATCGCGATGAGCTATGACGATCTGAAGGTCATCGAATGTGCCGGTTTCATCAGCTCGATCCGCGACGGTGTCTCCCACGGCGCCAACCTGGCCGACGCGGTCGCCAGCGCCCGGGCCCTGGAGGCGATGGCCGAGTCGGTGGCGACCGGCCGGTGGGTCGCGCTCGCCTGATTGCTTCTTCGGCCCGACCCGCAAACGCAACGAGGTCGTGACGCCGCATCCGCAACGCAGAAACGGTCCGTTCATCAGCTCCGGCTCTACTGGTTCCATGACGAACTCGCCGAACGTGCAGGCCGAACTCGACGCCCTGCAGGACGAATACACCTACCGGCTGAACCTGGTGCTGGCCGAGGATCGGGTCGACCTGGCCTGGGCGTTGTCCAACGAATACTCCGATGTCGCCAGCCGGATCCTCAACCGCGACGCCGCGGCCTGATCGCCGGTCACGTCAGGGAGCGGCCCAGCGCACCTGTCCGGCCTTGGCCCGGTCGTAGCCGGCCCGGCCGGCCAACTGCTCACCGACCCCGACCTGCCACCAGGCTCCGGACTCGGTCCAGGCCGACGGGCTGACCCGGCAGACCAACACCGCTGGCCGGTGCTGCTCGCGGGCCTGTGCCTTGGCGTCCCGGTAGGCCAGCCGCAGCTGCTCGACGTCGGCGCCGACGGGAACATCCACCACCGCGCAGCCGAGCGCGGCCGCGTGAGCAGCGAAGTCGACCCGAACGCCGTCGACGGCCGCACCCGGCCCGGCACAATCGACCAGCAGGTTGTTGAAGGCATCCGCACCCTGGCCCGTCTGCAGCCGATGGATCACCGCGTAACCACCGTTGTCGCACACCACGGCCACGAACGGATGACCGGCGAACGCGGCCGAGAACAGCTCGGAGTTGAGCATCAGATAGGACCCGTCACCGAGCAGCGCGGTGACCACGCCGTCCGGGTTAGTCGCGGCGCGGGCGATGGCTGCACCCCACGGGCCGCAGATCTCGTAGCCCATGCAGGAGAAACCGTATTCCAGATCCATGGTGGACCGGCCACCGGAGCCGACCGTGCGCCAGCCGCCGTTCAATTCACCGGGGATTCCGCCGGACGAACCGAGGACGTAGTCCTGATCGGTGCTTTCGTCGTTGACGACGCCCACCACCTGGGCGTAGCTGAGCATGCCGCCGGCGGTGCGCAAGCCGTCGATGTGGCCGTTCCACTTCTCCCTTTCGCTGCCGACTGATTCCGACCACGAGACGTCGGCCCGGAAACCGGCCAGGGCACTCGTGAGTTCGACCAGGGCCTCCCGGGCGTCGGCGACCACCGGGTGCGCGCCGTGCTTGACCGCGTCGAAGGCGGCCGCGTTGATCGTGACGACCCGCGCGTCCGAGCCGAAGACCGTCCAGGACGACGTGGTGAAGTCCTGCAACCGGGTCCCGACCGCGATGATCAGATCGGCCTGTTCGGCCACGGCATTGGCCGATGCCGAACCGATCGTGCCGAGCGGACCGGCGTTCAGCCGGTGGCGATCGGGCACCAGGGTCCGCCCGGCTGCCGTCTCGGCGATCGGGATGCCGCAGCTTTCGGCCAGGGTGAGGAGTTCGGCCGCAGCGCCGGAATAGCGGACGCCACCGCCGCAGATCAACAACGGTCGGCGGGCTCGTCCGATGAGCTCGGCGGCCCGGGCCACGGCTGACCGATCCGGTCGCGGCCGCGGCACCCGATGAAGCGTCTGGGCGAAGAATGCCGAGGGAAAGTCGAAGGTCTCGACCTGGACGTCCTGGGGGAGCGCGAGCGTCACCGGTCCGCAGTCGGCCGGGTCGGTGAGCACCCGGGCAACCTGGGGCAGCGACTGCAGCAGTTGCTCAGGCCGGGTGATCCGGTCGAAGAACCGCGAGACCGGCTTGAAGGCGTCATTGACCGACACGCCGGGATCACCGAACTGCTCGACCTGTTGCAGCACCGGATCCGGTGCCCGGCTGACGAAGGTGTCGCCCGGAAGTAGCAGCAACGGCAGCCTGTTCGCGTGCGCCAGGCCGGCCGCAGTGATCATGTTCAGGGCCCCAGGCCCGATGGACGAGGTCGCAACCATGACCTGGCGGCGATCGGTGGCCCGGGCAAAACCGGCCGCGGCCAGCGCCATGCCCTGCTCGTTCTGTCCCCGCCAGGTCGGCAGCACGTGCCGATACTCGTGCAGGGCAGTACCGAGTCCGAGCACGTTGCCGTGTCCGAAGATGCCGAACACCCCGCCGAACAAAGGAACTTCACTGCCGTCCACCAACTCTGCCCGTTGACTGGTCAGCCACCGGACGAGCGCCTGGGCCGTGGTCAACCGCATCACTGACCCCCAGTGGCCGCGGCCCGCCCGGGCGACACGCGTCCGACGGCCGAGGTGACCGGGCATCGGGGATCCTGGGCCTGCTGTGGCCAGGCCGCACGCAGCCAGGCGTGGGCCGGATCGTCGCAGAAGGCCATCGACCGGACCGGACCTGGTCCGGCCAACACGTTGAGGTAGTACATCGGATAGCCCGGAGCAGCGATGGCCGGCCCGTGATAGCCGTACGGGATCAGCTGAATGTCTCCGTCCCGGACCTCCACCACGTCATCCAGCGGCGCCAACCCGGCGGCCTCGTGCTCCGGTCCGGTGTAAAGACGGTGCAGGCCATACCCTTGCCGGGACGGGGTGATCTGGTCCGGGCCGGCGATCCGGTAGTAGTAGATCTCCTCGGCCACCGCGCGGCTCGGCGGCGTGATGTCGTGCTTGTGCGAGGGAAAACTGGACCAGTTTCCGGCCGGGGTGATCAGCTCACAGCACATCAGCCGGTCGGCGTGGTCCCAGACCCCGGGAACGCCGAAGTTGGTGACCTGACGCGTGGCGTTGCCGGCCCCCCGAACCTCCACCGGCACCGCCTGGGCCGGCCCGTACCGTGCCGGTAGCGCCTGATCGCAACGGGCCGAGGGCAGCGCGAACTCGCCACCACCGGCCGAGGCCAGTGTGAATCGTGAATCCCGTCCGACATAACAGAAATCGCTGACGGCGGTGAACACCGACTCCCGACCGCGAAGGTCGAAGGTCGCGTCGGCCAGCACCACCCGGGCCGAACCACGCAGCGGCAGCACGAACAACTCCCGATCGGCGGTGTCGACCGAGCGGCTTTCACCTGGCGCCAGCGTGACGATCTCCAACCCGCAGTACTGCCAGCCGGCCTGCTCCGGTGTCACTGAGGCGTTCACGTGGTTGCCTCGGCCAGTACCCGGGCGGCCGCGTCCACGGTGCCGGCGACGTCACCGCCGTCGGGATAGAGCACCGTTCGGCCGACCACGAGTCCCCGTACGACCGGTTGCCGGAGCGTCGGCCCCCAGGAGGCGACCTGCGCGGCCAGCTCGGGACCGGGAACCCCGCCCAGTACGACACAGGGCAATGTGGTTGCCGAATAGACCAGATCAGGATCGTCGCAGGCCGGCATCTTGAGCCAGGTGTAGGCGCTCGTGCGGCCCAGCCCGGCGGCGACCGTGACCGCCCGGGCCAGGGCAGCCGCGTCCGTCCGCAGCACCAACCGGCCATCGGAGCCCCGGCGGTAGGGCAGCGGTTCGACCATCGCCATCAGCCGTTGGGCGGCCAGATCGGACACCGCGTGCGCGCAGGCGTGCAGGGTCTCCAGGCTGCCCGGATCCTCGTCGTCGATCCGTAGCAGCATCTTGCCGCCGTCCAGCCCGCAGGCCGCGATGCCGGCGGCGTCGTAGCCGGTGAACCGGTCGTCCATGGTCCACCGGGCCCCGTCGAGGCCACCGCGGTTCATCGAGCCGATCACCACCTTGTTGTCCAGGGCGCCGAGCAGCAGCAATTCCTCGATCACATCGGGTGATCCGAGCACCCCGTCGACGCCGGGACGACTCAGGGCGATCACCAGGCGGTCGAGCAGCTTGCGGCGATCAGCCATCGCCAGCGGGTCGCCGCCGGTGCCGAGCGCGCCGCGGGCCGGATGGTCGGCCGCAATCAAGAAGATCGTGCCGCGCTCGTTGAGCAGGTTCGCCGGCCGCACCCGGCGGGCGTAGGCGGCCGGGATCGCGGCCGGTTCGGTGGCCCGGGTGGTCAGCAGCTCGCGCCAGGCGGCATCGGTGATCATGTTCTTACCTGTCGTCGGTCGAGAAAGTCCTGCAACTGCGGCATGGTCGGCATCGCATCGGCGCAGGCCAGCTGGCTCACCAGGATCGCGCCGGCGGCATTGCCGTACTCGGCGATACGTTCCGGCGCCCAACCGGCCAGCAGGCCGTGGATCAGCACGCCCCCGAAGGCATCGCCGGCACCGAGGCCACACACGACATCGACCAGGATCGGTGCCACCGTGCTGGAGCGCTCCGGCGTGGCCACGAAGACACCCTCGGCGCCGAGCTTGACCAGCACCAGTCTCAGCCCGCGGTCCAGCAGCGCCTGAGCCGCGGTCCGGTGCTCCTGGATGCCGGTGGCGACCGCGATCTCGGTCCGGTTTCCCACGACGACATCGACCCGATCGAACATCTGCTCGTACTGTTCCCGGGCCTGCTCCGGCGACGGCCAGAACATCGGGCGCCAGTCGAGATCGAGTACCGTCCATCGATCCCGGGGCCGACCACGATGAGCCAGCATCTGCAACTGCGTGCTGCGAGCGGGCTCGGTGGACACCCCGGTCCCGGTCAGCCAGAGCAGCTTGACGTCACGGACCAGATCCCAGGGGACGTCCTGCCTGGTCAGGGTCAGATCTGGCGCGATCGGCCTGCGATAGAAGGTCAACGGCGGATCCTCGGGCGGATCGAGTTCGCAGAACGCCAACGGTGTCAGCAGCCCGTCGGCCGTACCGATGTATCCGATCTCGACGCCAAAATCGGCCAGGGCGTCGCGCAGGTACGGGGCGAAGCCGTCGTCACCGACCTTGGTCAGCACCGCGCTGCGCACTCCGAGTCGAGCCGCGGCCACCGCCACATTGGTGGCCGTCCCGCCGACCGACTTGGCGAAGGTGTCGACCCGCGCCAGCGGCACACCCGACTGTTCCGGGTACAGATCCACACTGATCCGGCCGACGGTGAGGGCCTGCAGGCCGCCGGTCACCGGTACAGCTCCGGTTTGTCCATCAGGGTGATCTCGACCGGCCCCGAGGTCTCGAGGGCGGTGACGCCGGCCTGAGCCAGCACGGTCGCGCAGTAGCCGTCCCACCCGGAGGCGAGGTTCGGGTCGAGCTGGCCGTCCATCAGACCGTCGATCCAGGCCTGCAGCTCGCGCCGGTAGGCCTCGGCGAAGCGGGGCCGCCAGTCGGTCGGCAGCGACCGGCCGACCTGGTTGGCCGCCCGCCGGACGGTCGGTGCCGGCGCGTCGAGGGCGAGCGTGCCCTGCTCACCGACGAGCTCACATCGCACCTCGTAGCCGTAGCCGGCGTTCACGAACACCTCGATGTCGATGAGGGTTCCGCTCACCGTCGAGGCCACCAAGAGCAGCGGGTCGCGGGTGCGGCCGGCCTGGACCGCCGACCGGCCCCGATGCGCGGTGATGCTGGCCAACTCATCGCCGAGCAACCAACGGCTGATGTCGAACTCGTGCACCGCCGAACCGGTGATCAACGCCGAACTGGGCAGTCCGGCCGGGGCGGTCTGGTTGCGGTGCACACAGTGCAGCAGCAGGGCCGCGCCGAGGGCACCGTCGGTCAGCCCGGCCCGCATGGCCTGGTAGCCGGGGTCGAAACGGCGCATGAAGCCGACCGTGACCAGCTGCCGCCGGCCGGTGACCTCGGCTGCGATGATCCGTTGGCAATCGGCCACGTCCGGTGCCAGCGGCTTCTCGCAGAGCACCGGCTTGCCGGCCTCGATACCGGCCAGTACGAAGTCGGCGTGGCTGGCGTCGTCGGAGGCGATGAGTACCGCGGCCACGTCGGCATCGGCGATCACGCCGTACGGGTCGTCCAGCGACCTAGCTCCGGTCGCCGCGGCGACCGCACCGGCCCGACCACCATCCGGGTCGTACACGGCCGCGACCGCCGCTCCGGACACCTCGTGCCGGAGCAGCCGGGCGTGTTCGGCGCCCATCACCCCGGTGCCGATAATGCCGACGTTCACGGTGTTCTGGTGAAGGGCATCTGTCACTGGCCGGCCAGCATCTCTCGGCCCAGTCCGGCCTCATCGGGGTTGCGCTGCAGCTCGTGGGCCAGTTCGGTCAGCTCCGCCCCACCGGCCATCATGTCGGTCAACTCGGCCAGCGACAGCTCCGACTTGGTGAAATCGCCCAGGCTCTTGCCTCGCTTGAGCAGCAGGAACCGATCACCGACCGGATAGGCGTGGTGCGGGTTGTGAGTGATGAACACGACCCCGACACCGCGGTCCCGGGCCTGGGCGATGTTGCGCAGCACGATGCCGGATTGCTTGACTCCCAAAGCAGAAGTCGGCTCGTCGAGGATGAGTAGCCGAGCTCCGAAGTAGACCGCCCGAGCGATCGCAACGCATTGCCGCTCGCCGCCGGACAGGGTGCCCACCGGCTGATCGGGGTCGCGCAGATCGATGCCCATACCCGCCAGCTCGTCGCGGGTGACCTGCTTCGCGGTGGCCGAGTCGAAGCGGCGCAACGGACCCCAGCCCTTGGTCGGCTCCGAGCCGAGGAAGAAGTTCCGCCAGATCGACATCAACGGCACCATCGCCAGATCCTGATACACGGTCGCGATTCCGGCATCGAGAGCCTCACGAGAGTTGTGGAAGCTGACCGGCCGGCCGTCGACCAGCAGCTCACCGGCATCCGGCTGATACACCCCGGACAGCAGCTTGATCAGGGTCGATTTGCCGGCCCCGTTGTCACCGAGGATGCAGGTCACCTCGCCGGCCCGGACCGAGCCGCTGATGTCGGACAGCGAGATCACGCTGCCGAAGGCCTTGCTGATGTTGCGCAGTTCGAGCAGTGGCGCAGCTGCTGCGGGCTCGGGGGAGACTTCACGGACCTCGGTCATACCCGGCTACCTCCGGCTCTGCTCGATGTAGCGACGGACGGCCTGGTTGGCCAGCACCGCCAGCAGCACCACCGCCCCGACGAACAGGCGGAACCAGTCGGAGTTCCACCCGGCGTACACGATGCCCTGCTCGGTCATGCCGAAGATCAAGGCCCCCAGCGAGGCGCCGATGGCTGATCCGTAGCCGCCCGTCATCAGGCAGCCACCAATGGCGGCTGCCGCGATGTAGTAGAGCTCCTGGCCGATGCCGTTCTGGGCCTGGATGGTGCCGCTGCGCAGGATCAGGCTGTTGCCCAGGAACCAGGCGAAGAACGAGACCATCATGAACAGCGCGATCGTCGTCCGAGCCGTCGGTACGCCGACGCTGGTACTGGCCGCCGTATCACCGCCGGTGCCGAAGATCCAGTTGCCGAAACGGGTTCGCAGCAGCAGCCAACTGGCCAGCACGGTGAACGCGATCCACCACAGCACCGTGATCGGAAAATCGGCACCGGCGATTCGCACGGTGCCGCCGAAGATGTCCTTGAGTGGTCGATAGCCCGGCACCAGGTCCAGGTTCGACACCTGGACGGTGTTGGTGACGTTCTTGGTCACACCCAGGTTCACGCCCTGCAGGGCCAGGAACATCCCGAGGGTGATGATGAAGCTGTGCAGTCCGGTGCGGACCACCAGGTAACCATTGACGAAACCGATCGCGAGCATCCGCAACAGCGACACGATCATCGAGGCGGTGACGTTCAAACCCCAGTACGTGGTCATGATGCCCGTGGCCAGACCCGAGGTGCCCGTCTGCACACCCGCCGACAGGTCGAAGTGGCCGCCGATCATCAGCAACGCCACCGGAACGGCCATGACCCCGAGCAGCGATGCGGTGTCGAGCCAGTTGGCCGCGCCCTTCATCGAATGGAACGGTTCGGACTTCACCGCGAAGAATGCGAACACCACGATCACCCCGACGAGCGAACCGAATTCCGGTTTGCTCAGCAATCGTCGCAGCATCCCGATGTCGGCGACCCGCTCGTCGGCCACGGTGGCCGCGGTCATCGCGTACCCCCGGCGGCCAGCTTCTCGATTGCGGCCGCGTTGTCCTTGGTGATAAGGCTCGGACCGGTCAGCACTGGTTGACCGCCGCCGAGGATGTTCAGGTTCGACTTGTACAGCGTCAGCATCTGGACGGCCAGATAGCCCTGCAGATAGGGCTGTTGGTCGACGGCGAACAGCAGCTTGCCGGCGATGATGTCCTTGCAGACGTCGGCCGACAGATCAAACGTGGCCAGCTTGGCCTTGGAGCCGGACGCCGAGATGCCCTGCTCGGCGTAGGTGGCGACCTGACCGTTGAGGGTGACCACGCCGTCGATGGTGGGATCCTGCTGCAACTTGGCCTGGATGGTGGCCTGCGCGGCGGACAGGTTGTTGATGTCCACCTGCAGGTTGGTCACGGTGCCACCGAGGGTGTCCTTGACGCCGGCACACCGTTGTTCCAGCGACGTGTTACCGGCTTCGTGGATGACGCAGATGACGTTCTTGGAGCCGTCCTTCTTCAGTTCGGTCCCGACCGCCTGACCGGCCACCGTCTCGTCCGAGCCGATGTAGGACTGGGCGCCGTATTCCTTCCACTGACCGGACCCGGCATTGATCACGATCGTCGGGATACCGGCCCGCACCGCGCCCTGCACGGCCGCCTTCAAGGCCTCGGGGTTGGCCATCGACACCACCAGGCCGTCCGGCTTCTGGTTGACGGCGTTGTTGATGTATTGCGCCTGGGTCGTCGGATCGCCGCTGCTCTGGTAGTTGATCGAGTCGCCCATATCCTTGCCCGCCTGGTCGACGCCGTTCTTGACTATGCTCCAGAACGCGTCGCCCGGACCGCCATGGGTGACCACCGCGATCTTGTAGCCGTAACCACCCTTGCCACCACCGGCGCCGACGTGCCGCCGGTTCACCGCGTTGACACTGCTGCAGGCGGAGGCGACAAGGGCCAGCGCGAGCACCGCCAGTCCGGTCTTGACCGATCGCCGAACCATGTCTTCTCCTTGTCACGGAAGCTGAAACCGCGTCAGCCGTTGCTGGGAGGGGTAGCCGGCCGAGGCCGATGAACAGTGACAGTCAGGTAACCGCACCGCAACCTGACTGTCAAGACTTTGTCCTGACAAACTAACCAGTGACTTTGTATTTAAGTGATGACATACTTCCGGCCATGCCCAAGCCCGTGCCGGCTCCGTTCGCCGGCCTGATGGTGGATCGCTCCAGCCCGATCCCGTTGTACTTCCAGGTCGCGCAGCAGCTCGAGGACGCGATCGCCTCCGGTCGCCTCAAGCCGGGCATGCGACTGGAGAACGAGCTCGAATTGGCCGATAAACTCGGCCTGTCCCGACCCACCATGCGGCGCGCCATGCAGCACCTGGTCGACAAGGGACTGGTCGTTCGTCGGCGTGGGATCGGCACCCGGATCGTCTCACCCAAGGTGCGGCGCTCGCTCGAACTCAGCAGCCTGTTCGACGATCTGGTCAGCAGCGGTCAACGGCCCGGCACCAGCGTGCTGCAGTACGGCTCGATCGAGGCCGACGAAACGGTGGCGACCGCGCTGGCGGTGCCGGTGGGAACCGAGGTACTGCAGGTCGTCCGGTTGCGCTCGGCGATGGACCAGCCGATCGCCAAGCTGACCAACTACCTGCGCCTGCGAACCTTGACCGCGACCACGTCCGACCTGGAACAGCATGGTTTGTACGAGCTGATCCGCGCCGCCGGGGTGCTGTTGCATTCGGCCACCCAGGTCATCGGCGCCCGGGTCGCCACCGCGGCCGAATGCCGGCTGCTTACCGAGACCCGGCCCAGTGCGGTGCTCACCATGCAACGGACCGCGTTCGACGATCACGGCACCCCGGTCGAACACGGTAACCACATCTACGCGGCCGCCCGGTACAGCTTTCACATGTCCTTGCTCTCGCCCTGATCGGGCTAAACCGGTTGAGCGGGCTGCGATGATGGCGAGCGTGCCATTGCTCTCTCGGCTGCGGGCGCTGGCCATCGACATCGGGCCGCTGCGGCGGCACCGGGATTTCCGGCTGCGCACCGTCGCGTCCTCGGTGTCGGCCTTCGGGTCGGTGTGCACCATGATCGCGGTGCCGATCCAGCTCAAGCAGCTGACCAATTCCACCGTGGCGGTCGGGCTGGTCGGGGCGGCGGAGTTCGTGCCGATCATCGTGGTCGGACTGCTGGGCGGCGCCATCGCCGATCGGTTCGACCGGCGGGTCGTGGTGCTGTGGTCGGAGCTTGCCGCGTTGGCCAGCACCTTGATGTTGCTGGCCAACGCCTTCCTGCATCGTCCACAGCTCTGGTTGATCTATCTGGTCGCGGCGCTCGCGGTGTCGGCCGGTTCGATGCAACGACCGAGTCTGGACGCGATGCTGCCCCGCTACGTGCCCCATGCCGAGATACCGGCCGCCTCGATGATCAACAATCAGAGCTATGGCTTGGCCGTCATCATCGGCACGGTCGTCGGTGGGGTGCTGGCCAGCGCGGACGTCCGCTGGGCCTACACGATCGACGTGGCCAGTTTTGCCCTGTCGTTGATGGTGTTCCTGCGCATGACCCCGTTGCCGTGGCTGGCCCGGGATGTCGTGCCCGGGGGGCGGGCGACGC
>CAZZZW010000096.1:0-13112 GCA_964658795.1 Phormidium nigroviride PCC 7112
CAAATTTTCTCGGGTTGCCGAAACTCTCCAGGTACAACAGGGCAAGGTCGGTCGCCGGGTCGGTTTCCCAATACTGCAACAGGTCGTTACCGGACACATCAGCCCGGTTTCCGGCCGAGACGAACGTCGAGACCCCGAGGCCGCGCCGGGCCGCCTCACCAAGCACGGCCACGCCGAGGGCCCCGGACTGACAGAAGAATCCGGCCCGACCGGCCCGCGGAGCGACCGTGGACAGCGATGCGTTCAAGGCGATCCCGGCGTCGGTGTTGAGCACGCCCAGGCAGTTCGGGCCGATCACCCGCATGCCGTGCGCGCGGGCCTCGGAGACCAGCATTCGCTGCGCCTGCAGGCCATCGGCGCGCGCCTGGGCATCTCCGGACTCGCCGAAGCCGGCCGAGATGACCACCAAACCGTGCACACCCCGACGGCTGCATTGGGCCACCACCTCGACCACGTCGGCGGCCGGCACGGCCAGCACGGCCAGATCGACGTCGCCCGGGACCTCATCGATGCTGGGATAGGCCAGGATTCCACTGATCGAACGCCGGTTCTGGTTCACCGGGAAGATCGGCCCGGTGAATCCGGCCGAGATCAGATTGTGCAGCACCAGGTGGCCGATCTTGGCCGGATCGGCGCTGGCTCCGACCACGGCGACCGAACGTGGGCTGAGCAGCCGGGCGATGGAGCGGGAGTCAGCGCGAAGTTCCCGTTCGGCCATCACCTTCTGGGTTCGTTCGGTCGCGGCGATGTCGAACTGCAGGCTGACCTCGCTGCCCTCCAGCCGGCGACTGGGTTCGAAGCCGGCGTCGAGGAAGACCCGCATCATGGTGCGGTTCTCCGCGAGCACGATCGCCTCGAACCGGATCACGCCGATTTCCCGGCCGATCTCGACCAGATGCTCCAGCAGCACCGAGCCGATCCCTCGTCCCTGATGGGCATCGGCCACGACGAAGGCGATCTCGGCCAACCCCGGCGGCTGGTGGTCGATCAGTTTGTCGAAGCGGCCGACCGCGATGATCTCGCCGCCCAGCCAGACCGCCAGCGCGACCCGGTTGACGTGATCGACATGGGTGAAACGGATCAGGTCACGCTGCGGGATACTCGGATAGGCCGAGAAATAGCGCAGATAGCGCGTTCGCATCGACAGCCCACCGTGGAACCGGACCAACGCGTCGGCATCGGCGGGCGTCAGCGGTCGAAGGTGCACCGTGCCCCCGTCGGAGACGACCACGTCGGCTTCCCAGTACGGGGGGTACTTGTCGTAGGCGATGTCGGCGTCGCTCGTCATCGTCTCGGCCTAGTCGCGGGGATCGTCAGGATCGAGGCCGAGCAACGGGAAAGTCGCATTCCGGGTGGCGGCGATCGACCGGTCGAGCCAGGACTCGCCGCCCGGGTTCCATTGCTGCGGCACCGGAGCGCGGCCCTCACCCATCCACTCCGGCAGCTTGGCGGTCACCCCCCGGGAGCGCAGATCATCCGACCAGGATTGCGGAATGCGGCACTCCGGTGCGATCGGCACGCCGGTCGCCTCGGCCAGCAGATGGGTCCAGGCCCGGGGCACGCACCGCAGCACGCCGTACCCGCCGCCACCCAGGGCCAGCCAACGACCGCCGGCTGCGGCGTGCGCGAGCTCGTGCAGTTCGGCGTAGGCCGCGCGTTGGCCGTCCACCGTCAGCGCCAGGTCGGCCAGCGGATCCTCGTGGTGGGTGTCGCAACCGCATTGCGTCACCAGGACCTCCGGACGGAACGCGGTCACCGCCGACGGCACCACGGCGCGAAAGGCCCGCAACCAGCCGTCATCAGAGGTCCCCGGTGGCAGCGCCAGATTGACCGACGCGCCGACCGCGTCGCCGCTACCGGTTTCGGCCGGCATCCCGGTGCCCGGATAGAGGGTGCGCGGGTCCTGATGGATCGAGACCGTGAGCACTCGGGGATCGTCGTAGAAGGCAGCCTGAACGCCGTCGCCGTGATGGACGTCCACATCGACATAGGCGATGCGTTGAGCGCCCTCGGCCAACAGCGTCCGGATCGCCAGCACGACATCGTTGAAGACACAGAACCCGGCGGCCGAATCGGCCATCGCATGGTGCAGGCCGCCGGCGATGTTGACCGCGTGTTCGGCCTCACCTCGCCACAGCATTTCCGCGGCCCGCTTCGAACCCCCGGCGATCAGCGCCGAAGCCTGGTACATGCCGTCGAATACGGGATTATCGGTGCTGCCCAGGCCGAAACCCAGGTAGCTCGGATCCGAGCTCGCCGCGCGCACCGCCGCCAGGTACTCCTGACCGTGCACCGTGAGGAGATCGGTTTCGGTCGCCGATGTCGGCTCGACCAGATCGAGGCGATCGAAGACCCCCAGTTCACGGGCCAGGCGCATGGTCAGATCCAGCCGCACCGGGGTCATCGGATGCTCGCCGAAGTCGTAATGCAGGTAGTCGTCCCCCCACACCACGCTGGTGCGGCATTCCCGGGCTACCCGCAGCGGGTTCGAGCGCAACGACGCCATGTCATTGACGCTAGCTGACGGAGCATCGAGTGAGGTACGGGCGCGGAGCGGGCTGATCGGCAACCAGTCATCGACGCGATCAGACGCCGGCGACGTAGCGCTGAGCGGCCGGCTCGGGCGATCCCCACTTGACAAGAACCCAGCGAGCTAGTGATGTGACCTTGGACATAGTCCAGCTTCACCCAAGATCATCGTCTTACGATTCGCCCGTTATGGAATGAGGCAACGATGCCACAGACAGTCGAGCTCCGTACGCTGCATCGCGCCGTCACCGACCTGCGCTCTGCGGTCAGTTCGTTGCAAGGCAAGTACGGTGACGTCCCCGCAGTCCGGCGCCTCAGAAACGACCTCGAACGGTTGGAGCTGGACGTGAACGACGTGGGACTGCTGCCCCCGAACGCTGATGTGCCGCCCCCGCTGGAGATGCACACCCTGACCGACGAGCCGTACGACCCGGCGATGTGGGCCGATGACGCCGACGACGAGGGCCTCGGTGGATACCACGGGACCGCCCGATGACCTCTGCTCGCTCCCACACCACCGGCTCTCGCCCGAATGGTGTCAACGCTCCCGGTCGGGCCGCGATCGCGGCCAAGACGCTGCGGGGCGACCGCTGGTGGGTGCCCCAGGTCGTCACCGGCGGCGTGCTGTTCCTGTTCGCGGTCTACGCCACGATCCGCGCATTCGCCAACGCCGACTACTACTCCGAGCCCTATCTGACCCCGCTGTACTCGCCCTGCCTGAGCACGAAATGCGTGCCACACTCGAGCGATTTCGGGATGCCGATCGGGCACTGGTTCCCGCTGTCGCCGGCCATCATCATCCTGATCTTCCCGCTGGGTTTCCGGCTGACCTGCTACTACTACCGCAAGGCCTACTACCGCGCGTTCTGGCTGTCCCCGCCGGCCTGCGCGGTGGCCGAACCACACGGCAAGTACAGCGGTGAGACGCGTTTCCCGTTGGTGTTGCAGAACATCCACCGATACTTCTGGTACGTCGCGGTGCTGTTCTCGATCATCCTGACCTACGACGCCGTCCTCGGCTTCCGCGATGAGCACGCACACTGGGGTCACATGGGTCTGGGCACGGTCATCCTGCTGCTGAACGCGCTGTTCATCTGGGTCTATACGTTGTCCTGCCACTCCTGCCGGCACATCGTCGGTGGCCGGCTGCGGCACTTCTCCCGGCATCCGATCCGATACTGGGGCTGGACGCAGGTGTCGAAGTTGAACGCCCGGCACATGCAGTTGGCCTGGGTGTCGCTGGTGTGGCTGGTCGTCACCGACTTCTACATCTTCCTGCTGGCCCACGGCACGTTCTCCGATCCACGGTTCTTCTAAGGGGATTGCTACCTGTGAGCGACAACCGCACCAGCTCGGCCCAGTACGAAGAGCACCGCTATGACGTCGTCATCATCGGGGCGGGCGGCGCCGGACTGCGCGCCGCGATCGCCGCCCGCGAGGCCGGCCTGCGTACCGCGATCATCTGCAAGTCCCTGTTCGGCAAAGCCCATACCGTGATGGCCGAAGGTGGCATCGCCGCGTCCATGGGCAACGTGAACTCCCGGGACAACTGGCAGGTGCATTTCCGCGACACCATGCGCGGCGGCAAGTTCATGAACCATCCCCGAATGGCCGAACTGCACGCCAAGGAGGCCCCGGAGCGGGTCTGGGAACTGGAGACCTACGGCGCGCTGTTCGACCGGACGCCCGAAGGCAAGATCAGCCAGCGCAACTTCGGCGGCCACGAGTACCCGCGGCTGGCCCACGTCGGCGACCGAACGGGTTTGGAGTTGATCCGCACCCTGCAACAGAAGATCGTGTCGTTGCAACAGGATGACGGCCGCGACGGCGACTCTGCTTTTTCCAGCGGCAAGCTCACCGTCTTCGCCGAGCTGACCATCACCGAGCTACTGACCGACGACTCCGGTGCCATCGCCGGGGCATTCGGCTACAAACGGGATTCCGGTGAGTTCGTGCTGTTCCGGACGCCGGCCGTGGTGCTGGCTACCGGCGGTATCGGCAAGTCGTTCAAGGTCACCTCGAACTCCTGGGAGTACACCGGCGACGGTCACGCGCTG
The DNA here is from genome assembly GCA_964658795.1 of Phormidium nigroviride PCC 7112. GTDB lineage: Bacteria > Actinomycetota > Actinomycetes > Mycobacteriales > Jatrophihabitantaceae > Jatrophihabitans_A. The sequence goes on from CAZZZW010000096.1 coordinate 4,587, forward strand.
GCCCTGCGGGCCGGGTCGTCGCTGTTGAACATGGAGTTCGTCCAGTTCCATCCGACCGGCATGGTCTGGCCACCGTCGGTCAAGGGCATCCTGGTCACCGAGTCCGTCCGGGGCGACGGTGGCGTGCTGCGCAACTCCGACGGCATCCGCTTCATGTTCAACTACGTGCCTGACGTGTTCCGCAAGAATTATGCCGACACCGAGGAGGAGGCCGACCGCTGGTACTCCGACCCGGACAACAACAAGCGCCCGCCGGAGCTCCTGCCTCGGGACGAGGTGGCCCGGGCGATCAACTCCGAGGTCAAGGCCGGCCGTGGCTCCGAGCACGGCGGCGTTTTCCTCGATGTGTCAACCCGATTGCCGGCCGAGGAGATCACCCGGCGGCTGCCCTCGATGCACCATCAGTTCAAGGAACTGGCCGACGTCGACATCACCAAGGAACCGATGGAGGTCGGCCCGACCTGCCACTACGTGATGGGTGGTGTCCAGGTCGATCCCGATACCGCTGCCGCCGAAGGCGTTCCGGGGTTGTTCGCAGCGGGCGAGGTGGCCGGCGGCATGCACGGCTCGAATCGGCTCGGCGGCAATTCGCTGTCCGACCTGCTGGTCTTCGGGCGCCGGGCCGGCCTGGGTGCGGCCGACTACGTCCAGGCCAAGCAGGGCGATTACCCGACGGTGACGGCCAAGTCGGTGCAGGCGGCGGTGAGCGCCGCGCTGCGACCCTTCGAACTCGAGACCGGTGAGAATCCCTATACCTTGCAACAGGAACTGCACCAGACCATGAACGACCTGGTCGGCATCATCCGCAAGGAGGCGGAGATGCAGGAGGCGCTGGACCGGCTGGCCGAGCTCAAGGAGCGCGCCAAGCACGTGCAGGTCGTCGGGCACCGGGAGTTCAACCCGGGTTGGCACCTGGCTCTGGACCTGAAGAACATGCTCGCGGTCAGCGAATGTGTCGCCCGGGCGGCGCTGATCCGGCAGGAGAGCCGAGGCGGTCACACCCGGGACGACTACCCGGTGATGAGCGACCAGTGGCGCCAGATCAACCTGATCTGCCGCAGCGACGTGGACGAGAACGGCATCGGGGCCATCGACGTGGTCGAGCAACCGATCCCCCAGATACGTGAGGACCTACTCCGGCTGTTCGAACGCGACGAGCTGTCGAAGTACCTGACGGCTGCCGAATTGCCGTCTGTCTCGGATGGAGTTTCCGAATGAGCTATCAGGCGAAGTTCCGGGTGTGGCGCGGCGACGACTCCTCCGGTGATCTGCAGGACTTCACCGTCGAGGTGAACGAGGGCGAGGTCGTGCTCGACATCATCCATCGGCTGCAGGCGACCCAGGCCTCCGACCTGGCCGTCCGGTGGAACTGCAAGGCCGGCAAGTGCGGTTCGTGCAGCGCCGAGATCAACGGTCGGCCTCGGTTGCTGTGCATGACCCGGATGTCGACGTTCACCGAGGCCGAGGTGATCACGGTGACGCCGCTTCGGGCGTTCCCGGTGATCCGCGACCTGGTGACCGACGTGTCGTTCAATTACGAGAAGGCACGGGAGATTCCCGCCTTCGCTCCCCCGGTCGGCGTCGCGCCGGGCGACTACCGGATGCAGCAGGTGGACGTCGAGCGGTCGCAGGAGTTCCGCAAGTGCATCGAGTGCTTCTTGTGCCAGGACACCTGCCACGTCGTCCGGGACCACGAGGACAACAAGAAGTCCTTCGCCGGACCACGCTTCCTGATGCGGGTGGCCGAACTCGACATGCACCCGTTGGATGCCCGGGATCGCCAGCGCGATGCCCAGGAGCAGCACGGGCTCGGGTTCTGCAACATCACCAAGTGCTGCACCGAGGTCTGCCCGGAACACATCAAGATCACCGACAATGCCTTGATACCGATGAAGGAACGGGTGGTCGACCGTAAGTACGACCCGCTGGTGTGGCTCGGCAACAAGATCATGCGCCGGTCCTGACCTGCAATCCGCCGGACGAGCGAGGGATCAGCCCAGTTGCTCCAGCGGGTTGGAAGCCAAGCGCTCGACGATGCCGTTGGTCACTGACCGGGCAGCGTTGGACGCCGGCTTGCGGGCCGCCTGGTCGGCGAAGCACCGCCCGAACTCCGCAGCCAGGTCCCAGCGCGGGAACTGCCTGACGATCTCGGCACAAAGCTCGCCCGGCCACAGCTCGGCTCCGGCGCCGGCGATGTCGAAGCTGGTGGCCGACTCGAGCAGGTACCCCTCCACGTCGAGGGCCGGATCGACCGATTGCCACATGTGCCGCACGATGATCTCGGCCACCCGATTACGCCGGGCCAGTCGCCAACCGGCCCCGGCCGCGAACACCCAGCCGACGTCACCACCAGCGTCCTCGAACGGACGGCTGACGTTGTCGAACGCCGAGGTCAGCCCGCTGTCGTGGAACATCGCGGCGACATAGAGCAATTCCGGGTCGAAGCTGAGTTCTTGGGCGATGCCCAGTGCCGCGCCGAACCGGTAGGCCCGCTCGCAGTGGTTCAGCAGGGCGTTCGAGTGGAAGTGCTCGCACACCTCCCGGGCCAGCGCAGCGGCGTGGGTGTCGGGAACCGGGATGTCGGACAGCAGCATGCCGGGCATCCTAACTGCGCCGAAGCCGTCGGGTGAACCAGGCCGTGCCGACCAGGATCACCAGCAACACCCCGATGAGACCGATGAATTGCAGCGTGTCGCTGGTGACGCCGGCCGTGATCGCGTCGATCCCGTAGACACAGCCGATCAGCGGTGCCGAGATAGTCAGGGTCCACGCGCAGCGCCGCAACCAGTGCTGCCACGTCGCGCGCCGCAACTGGCAGGCCATCGGCACCATCGCGGCCAGTGTGGTCGCACTGTGCAACGCGAACAGCGCGACCGCGAACAGCAGGACTCGCGCTACGGTCGGATGGGTGTGGACATGGGACAGGTCGATCCAGCCCAGAACCGCACCGATCAGCACCAACGCCTGGCCGTTGCGGGCCGGGCTGGCCACGGCCACCAACAGTCCCAGTCCCAGGATCGCTCCGGACCACGGTCCGCGATGGGCGGGCAGGGCGAAGACCGCGATTCCGGCCACCAGCTGAACCAGCCTGACGGTCAGGGCCGAGCGGCTCCAGGACCGTGAGTTCTCGCGGAACTCCCGGACGTAGGTGATTTGCCGTTGCACCGGGACCAGCCCGAACATGGCGCTCATCGCGACAGCCTGGGGGCCATTGCGGTCCGGCTGAGTTCGAGCAACACCGCGTCCAGGCTGCCCGATCCGAGCCAGGGCACCACCGGAACCCCGTGGGTCTGCAGCGAGCTGATGCGGTTGCTGCGGCGCAACATCTCGATCCGCCAGGCCACCTTGGTCCAGGAAGATTCCTCGGGCAGCTCGATCTCGGTCGGCAACGTATCGACGACGATGATCGAACGGCCGGCTCGGGCCAGGCCGGCCAACGCCTCGGGCAGGTCGTCGGAAAGCAGCGGGCTGAGCACGATCGCCATCGCATTGGCCGGTATTCGCGACACCGCCCGATGCACGCCGGCACCGCCGATGCCAGCGGGCTTGACCTCGAGCAGTTCCTCGGTCAGCCGGTCCAGCTGACCTCGACCGGACCGGGACCGGATCGGCCGGCCGGCCCGGGACAGATCCAGCAGGCCGACCCGATCCCCGTTGCGCAGATAGTGTTCGGCGATCGAGGCCGCCGACCGCACCGCCTGGTCGATGGCGCTGGACGCCCCGTCGACCCCGGTGCTGGCGCCGATCTCCACGGTGCTGTCCAACACCAGCACGACCTCGGTGTCCCGGTCGTAGAAGGTGGCGTTGACGTGCAGCGGGCCGACCCGGGTCGACACCGGCCAGTTGATCCGGCGCAACCGGTCGCCAGCGGCGAACGGCCGGACACCGGCCAGATCGATGCCGTCGCCAGGCCGCCGGGACCGATGCAGACCGACCACTCCGACCGCGGACGGCACCGCGTCGACGGCACGAAAGCCTTCCCGCAACGGCAGAATCCGGATCGCGGCCGGCCGCTGGACCAGCTCGTCGGCCCGCAGCAGGCCCTGGGCGGTGTAGGCCTGCACCACGACGTCATCCAGGTGCCCGCGACCCCAGCGGGTACTGGCCAGGCCGAATCCGAACCGGACCGGCGTGCCGCGGCCGACCGTCGTCGCAGCGAAGGAACCGGGTTCAGCCGGCCGGATCCAGCCGCGCATCCGCAGCCGGACCTGCACCACGTCGAGCGGTTCGTCGGCCGAGATCTCCCAATCGATGGTGGTCGATTCACCCTCGAGCAAGGTCGTCGCCCGCGGTGTGACCGCGACCCGGGGCATTCGGTAGGAACGCCGGAACAACCCGGTCAACGTCGCAACCCCGACCGGGATGACGACCACCACCAGATCCGGCCGCGACAGCAGGATGGCCAGCAGCGGCAGGAACGCCATCAGCCCGAATGCGGTGGACAACGCCGGTGTCGGCAGCCAGGTGGGGGTGACCGGTTCGATCGGTGTCGACGCGGGGATTGCCCGCCACGGCTGGGTCTCCAGCCCCTCCGGACGCATGGTCATGTCGCCGTCCGCAGCTCAGGAACGGCCGACGGCGGAGTAACCGGTCCGATTCGAGTCCGGTACCGGGACCGAGCTGAGCACCGAGCCGATCACGTCAGCCTGGGACACCCGTCGCATCCACATCTCCGGACGTACCGTGATGCGATGGGCCAAGGCCGGTACCGCAACCGCCTTGATGTCCTCGGGGGTTACGTAATCCCGGTGGTTTATCAGGGCAAAGGCCCGGGCGACCAGTACCAGGGCGAGGGCGCCACGGGGTGAGCTGCCGACCAGCAACTGCTGGTGGAACCGGGTCGCGTCGACCAGGTCGACGCAGTATCGTCCGACGCTGTCGGAGATCTGAACCGACTCCACGGTCTGCTGCAGGGCCAGTAGCGTTTCCCCGGATAGCACCCGGTCGACGGTCATCGCCTCCTGGCGGCGCTCGATCCGCCTTTGCAACACCTGCCATTCCTCATCCTTGCTCGGGTAGCCGAAGCCGACCCGCAGCAGGAACCGGTCGAGCTGCGCCTCGGGCAACGGATACGTGCCCTCGTACTCGATCGGGTTCGCGGTGGCGATGACGTGGAAGGGCCGGGGCAGGTCGAACGTCCGCCCCTCCACCGTGGCCTGGCCTTCCTGCATCGCCTCCAGCAGCGCGGCCTGGGTCTTCGGCGGCGTCCGGTTGATCTCGTCGGCCAGCACGAGTCCGGCGAAGAGTGGGCCGGCCCGGAACTCGAACTCGTTGTTGCTCTGGTCATAGATGAACGAGCCGGTGATGTCGGACGGCAGCAGGTCCGGGGTGAACTGGACCCGTCGGAACTGCAGGCCCAACGCCTGGGCGAAGGATCGGGCGGCCAGGGTCTTGGCCAGTCCGGGGTTGTCCTCGATCAGCACGTGGCCGCCGGCCAGAATCCCCGCCAGCACCAGGGAAAGCTGGCCGCGCTTTCCGACCACCGCCCGGCCGACCTCGTTGAGCACCTGATCGCACAGCGCGACGGCCTCGCCGACCGGCAGCGGGTTCACAACTGCTCCAGCTGACCGATGAGCGCCGTCAGCGCGCGCTGGTTCATCGAACGCTCCGGACGATCCGCCGGCGAAATCATGATCTCCCACAGTTGGTCTCCCACGATGGTGCGTGCCCGGGCCGGGTCGGTCCGGTAGTTTATGCCGTGTTCATTGAGTAAACGGCCATTGATGAGGTCCACCAACATCGGGCGGACCGACCATTCGAAGTCCTCGCTGCTGCGGACCGAGCCTTCCAGGCGTCGCTCGAGCTGGCGGAGCCGGCCGAAGTATTCCGGCACGGTCACGTCCGGTGTCGGGGCCGGTGGCATCGGCCGCGTATCAACGACGCCGACCCGAACCAGCTGGATGATCACTGCCACCAGGATCGGGGTGGCACCGAGCAGCACGCGGGATTGGCTCAGGCCGACGTCGGACCCGAACAGGGCCAGCACGATGCCTACAGCCAGCCCGACCAGAGCGCCCTTGAGCACGAACCGCCAGACCAACCGATCGCTGGCGTACTCATCGGCGACGTTCTCAGCCATCGCCGGTCACCGGCCCGCGGTCGGCCCCGATCACAGAATCCGTCGGTCCAACCGGTTGAAACGCAATCCGCAGCTGGGTCAGAGTGGCCCGGGCCTGCTCGATCTGCTGCCTGGACATCGGGTGACCGGAGTAGCGCGCCTCCCGATAGAGGCCGGAGAGTTGGCTCAGCGGCTCGCGGGGCAGCTCGGCCCGGCTGAGCCAGCGGGTCACCAGTTCGGTCGAGGTTTCCCAATCTTGACGGGCGAATCCGGCCGACTCGGCGATCTGTTCGAGCCTGATCCAGCACGCCACGATGGCTCGATTGGCATCACCGACGTCAAATCCAGTCAGCGCCTCGGCGAACGTGCGGGCCAGCCGATGCTGGGTCTCGTCGTCGAACTCGGCCGGCGCCTCGTCCTGCTCCGCCAAGGCCCGGCGCCGGCGACGCCGACGCCGTTCGACCGACAGGTAGGGCACCACCTTGATGATGAACCACAGCAGCAGGGCGAAGACGGCGGCCAGGCCGAGATAGATCAGGTCCATGACCACCCAGTGCGGCACCCTGAAGTGATAGGGCTTCGGCGGTGTGTCGGAGATGCTCTTCTGGTCCACGCGCTCGGTAGTGGCTACCGACTTCGGCGCGCCGTAGTCGATCGGCGGCGGGGTGTGGCTGGGCCGGCGGGTGGCCGAGGCGGCGAAGCAGATCAGCAGGAAACCGAGCAACGCGAGCACGGCCAGCAGCCGGTCGCGCATTCGAAGCCTGATCGTCGCCCTCACCCCGTCATGAACAACCATCCTCGGCCGGACGGCACCTAGCGACCCTAACTCCGGGGAGGGCTCAGGGCGGGCAAATGCGAGCGAACTGTAATCAGATCGGACACCGCGTCAGGCCAGGGCGGCGGCCAGGTCCGCCAGCAGATCCTCGACGTTCTCGATCCCAACCGAAAGCCGAACCAGGTCCGGCGGCACCTCCAGCGGAGAATTGGCAACGCTGGCATGGGTCATGCGACCCGGGTGCTCGATCAACGACTCGACCCCGCCGAGCGATTCACCGAGCGTGAAGACCTGGGTCAGTCCGGTCGTCTTCAGCGCCGCTTCCTCACCACCGGCCAGCCGGAACGAGACCATGCCGCCGAATCGCTTCATCTGGCGAGCGGCCACGTCGTGGTTGCGATGGCTGGCCAATCCCGGATAGAGGACGGTCGACACCGCCGGGTGATCGGACAGGAACTGCACGATCCGCTCGGCATTCTCGCAATGGCGGTCCATCCGGACGCCGAGCGTCTTGATCCCCCGGAGCACCAGGAACGCATCGAACGGGCCGCAGACCGCGCCCATCGCGTTCTGGTGGAACTTGAGCTGCTCCCCCAGTTCGGCGTCCGCGGCGATGGCGGCTCCGCCCACGACGTCCGAGTGTCCACCCAGGTACTTGGTCGTCGAGTGCACGACCACGTCGGCGCCGAGTGCGATCGGCTGTTGCAGGTAGGGCGAGGCGAAGGTGTTGTCGACGACGAGTTTCGCCTGTGCGTCATGGGCGATCGTGGCCAGCGCGGCGATGTCGGCGACATTCAGCAACGGATTGGTCGGGGTCTCCACCCAGACCACCGTGGTGTTGGGTCGGATCGCTGCGGCGACCGCCTCGGGATCGTGCATGGCCACCGGCGTGAACTCGACTCCCCATCGGCTCAGTACCCGCGCGATCAGCCGGTAGGTGCCGCCGTAGGCGTCATCGGGCAGCAGCAGGTGGTCACCCGGCGAGCACAGCGTGCGCAGTACCGCATCCTCGGCGGCCAGGCCAGAGGCGAACGCCAGTCCCTGCACGCCGCCCTCGAGCGCGGCCAGGCACTCCTCGAGCGCGGTCCGGGTCGGGTTGGCCGAGCGGCTGTACTCGTAACCTGACCGCAGGCCTCCGACGCCGTCCTGCTTGTACGTCGAGGTCTGATAGATCGGGACGGAGACCGCCCCGGTCAGTGGATCGGGCTCCTGCCCGGCGTGGATTGCGAGCGTGTTGAAGCCGGCGGCGCCGTTGCCGTAGGTGGGGTCAGCCATGCCGTCCACGCTACCGTGTCGACAAACCCCGCATATGCCTCCAACAGCCACCACGGACACGGGCCGCCCGCAGTTGGCTCACATCGTGCGCCTAGCCTGGAGACAGCACGAAGCAAGCGGCGCTATCGAGGATTGTGTTCATGTTTGGCCAGAAACGGGCGTTGATCGCCGTCACCGTGGCCGGTTGCACCCTCGTCACCGGTACCGTCCTCCGGACGGTCGCCGCCGACGACTCGCGAGCCAAGACTCCCTCAGCCCAGGCGGCGTCGGCCGCCTCGACCGGTGCACTGTCGAATAGTTCCGCCCCGTCGACTGGCGCTCCGGACCCAGCGGCGGCGAGCCCCGCCGCGAGCCCTCCGGCCGCGCGCCCCGCGGCGGCCGATCCGACCCGGTCCGTGCCGCCCGAGGCGGCGGCGGC
>CAZZZW010000097.1:0-3202 GCA_964658795.1 Phormidium nigroviride PCC 7112
GGTGTCGGCTCAGTTGGCCGCGTGCACCCGGTTGACGTCGTAGACACCCTCGACGTTGCGCACCGTCCGCAGCAGGTTGGCCAGGTGCTTGGGCTCGGCCAGTTCGAAGGTGAAGCGGGACACCGCCACCCGGTCCCGGTTGGTCGAGACGGTGGCCGAGAGGATGTTCACCCGCTCGTCGGACAACACGCGCGAGACGTCCGACAACAGCCGGTGCCGGTCCAGGGCCTCGACCTGGATGGACACCACGAACACCGAGTTCGACTGCGGAGCCCACTCGACCTCGACCAGCCGATCTGCTTGCTGCCGAAGGGAATCGGCGTTCGTGCAGCTCTGCCGGTGTACCGACACGCCACCACCACGGGTGATGAAACCGAGGATGTCATCGCCCGGCACCGGCGTGCAGCACTTGGCCAGCTTCACCCACACGTCGGACATGCCGGCCACCATCACACCGGCGCTGCCGTTGCTGCGCCGCGGCCGCTGGGTCGGGATCGCGGTCTCGGCCAGGTCCTCTTGCGCACCCTCTTCGCCGCCGAGCGCGGCCACCAGCTTCTGCACGATCGACTGGGCCGACACGTGGCCCTCGCCGACAGCGACGTACAGCGCGGTCACGTCGGCCAGGTGCATGTCCCGGGCGATGGTCACCAGCTGATCGCCGTTGAGCAGTCTTTGCAGGGGTAAACCCGACTTCCGCATGGCCCGGGTCAGCGACGTCTTGCCGGCCTCGACCGCATCCTCGCGCCGCTCCTTGGCGAACCACTGCCGGATCTTGGTCTTGGCCCGGGGCGAGGCGACGAAGGCCAGCCAGTCCCGGGACGGACCGGCACCCTCGGCCTTGGACGTGAACACCTCGACGTTGTCGCCGTGGTCGAGCTTGGTCTCCAGCGAGACCAACTTGCCGTTGACCCGTGCTCCGATGCAACGGTGGCCGACATCGGTATGTACCGCATAGGCGAAGTCGACCGGCGTCGAACCGGCCGGCAGCGGGATCACATCGCCCTTGGGCGTGAAGACGTAGACCTCGCGAGCTCCCAGGTCGAAGCGCAGGGTGTCCAGGAACTCCCCCGGCTCCTGCGCCTCGCGCTGCCATTCCAGCAGTTGGCGCAGCCACGCCATCTCGTCGCTGACCGCGGTCGGGCTGGCCTCGGCGCCGGGAATCTCCTTGTACTTCCAGTGCGCGGCGATGCCGAACTCGGCCGTCCGGTGCATGGCGTGCGTCCGGATCTGCAGTTCGACCGGCTTGCCCCCGGGGCCGATCACCGTCGTGTGCAGCGATTGGTACATGTTGAACTTCGGCATCGCGATGAAGTCCTTGAACCGGCCCGGCACCGGCTGCCAGTTCGCATGGATTGCCCCGAGAGTCGCATAGCAATCTCGAACGCTGTCGACCAGGACCCGGATGCCGACCAGGTCGTAGATGTCGGTGAACTCGCGGCCGCGCACGATCATCTTTTGGTAGATCGAGTAGTAGTGCTTCGGCCGGCCGTAGACGTTGGCCTTGATGCTGCTGGCCTTCAGGTCCTTGTTGACCCGGTCGATGACCTCGTTGAGGTACACGTCGCGCTGGGGTGCTCGGTCGGCAACCAGCCGAACGATCTCGTCGTAACGCTTGGGGTACAGCGTCGCGAAGGCCAGGTCTTCCAGCTCCCACTTGACCGTGTTCATACCGAGCCGATGGGCCAGCGGGGCCAGCACCTCCAGGGTTTCGCGAGCCTTGCGCTCCTGTTTGGCCGGTGGCAGGAACCGCAGCGTGCGCATGTTGTGCAGTCGGTCGGCCAGCTTGATGACCAGAACCCGCGGATCGCGGGACATCGCCACGATCATCTTGCGGATGGTTTCGGCTTCGGCCGCCTCGCCGTACTTGACCTTGTCCAGCTTGGTGACACCCTCGACCAGGTGCGCGACCTCGTTGCCGAACTCGGCGCTCAACTCCTCGGTGGTGAGCCCGGTGTCCTCGACCGTGTCGTGCAGCAGCGCGGCGACCAAGGTGGTGGTGTCCATGCCCAGCTCGGCCAGGATGGTCGCCACCGCCAGCGGGTGGGTGATGTAGGGATCGCCGGACTTGCGCAGTTGACCACGGTGACGTTCCTCGGCCAGGTCATAGCCGCGTTGCAGCAGTCGGACGTCGACCTTCGGGTGCGCGGCCTGGTGAACGGCCAGCAACGGCTCCAGGACGGGTTTGACCTGCGGCGCCCGCGGCTTGTCGACCAGTCGGCGGGCGATCCGGTCTCGGACCCGGCGACGGTGGGCACCGTTCGGCTGGGCGCTCTTCGGCTGACCCTGACCGTGACTCGGCTCCGCGCGGGCTGGTTCCGGCCGCACCGCACTGGCCGGCTCGACCTGGGCGTTCGGCGCCGGGTCAGCCGGGCGGGCGTTCTGGCCGGTGGTCTCGGTGGTCAGCACATCCTCCTGCGGCGAGCGATGTCACCAGTCTAGGCGCTGACGAGCACCGTCCGCAGGCGCAGTAACCGATTACAGTCCCCGGGACGGCTCAGAGGACGAGCAGGGAGGCCGGGTCCCACCCCGACAGCCGATCCCGGCCGTGCAGGAAAGACAGCTCGACCAGTACGCCCAGCCCGGTGACCTCGGCCCCGGCTCGTTGCAGCAGACCGATGGTGGCGGCCATCGTGCCACCGGTGGCGAGCACATCGTCAACCAGGAAGACCTTCTTGCCACCCAGCAGCCCGGTCGGGATCTCGATCTCGGCGCTGCCGTACTCCAGCCGGTAGCTGGCCCGGATGGTCGGTGGCGGCAGCTTGCCGACCTTGCGCACCGGCAGCATGCCGACCCCGAGTTCATGGGCCAGGGCGGCGGCCAGGATGAAGCCGCGGGCCTCCACCCCGGCGATGATGTCGGCCGACCGGGCGGCGGGCAGCTCAGCCATGCCCCGGACGCAGGCGCCGAAGGCCTCACCGTCGGCCAGCAACGGGGTGATGTCCTTGAACATCACGCCCGGCGCCGGAAAGTCCGGCACGTCGCGGAGCTTTCCGGTGATCAGTTCGGACAGGGTGCTCATCGCAGATTCCTCATCGATCACAGCGGATTCGTCGACCGGGTCGGTAGCGGCGCCGGTCACGGCCGACGCTTGGCCGGCCGGTTGGCCGGCCGAGCACCGGGCCGGGGGGCCGGCATCGGCTCGCCGCGCCGCACCGGCGTGGACGTGGCCAGGGCCGGCTCATCCGATGCCCGGGTCGTGCCC
>CAZZZW010000097.1:3212-13015 GCA_964658795.1 Phormidium nigroviride PCC 7112
CTGCCGGGCCTTGACCCGCTTGGCCAGCGCGATGTAGCGCGGCTCGCGGTTCTTCAGGTCGACCACGACCGGGGTGGCCAGGAAAAGCGAGGAGTAAGCACCGACGGCCAGGCCGACGAACAGGATCAGGGCCAGGTCCTTGATCGTGCCGACACCGAGCAGTCCGGCACCGATGAACAGCAGGCCGGCGACCGGGAGCAGCGAGATCAGCGAGGTGTTGATCGAGCGCATCAGGGTCTGGTTGACCGCTCGGTTGGCCGCCGAGGCGTAGGTCTCCCGGCCGGTCTGCAGCAGATCGCGGGAGTTCTCGTTCACCTTGTCGAACACGACGACGGTGTCGTACAGCGAGAAACCGAGGATGGTCAGCAGACCGACGATGGTCGACGGGGTCAGCTCGAAGCCGACGATCGAGTAGATGCCGGCCGCGATGATCATGTCGTGCAGCAGCGCCAGCACCGACGCGGTCGCCATCTTCCACTCGTACCGGATGGTGATGTAGGCGAACACCACGATCAGGAAGACGATCAGACCTTCGACCGCCTTCTTGGTGATCTCGCCACCCCAGCTCGAGGACACCGAGTCGATGGAGATCAGGTCCTTCTCATCGGACTGTTTGATGCCCAGGGCCGAGGCCAGCTTGTTCTGGACGTCGCTCTGCTCGGCCAGCGTCAGCACCTTGGTCTTGACCACGATCTGGCGGGTGCTGCCGGAACCCACCTCCTGGGCCGCGTCCTCGGCCGGGTGCCCGGTGGTCGCCATGGCGTTGGTGACGGACGTCGTGGTGAAGTTCGTGCCGGACGCCTTGACCTGGAACTGGGTACCGCCCTTGAAGTCGATGCCGACGTTGAAGCCGCGGATCGAGATGCTCAGCACGCAGATGACGATCAGCACCAGGGAGGCGAGGTACCAGCGCCGGCGGCTGCCGATGAAGTCGATCCGCGTCTCGCCCCGATACAGGCTGCGGAAGAACTGCCTCATGAGTTGTCCTCGGTGTTGTTCTCGTCGGTGCTGTCGTCTGGGCTGGTCGGCTCGGCCGCGGCCGGACGGCCCCGACGGGCGGCGGCGCGCTCGGCCGCGGTCGCCCCGGCGGCCGGTTCGCTGCCGGGCGCACGATCCGGCGGTGCCGCCGGACGCCGGCTGGCCGGCTTCGTCCGCTCGGTACTGGATTTGGCCGGGCCGGCCTTCGACGTGCTCGGCTTCGGGGTGCTGGCCGGCTTGGGCAGCGTGATCGTCTGCACCGGCTCGGCGACGGCGACGTCGTCCTCGATCACCCTCGATGACGGACCGGCCGCTGCCTCATCCCGCAGCGCGACCCCGCCGCGACGGACATTGCTCAGGCCGGTGAACCGGGCCGAGCCGAATGCCGCGCTGCGGGAGAAGAGTGAGACCAGCGGATGGGTGAACAGGAAGACCACGATCAGGTCCAGGATGGTCGACAGGCCGAGCGTGAACGCGAAACCCTTCACATCGCCGGCGGCGAAGTAGTACAGGATGACCGCGGCCAGCAGCGAGACCGTGTCGGCCGACAGGATGGTCCGCCGAGCCCGTTCCCACGCTCGCGGGATGGCGGTTCGGGCCGTCCGGCCCTCGTGCACCTCGTCCTTTATTCGCTCGAAGAACACGACGAAGGAGTCGGCCGTGATACCCACGGCAACGATGAAACCGGCGATACCGGCCAGGGTCAGGGTGAACCCGATCTGCGTGCCCAGGATGACCAGCATGGCGTAGGTCAGACCGCCGGAGACCACCAGCGAGGCGATCGTGACCAGCCCCAGTGCGCGGTAGTACAGCAACGAATACACCACGACCAGGAACAGACCGATGCCACCGGCCAGCAGGCCCGCCTTGAGCTGGCTGGTGCCCAACGTCGGGGAGACCGACTGCGAGGTCTCCTGCTTGAACGTCAACGGCAGCGCGCCGTACTTCAAGGAGTTGGCCAGGTTGGTCGCCTGGCTCTCGGTGAACTGACCGGTGATCTGGGTCGTGCCAGTGATGGTGTTCTGAATCTCCGAGGCGACGATCACCTTGCTGTCCAGGGTGTCGGCGACGTAGTTGGCGATGTCGCTGGGGGTGACCGAGGCGTTGTGCTTGGAGGTGTAGTCGGCCCACTTGGACTGGCCACTGGGCTTGAGGTCGACGGTGACGGTCCACTGCAACTGGCCGGCCTGCGATCCCGGCGCCAGCGCGGCGGCGGTCTTGACCTCGGTGCCGGCGACGATGACCGGCCCGAGCAGGTAGCGGTTCTGGTTGCTCTGGTCGCAGGTGATCAGCGGCTTGGTCGGGTCGTCGACCGGCTTGTGGATGTTGTCGCACGGCCACGCGGCGATAACTGCGGACAGCGTCTGGAACTGGGTCGGGTTCGACGTCTGCAGCGCGGTGATCGCGGCCGGCGTGGTCGGCGGGGTGAAGCCGGCCAGCTTCCACTGGTCGATGGGTGCGTCGGTCAGCTTGCAGAACGGGTTGGACGCCGCCGGTGAGCCGGACGGCGCGGCGCTGGCCGTCGAACTGGCCGAGCCCCCGGTGGACGCGGAGCCGCTGGTGGACGGAGACGCGCTGGTCAGCGGGGTGGCACTGCCGGTCGCCTTGGCCGTCCCGGTCGAGGTCGGCGAGGTCGACCCGGCGGCCAGCGGGACCACCCGGCCGTGGGCCGAGGGCGAGGTCGAGCCGGCCTTGGTCGGCGCGCTGCTGGCCTTGGCCGTGCTCGAGGCCTTTGCGGTGCCGCTGGTCGAGGGTTTGGCGCTACCGCTGGCCGATGCGCTCGGTTTCGCCGATTGGACGGCGGTGGAGCACACGTCCGAGGTCACCGGTGTCTGCTGCTGGGACTGGCCGGAGGAGTCATAGATCGGCAGCAACGGTCGGAACTCCAGCAATGCGGTGCTGCCGACGTCCTTGATGTCGTTGCCGCTGGCCCCCGGGACGGAGACCACGATCCGGTCACTGCCCTGGGTCACGACGGTGGCGTTGGCGACGCCGAGACCGTTGACCCGGTTCTCGATGATCTGCTTGGCCTGGTCGAGCGAGCCCTTCGACGGGGCTTTGCCGTTGGTCGTCTGCGCCTGCAGGATGACCTGCGCGCCGCCCTCGAGGTCGAGGCCGAGCTTGGGCGTCTTGGGCTGGTGGGGCCAGAACACGACGGCATAGAGCACGACGAACAGGCCCAGAAGCACGGCGAAGTAGCGCCCGACGCGCAGCGTTCCGGCAGATGGTGCCACGAGAGTTGATCTCCTCATATCTCAACTTCTGCCTGCCGCTGGGGTTCACGGGGCAGGTTGCACAGCCACGTCCGTTCGGACCGACGCGGGCTCGGCGCACAGTATGACCGATAGCACTGTGCCGTGCCGCAGCACCCGTCGCGACCGACGCTCGTCGCTTGCCGCCCCAGAGTTAGCAGAGGCGGCAAATCAGGCTAACCGAGGATCAGTCCCCCGGTTCGCCCGGACTCTCGATCGCGTCGCGATACCTAGGCGGCAGTTCGGTAACGCTGCGCAGCGCGGCGATGGTCCACTTGACCTCGACGCCGGGCGCGATCGCCAGCCGGACGCTGTCCTCGGCCTGATCGACCGAGACCACGGTGCCGTACAGACCGGAGGTGGTCATCACCTCTGACCCCGGCCGCAGGTTGTCACGACGGGTCGCGGCGGCCAGCTCGTTCTTGGCCCGGTTGCGCCGGGTCCAGACCATGACGCCCACCAGCAGCGCGGCCAGGATGAGGATCGGGATCAGTTTCACGCGAGGATTCCTGTGGTTCGAGGCGGACGGTGGCTCCTCGGCAGCCTAGATCACGCGTCGAAGAGGGTCGGGTTCGTCGATCCGGACGGCGGCAGCAAACCCAGGTGCTGCCAGGCCGCCGGCGTGGCGACCCGACCCCGCTGGGTCCGGGCGAGCAGACCGGCCCGGACCAGGAACGGCTCGGCCACCTCGGAGACGGTCTCGATCTCTTCACCCACCGCGACGGCCAGCGTGCTCACGCCCACCGGGCCTCCGCCGAACCGACGGACCAGGGCGTCCAACACCGCTCGGTCCAACCGGTCCAGGCCTAGTTCGTCGACGTCATAGACCCCGAGCGCGTCGTGCGCGACCGTCGCGGTGATGATCCCGTCGGCCCGGACCTCGGCGTAGTCCCGGACCCGGCGCAGCAGCCGGTTCGCGATCCGGGGGGTGCCCCGGGACCGGCCGGCGATCTCGGCCCCACCCTCGGCGGTGAGCTGGACATCGAGCAGCCGGGCCGACCGGGTCAGCACCTGTTCCAGTTCGGCCGGTTCGTAGAAGTCCATGTGCCCGGTGAAGCCGAACCGGTCGCGCAGCGGCCCGGTCAGCAAGCCGGCCCGGGTGGTCGCCCCGACCAGGGTGAACGGGGCCAGTTCGAGCGGGATCGCCGTGGCGCCCGGGCCCTTGCCGACCATCACGTCGACGCGGAAGTCCTCCATCGCCATGTAGAGCAGCTCTTCGGCCGGCCGCGCGATCCGGTGGATCTCGTCGATGAACAGCACCTCACCCTCGGTGAGGCTCGTCAGCAGCGCGGCCAGGTCGCCGGCGCGTTCGATCGCCGGGCCCGAGGTCAGCCGGAACGGGGCGCCGAGTTCGGCCGCGATGATCATCGCCATGCTGGTCTTACCCAGTCCGGGCGGCCCGGACAGCAGCACGTGATCCGGTGGCCGATTGCGCCGCAGCGCACCTTCGAGCACCACCTGCAGCTGCTCGCGCACCTTGGGCTGGCCGACGAACTCGGTCAGTCGCCGCGGTCGCAGGCTGGCTTCGAGGTCGACCTCATCGGTTTCCGGGAACGGCGAAACGACATCACGATCGTTCGGCGAGGACACGCTGGATTCCTCCGACATGAGCTACCGGGTCCGGCCGAGCAGTTGGATGGTCCGACGCAGGATGACCGCCACCTCGGGATTGTCCTCGGAGTCGGCGGCCACCGTCTCGATCGCCTCACTCGCCTCCTTGCCGGTGAAGCCCAGCCCGGCCAGCGCGTGCAGCACCTGGTCCTTCCACGGCGCGATTGCGGTTACCCCGGCCAGCTCGGTCCGGGTCTCGCCGCCGTCGATGGCCCCGATCCGGTCCCGCAACTCGATGACGATCTTCTCCGCTCCCTTGCGTCCGATGCCCGGCACCTTGACCAGGGTGGCGTAGTCGGCGGTCGCGATCGCCCGGCGCACCTCCCGGGGCGGGAAGACCCCGAGGATCGTCTGGGCCAGCTTGGGTCCGACCCCGTTCGCGGTCTGGAGCAGCTCGAACAGACCTCGTTCGTCGTCGTCGGAGAAGCCGTACAGGGTGAGCGAGTCCTCCCGCACGACCAGGCTGGTCGACAACCGCGCGGTGTCCCCCACCCGCAGTCGGGCCAGCGTCCCGGGTGAGCAGGAGACGGCCAGGCCGACCCCGCCCACCTCGACCACGGCACCATCCGGACCGATGGCGGCGACCACACCGTGCACGCTGGCGATCATCTCTTGCCTCCCTGACTCGGCACGGCCCGAGCGGTGCCGCCGTACGGGCCTGACGCGCGACGAACCCCCAATGTTTCACGGCTCATTCTCGGCGCCGGCTGCTGCCCGGCCGCCAACCGGGCCAGCCCGGCGCCCCGCCAGATATGACAGATGGCCAGGGCCAGCGCGTCGGCGGCATCGGCCGGTCGCGGCGCCACCGCAAGTTTGAGGATCCGGGTCACCATCGCCGTCACTTGGGCCTTGTCCGCGGTGCCGGAGCCGGTGATCGCCGCCTTGACCTCGGACGGCGTGTGCAGGTGCACCGGGATCCCGTGCCGAGCGGCGGCCACCATCGCCAGGCCGGCCACCTGGGCGGTACCGGTCACGGTCCGGACGTTGTGCTGGGCGAACACCCGCTCGACCACGACCACGTCGGGACGGTGCCGGGCCACCGCGTCGTCGAAACTGCCGGACATCGCCAGCAACCGACGTTCCAGATTCTCCTCGGCCGGCGTCCGCAGCACCTCGACGTGCACCAGCTCGAGCTGGCGTCCGGCTCGCCCCTCGACCACGCCGACACCGCACCGGGTCAGCCCCGGATCGATGCCCAGCACTCGCATTGCACACTCCCAGGCCGAGTCATTCGAACGGACGTTCGACACCCTACCGGCGGCTGCGGTTCGACCCGGGTAGGACACGCCTCCGCCGGACAGACGGTGCGGCCACCGGCAGCCCCTAGACTCGGTCGGACCATGACGATCCCGTTCCGGCGCCGAACTGCGGTCCGCCCCAGCCCGATCTTTCTGCTCTTCCTCGGACTGGCCGTCCTGACCGGCTGGCTGGTGTGGACGATGGGCACGCTCAGCCCGACCCGGACCGACCGGGCGGTGATCTTCATCTTCGTCGCCTCGATGTGGGTGGTCAGCCTCAGCCTGCACGAGTTCGCGCACGCTTTTCTGGCCTGGCGCTTCGGTGACCACGAGGTCGAGGCGCGGGGCTACCTGACGCTGAACCCGTTCAAGTACGCCCACCCGTTCCTGTCCATCGTGCTGCCGCTGGTATTCATCCTGATCGGCGGCATCGGCCTGCCCGGCGGGGCGGTTTACCTGCATCCGCACCGGTTCCGGACGAAGCTGCAACGCGCCGTGGTGTCACTGTCCGGACCGGCGGTCAACGTCGTGTTCGCGGCGGTGTCGATCTGGTGGGTCGCCCACAACGGCCTCAACCAACACACCCTGTTCTGGCTGGCGATGTCCGCGCTCGGGCTGCTGCAGGTGATGGGCGCGATCCTGAACCTGCTCCCGGTTCCCGGACTGGACGGCTGGGGCGCGATCGAGCCGTATCTCGAACCGTCGGTACAGAACGGGGCTCAGCAGTTCAAGCCGTTCGGCATGCTGATCATCTTCGCCCTGCTGCAGGTCAATACCATCAACACCAAGTTCTTCGACTTCGTGAACTGGGTGTTCGGCTGGTCCGGACTGCCCTCGATCTACGGGCAGCTCGGCATCCAGCTCATGCAGTTCTGGCGCAACTGAGCGCTGCGGGTCGGACCAGACTCAGCCGACGGCTTCCATCACGTCGTCGGAGACGTCGAAGTTGGCGAACACGTTCTGCACGTCATCGCACTCCTCGAGCGCGTCGATCAGCTTGAACACCTTGCGGGCACCGTCCTCGTCCAGCGGAACCTGGACGCTGGGCAGGAAGGACGAGTCGGCCGAGTCGTAGTCGATACCGGCCTCCTGCAGCGCACCGCGCACGCCGATCAGGTCGGTGGCCTCGCTGATCACCTCGAACTCCTCGCCCAGGTCGTTGACCTCTTCGGCACCGGCGTCGAGCACGGCCAGCAGCACGTCGTCCTCGGACAGCCCGTTCTTGGCCAGCAGCACGACACCCTTGCGGTTGAACAGGTACGCGACCGAACCCGGGTCGGCCATGTTGCCGCCGTTGCGGGTCATCGCGGTCCGGACCTCGGTGGCGGCCCGGTTGCGGTTGTCGGTCAGGCACTCGATCAGCACGGCCACGCCGGCCGGCCCGTAGCCCTCGTACATGATGGTCTGCCAGTCGGCACCACCGGCCTCGGCGCCGGATCCGCGTTTGACCGCCCGGTCGATGTTGTCAGCCGGGACCGAGGACTTCTTCGCCTTCTGGATGGCGTCGTAGAGCGTGGGGTTGCCGGACGGATCGCCGCCACCGGTACGCGCGGCGACCTCGATATTCTTGATCAACCGAGCGAACATCTTGCCGCGCTTGGCGTCGATGACGGCCTTCTTGTGCTTGGTCGTCGCCCACTTGGAGTGACCGCTCACGACAAATCCCCTAACTCTTTCCGCGCGGGAACGCGCCCATCAGCGGGCGCCGCGCACCATGTCGACGAAGTATCCGTGCACCCGCGCGTCCTGGGTCAGTTCCGGGTGGAACGAGGTCGCCAGCAGATGCCGCTGTCGTATCCCCACAATTCTACCTGTGGCCGGACCAGCCTTGACCCGGGCGAGCACCTGGGCCTCGGCACCGACCTCCTCGACCCACGGGGCCCGGATGAACACGGCAGTTATCGGTCCACCACTCAGGCCGTCCATGCTGACCGGTTCCTCGAACGACTCGACCTGCCGGCCGAAGGCGTTGCGGCGCACCGTGACGTCGATACCGCCGAAGGTGCCTTGGGCGCCGGTGGCACCGATGGCTGGATTGGCGATCCGGTCGGCCAGCAGGATCATGCCGGCACAGGAACCGTAGGTCGGCATACCGGCGGCGATCCGCTTGCGCAGTGGATCGAGCAGGTCGAACAGGCCGGCCAGCTTGACGATGGTGGTCGACTCACCACCCGGAATGATCAGGCCGTCGATGGTGTCCAGCTCGGACGCCCGCCGGACCGGCAGGCCAGTCGCGCCGACGGCCGACAGCGAGGCCAGGTGCTCACGGACGTCACCCTGCAACGCCAGCACGCCGATGGTCGGCGTCGAAGTCACGCATACTCCACGAGGAACTCGGTCTTCGGACTAGGAGACGGCCTCGACGGCCGGCTTGGGCTTGCGCGCCGGCAGGACCAGGTTCTCCAACAGGTGGTCGGTGATGTGGGCGATCTCGGCCACCGCTGCCTCGAACGCCTCGGTATTGGCCTTGGACGGGCTGCGCATACCGGCGATCTTGCGGACGTACTGCAGGGCGGCCGCGTGACTGTCCTCAGCGGTCGGGTGCTCGGTGTACGGCGGGCGAAGCGTCTTGATGCTGCGGCACATGATTGGATTCTCCAAGCTTGTTCGGCGTCTCGTACGGAGCAAGCGTATGGCGAATGCCGAATTTCGGACCCTAAAGAGCTACCAGCCGCGCTCGGCCAGCCGGTGCGGCTGCGGGATCTCCTCGACGTTGATGCCGACCATGGCCTCACCCAGCCCGCGTGACACCTTGGCCAGGACGTCCGGGTCGTCGTAGAACGTGGTCGCCTTGACGATCGCCTCGGCCCGCTGTGCCGGGTTGCCGGACTTGAAGATGCCCGAGCCCACGAACACACCCTCGGCCCCGAGCTGCATCATCATGGCCGCGTCGGCCGGCGTCGCGATGCCGCCGGCGGTGAACAGCACGACCGGCAACTTGCCGGCCTTGGCCACCTCGGCCACCAGTTCGTACGGGGCCTGCAGCTCCTTGGCCGCGACGAAGAGCTCGTCCTCGCTCAGGCTACGCAGCCGGCGAATCTCGCCACCGATCTTGCGCATGTGGGTGGTTGCGTTGGAGACGTCACCGGTGCCGGCCTCGCCCTTGGACCGGATCATCGCCGCACCCTCGGTGATCCGACGCAACGCCTCGCCCAGGTTCGTCGCCCCGCAGACGAAGGGCACCGTGAACTGCCACTTGTCGATGTGGTTGGCGTAGTCGGCCGGAGTCAGCACCTCGGACTCGTCGATGTAATCCACCCCGAGGGACTGCAGGATCTGCGCCTCCACGAAGTGGCCGATCCGGGCCTTGGCCATCACCGGGATCGACACCGATCCGATGATCTGCTCGATCATGTCCGGGTCCGACATCCGGGAGACCCCACCCTGGGCCCGGATATCAGCCGGCACCCGCTCGAGGGCCATGACCGCGACCGCGCCCGCCTCCTCGGCGATCTTGGCCTGCTCCGCGGTGACCACATCCATGATCACGCCACCCTTGAGCATCTCGGCCATGCCGCGCTTGACCCGTGCCGTTCCAACCGAAGGGGCGTCGCCCTGCTGTGAAGTCATGCCTGCATTCTACGTGCGCGGGCATCCCGATACTGACGGCCACCGGGGCACAACTGGCCTGCGCCGGACTCACTACAGGCACCTCGGGCCGAGGTCAGTGCCACCGAACCTGTCACCAACGAGCAGCGCAGGTTCCAGCCTCAGGCCGAAGTCA
>CAZZZW010000098.1:0-12936 GCA_964658795.1 Phormidium nigroviride PCC 7112
GGGGCAGCGCCGGTCGGCCCCGGATCAGGCGTTGGCGTCGGGCCGGTAGCTCGGGCCGGACTGGTAGCCGCCGCGTCGGGTCGAGTCGTTCTCGATCAGCCGGTTGAGGGTCTGTTGGACCTCGTCGGCCCGAGGCAGATTCACCAGTGTTTCCTGGCCGTTCTCGCCGGCGGACTCGATGTGCAGGGTGCCGGCCTTGAACAGCCGGTCGGCCAGCGTCTGCTCATAGGCCACGTCGCTGATCCGGCCCAGGGTGATGTCGCGACCGACGTGCTTGAGCACCCCGCGCCGGATCAGCACCCGGTGCGTGGTGAACACGTAATGGGTGGAGCGCCACCGGATCAGCGGCACCACGGTCAGCCAGACGATCAGGATCAGGGCGATCACCAGGATCACCACCAGCAGAACCGCATGCGCGCTACCGCTGGGCAGGAACGCGATACCGACACCGGTCAGCGCACAGATGAGGATGAAGAAAAACACGGCCGGCACCAGCGTGAGCCAGTGCGGGTGCAGGTGTTCGACGATCTCCTCGTCGTCGGCCAGCAGTTTCTCCGGGTAGGGCATCGGGCCTCCAGTCCAGCAGTTGAGCTGAAAGCTACCGGGTCCGCGGCCGAACGTGGGTGACATCTCCGGCAGACACCGCCACCGGCTCACCTCCGGCAGCGGACTGGACCAGCAGCCGGCCGGCGTCATCGACCGCGACCGCCCGTCCTGACAGCGGACCGGACGGTTGCTCGACCCGGATCTCGGAGCCGATGGTGACGCACCGGGCCCGGTAGGCGGTGGCCAGCCCACAGGCCACCGCATCACCGTCGCCCTGCTGCCAGCGGGCCAGTTCGGCGTCGAGCGCCGCGATCAGCCGAACCAGCAGCTCGGCTCGGTCGGTCAAAGGATGGCCTTGCAAAGTAAGGGAAGTGGCCGTCGAAACAGGCAACTCGGCCTCCGTGGTGGAGACGTTCACCCCCAACCCGAGGACGACCGCACCGGCTGATTGGGAACTCTGCGCGAGGATGCCGGCCAGCTTGTGGCCATCCCGGCCCAGCAACACGTCGTTCGGCCACTTCAGGTCGGCGTCCACCACCTCGGCCAGCGCCAGACCGGCCAGCAGCGGCAACCAGCCCCAGGTCTGGGTCGGGGTGGTCGGTCGCACCAGCACCGAGACGGTCAGACCGGCTCCGACCGGGGACAGCCAGCTGCGATCCAGCCGACCACGCCCGGCCGTCTGTGCCTCGGCCACCAGCACGGACCGGTCGGCTCCGCCGGTAGCGGCCAGAGCCAGCAGATCGGCGTTGGTCGAACCGGTCTCGGCCACCGTCCGGAGCGTCCAACCGGCCGGCAATCGGGGGGCCAACTGATCGGCGTCGAGTGCGGCGCGGCTGGCGGTCATGGCGTCATTCTGCTCACTCCGACCCTGTGGGCCAAGCCGTCACAGCTAAGGTCTGCAGACCATGAGTGCTGAGTCGATCCCGCCGGATTCCGCTGTCGATGCCCACACCACCGCGGGCAAACTGGCCGAACTCGGCCGACGCTTCGACGAGGCGGTGCACGCCGGTTCTGACCGGGCGGTGGAGAAACAGCACGCCAAGGGCAAACACACCGCTCGCGAGCGGGTGGCCATGCTGCTCGACGAGGGCTCCTTCGTCGAGTTCGACGAGTTGGCCCGGCACCGATCGACGAACTTCGGCATGGTGGACAACCGTCCGTTCGGCGACGGCGTGGTCACCGGTTACGGCACGGTGGACGGCCGGCCGGTCTGCGTGTTCAGCCAGGACGTCACCGTGTTCGGCGGCGCCCTCGGCGAGGTGTACGGCGAGAAGATCGTCAAGATCCAGGATTTCGCGCTCAAGACCGGGTACCCGCTGGTCGGGATCAACGAGGGTGGCGGCGCCCGGATCCAGGAGGGCGTGGTTTCCCTAGGTCTGTACGGGGAAATCTTCTACCGCAACGTCAGGGCCTCGGGCGTCATCCCGCAGATCTCGCTGATCATGGGCGCGGCCGCCGGTGGGCACGTCTACTCCCCCGCCCTGACCGACTTCGTGGTGATGGTCGATCAGACCTCACAGATGTTCATCACCGGCCCGGACGTGATCAAGACCGTCACCGGTGAGGACGTCAGCATGGAGGATCTGGGCGGCGCCCGGACCCACAACACCAAGTCCGGCAACGCTCACTACCTCGGCACGGATGAGCAGGACGCGATCGACTACGTCAAGGCGCTGCTGTCCTACCTGCCCAGCAACAACATGGATCTGGCGCCGTCCTTCCCGGCCGAGGCCGACCTTGAGGTGGGCGAGGACGACCTGTTCCTCGACACCTTCATTCCCGACTCGGCCAATCAGCCCTACGACATGCATACCGTCATCGAGCACCTGGTCGACGACGGCGAATTCCTCGAGGTTCATGCCCTGTTCGCGCCCAACATCCTGTGTGGCTTCGCCCGGATCGAGGGTGCCGCGGTCGGTGTAGTCGGCAACCAGCCACTGCAGTTCGCCGGCTGCCTGGACATCGACGCCTCGGAGAAGGCAGCCCGTTTCGTGCGGACCTGCGACGCGTTCAACATCCCGGTGCT
The DNA here is from genome assembly GCA_964658795.1 of Phormidium nigroviride PCC 7112. Lineage (GTDB taxonomy): Bacteria > Actinomycetota > Actinomycetes > Mycobacteriales > Jatrophihabitantaceae > Jatrophihabitans_A. The sequence goes on from CAZZZW010000098.1 coordinate 2,573, forward strand.
GACCCTCGTCGACGTGCCCGGCTTCCTGCCCGGCACCGACCAGGAGTGGCAGGGCATCATCCGGCGCGGCGCCAAGCTGATCTACGCCTACGGCGAGGCGACGGTCCCGAAGATCACCGTCATCACCCGCAAGGCGTTCGGCGGAGCGTATGACGTGATGGGGTCCAAGCACCTCGGGGCCGATCTGAACCTGGCCTGGCCGACCGCGCAGATCGCTGTGATGGGCGCTCAGGGTGCGGTGAACATCTTGTACCGCAAGGAATTGGGCGCATTGGCCGATGATCAGGCCGCCCAGGAGTCGCGACGGGCCGAGCTGGTCACCGAATACGAGGACACCCTGGTCAACCCCTACGTCGCGGCCGAACGTGGTTACGTCGACACGGTCATCCCGCCGTCGCAGACCCGGGCCCAGATCGTCCGGGCGCTGCGAATACTGAAGACCAAACGGGAAACCCTGCCGCCGAAGAAGCACGGGAACATCCCGCTATGAGTGCAGCCGAGGAACAACCGGTGCTGCGGATCATCTCGGGCAACCCGACGCCGGAAGAGATCGCCGCGGTGACGGTGGTGCTGACCGCGTTGTCCGGTGGCGGCGGCGCGCCGGCCGAGCCGGCCGAGCTCGGTGGCTGGTCCGACCTGTCGCTGCGGCTGCGCCGGCCGCTGCCACCCGGCCCCGGTGCCTGGCGCAACTCGGCCTGGAGCTAACCCCGACCTCGGCCGCTGGCCTGACTGGGTAACGGTTTCTTCGCCTTGGACGTCTTGCCGGACTGCCCCGGTGGCGAGGGATTGCCTGGTCTCGTCGGGCTGTTCGAGATCGCGGACGGCGACGAACTCGTGCTCGATGACGGCGAGCCGCTGGTCGTCGGCTCGCTGGACCCCGGGCTGGTGGTGCGACCAGGACTGGACGACGTGTCGGTGGCCGAGGAAATCGAACTGCCCGACGGACTCGAGGTGTTCGACGGCGATTGCGACCTGGATGGCGACGGCGACTGCGACGGCGGCACCGGATGCGGGTGATGCTGCGGCGCCGGCGCGCGGAAGATGTCGTGGGCCGGCTCCTGCAGCCGGGCCGGCAGGGCCCCGGCGGCGGCCGCGGCCGCGGTCCCTCCGATCGCCACCAGCAGGGCCCCGACGGCACCGATCGCCTTGGGCGCGAGCCGGAGCGTGCGACGGCGAGGGGCCGGCGCAGCGCCGGTCTGCCGGAACTGGGCCAGCACCTCGTCCAGGCCGGCCAGTTCGGCCTCGGTTCCCGGCCGACGGGCTGCGGCCAGCACCAGCTGCACGGCCGGTCCCGGGTGGTGCTCACGTCGCCAGCTCATCGGGAGTCACCGACCCGTCCGGCCAGCGTCCTCAGTCCCCGATGGGCGGCCGCCCGTACGGCACCGGGTCGCTTGCCCAGCACGGAGCCCGCGGTCTTGGCGTCCAGCCCGATCACCGCGCGCAGCATCACGGCCTCGGCCTGATCCGGGGGCAGGGTGGCGACCAGCGCGATCGCGTCCTCGGTGGAAAGTCCGATCAGGGCTTGGGATTCGGTATCGTCCGAGCCCGGTAGCGGCACCAGGTTCTCGATCGGCACCGGGACCGACGGCCGTCGATTGCTGTAGCGGAAGTGATCGATCGCGCGATTGCGGCCGACCGTGATGACCCAGCCCAGCAGGCCGGCACTGTCGCCCCGGAACCGGGCCAGATCGCGGCACACCTGCAACCAGGTCTCGGCCGCGATGTCTTCGGCATCCTCGCCGGCCAGCACCCACAGATAACGCAGCAGCCGGGGATGAAACGCCCGGTAGAGCTCGGCGAAGGCGGCTTCGTCACCGGCCTGCGCCCGGTCCACCACGGTGTTGGAGGGCAGGTCAGCCGGGTCGCGGCGCAGCGCCGGAGTGGTCGTGACGTCGAGCGGGAGTCCATCGGCCGCGCTGAAGCCCGGCGTCGCCCCCGCCTCTGCGCTCACCACCCACTCCGCCTCTGACCGGATCGGAGTGGTCAGAGGCACGAGTGTGCCATGCGGTGCGCCGCCGCGGTCAAGCCTGGCTCGGTGGCAAGGTCGCCGGTCCGGGTGGGGGCCCGGACCGGCCGATCATTCGATCAGTAGTAGTGCCGACGGCCACCGATCTCGCGGCCGGCTGCCCCGAGCAGGGCCAGGATGACGCCGATGACCAGCAGGATGATGCCGATGGTGAACAGGATCGGGATGTGGATCAACAGGCCTACGATCAGTAGGACCACGCCGAGGATGATCAAGGTTTCTCCTTTTACTAGCGGACGATTGTCGTACTAGCGGACGATTGTCGAGGTGCCGGCCGCTGCCGGCTCGCGGTCAGTAGCGCGGGTCGGCCGGATCGATCGGGTCGTTCGGTTCGATGACGGTGGTGCCGCCCCGCCGATGGATCACATCGGTCCGTCGCCGGGTCGACATCAGGATCAGGGTGATCACCAATCCGACGATTCCGACGATCATCAGGATCACGCCGACGGTCTGCAGGTCGATCCCGTTCACCTTCTTGGTGACCGCGAATCTCAACACCGCGCCGATGGCGATCAGCAACAGGCTCGCGCCAATGCGCATTCCGAGCTCCTTGCATAGACGTGGCGGTCTTTTCCACCACGCTTGAACAAGAGCGCACGCGCCGGCGAAAGTGTTACGCCCGGCTTCAGCGAGCCGTGGGGCCGGCCGTCACCAACGTCTGTGGTCAGAACAGCTAGGGCAGCTCGTAGGGCAGGTCCAGACCGTCCAGCGCGGTGGCGCAACTGCACGCGCCGGCGTCGGCCGGCAGTTCGGCCAGGGTTGCGACCAGCACCTCCCGCAACCGGGGCAGGTTCTCGGCGAACATCGCCAGCACGTCGGCGTGGGTGACACCCTCGCCGGCCTCGACGCCGGCATCCAGATCAGTGACCAGGCACAGCGAGGTGAAGCACAGCCCGAGCTCGCGGGCCAGCGACACCTCGGGCATCGCCGTCATGCCGATGATGGACGCCCCGCCGCGCTGGTACTCAGCCGACTCCGCGCGGGTGGAGAAGCGGGGGCCGTTGATGACGACCAGCGCGCCACCGTCGCTCAGTTCGATGCCCGTGGCACCCGCCGCCCGCGCTGCGGCCGCGCGGCCGGTCGGGCAGTACGGGTCGGCGAAGGACAGGTGCGCGACGCCGTTGTCGGCATCGTTGTAGGTGTGCGCCCGGCCCGAGGTGCGGTCGATGATCTGGTCGGGCGACACCAGCGTGCCCGGTCCGAGCTCCGGCTTCAGGCCCCCGACCGCCGATCCGGCCACGATCTGGCGCACGCCGATCGACCGCAGCGCCCAGAGGTTGGCCCGGTACGGCACCCGGTGCGGTGGATAACGGTGATCGACGCCGTGCCGCGGCAGGAAGGCCACCCGACGGCCGGCCAGCGTGCCGACGGTCAGGTCCGCGCTGGGTTCACCGTACGGAGTCGCTACGGCCACCGACCGGGGCGCATCGAGCAATGAGTAGAAGCCTGATCCACCGATGACGCCGAGCTCGGCCAGCTGTTCGCTCACCGGCTCAGCCTAGTCAGCGGCCCGAACTTGGAGTTCTCAGGCCCGCGGGCGATACTTGCAGATACTAGGACGTCCGAGTTTCTCGAGCAGGCACCGCAGCTCCCGCCGGCCGGCAGCTCGAGCAGGCACAGCCATTGGAGTGCGCAATGCAGCGTAAGCACTACGACGACGATCAGCTCGCTTTTGCCGACTCGGTGCAGACCTTCATCGCGAAGGAGATCACGCCGCACTTTCTGGACTGGGAAGAGGCCGGGCTGACCCCTCGGGAGCTGTTCACCGCGGCCGGGGCGAGCGGCTTCCTCGGGTTGCAGGTGCCCGAGCAGTTCGGCGGCGGCGGTACCTCGGACTTCCGCTTCAACCAGGTGCTCGGCGAGGAACTGGCGATGGCCGGCACCGGCGGCGCCGCGCTCGGCCTGACGCTGCACAACGACATCTGCCTGCCCTACTTCCTGCACCGCACCACCGACGAGCAGAAGCAGCGCTGGCTGCCCGGTATCGCCTCGGGTGAACTGATCACGGCGGTCGCCATGACCGAGCCCGGCGCCGGCTCGGATCTGGCCGGCATCCGGACCTCGGGCGTGGCCGACGGCACCGACCTGATCATCAACGGGGCCAAGACCTTCATCACCAACGGCATCAACTCCGATCTGGTCATCACCGCCGTCCGGACGTCGCCGGACAAGCACCGTGGCCTGACCCTGGTCATCCTCGAGCGTGGCATGCCGGGCTTCGAGCGCGGTCGCAACCTGAACAAGCTCGGCCAGCACTCGCAGGACACCGCCGAGCTGTCGTTCACCGATGTCCGGGTGCCGAAGGAGAACATCCTCGGCGAGGTCGGCGAGGGCTTCCTCGGCCTGGTCTCGAACCTTCCGCAGGAGCGTTTGTCCATCGCGATCGGTGCCGTGGCCAGCGCCCGGGCCGCGCTGAACTGGACCATCGACTACGTCCGGGAGCGCAAGGCGTTCGGCAATCCGCTGGGAGCACTGCAGAACACCAAGTTCGTGCTGGCCGAGGTCGCGACCGAGGTCGACATCGCGCAGGCCTACATCGACCGGTGCGTGCTGGCCCTGAACGAGGGCGACCTGACCGTCGAGGACGCGGCCAAGGCCAAGTGGTGGGCGACCGAGCTGCAGGGTCGCTCGATCGACAAGTGCCTGCAATTGCATGGTGGTTACGGCTTCATGATGGAGTATCCGATCGCCCGTGCCTACGCCGACGCCCGGGTCACCCGGATCTACGGCGGCGCGACCGAGATCATGAAGGAGATCATCGGCCGTTCGCTCAAGCTGAGCTAGGCCGCGGTCGGCTACAGTCGTTGCGGTGCGCTTCGTTCTCGCTTCGGCGTCCCCAGCCCGCCTCAAGACCCTGCGAGCCGCCGGGGTCGAACCTCAGGTGATCGTCTCCGGGGTGGACGAGTCGGCCATCACCGCCGAGTCGCCCGTGGCCCTGGTGCAGGCGTTGGCCCGGGCCAAGGCGCGGGCCGTCGCGGCCGAACTGGCCGGCGCCGGACTGTTGCTCGGGTGTGACTCCATGTTGGAGTTCGACTCGGAAATCCTTGGCAAACCAGGAACGGCCGAGGTAGCGATCGAGCGCTGGCGGGCCATGCGCGGTCGATCCGGTGTGTTGCACACCGGGCACACCCTGATCGAGCTCGGCACCGGTCGAGTGGCCGAACGGGTCGTGTCCACCGAGGTGAACTTCGCCGACGTGACCGACGCCGAGATCGAGGCCTACGTGGCCAGTGGAGAACCTCTTGTCGTTGCCGGGGCATTCACGATCGACGGCCTCGGCGGCTGGTTCGTGGAATCGATCGTCGGCGACCACCACAACGTGGTCGGCCTGTCACTGCCGGCGCTGCGTGGACTGTTGACCGAGCTCGGCTTCACGATCGCCGACCTGCCCAAGAACTGAAGCGACGGTCCGCTCAGGCCGTCAACGTGATGCTGTCGAGCACGGCGTGCATCGCCCGATCCAGGCCTAGATCAGACCGGCGGCACACCGTGTCGCTTGTCGGCCAGCGGTCGGGCCTTGGCCCGCAGCGCGGCGAACCGGCGCACCAGCTCGGCCCGCAGCTCGGACGGCTCGATGATCGCGTCCAGCACCAGGTCCGAGGCCAGCCGAAGCAGATCGACGTCGGCCTCGTACTCCTCGCGCTTCTCCTTGACGAACTGGGCCTGCGCCTCCGGATCGGTGATCTCGGCGATCTTGTTGGCATAAACGGCGTTGACCGCAGCCTCCGGCCCCATCACCGCGACCCGGGCCGTCGGCAGTGCGATGCAGGCGTCCGGCATGAAGCCCGGGCCATCCATCGCGTACAGACCGGCGCCGTAGGCCTTGCGGACCAGCACCGACAGCTGGGGCACGTTGGCCTCCGAGACCGCGGTGATCATCTTGGCCCCGTGCCGGATGATGCCCTGCCGCTCGACGTCGGAACCGATCATGAAACCGGGCACATCAGCCAGGTACAGCAACGGGATGTTGAACGCATCGCACAGCCAGATGAAGCGGGCGGCCTTGTCGGCCGAGTCGACGAAGAGCACCCCACCCCGTACCGCCGAGTTGTTGGCGACCACGCCGACCGGCCGGCCGTCCATCCGTCCCAGTCCGGTGATGAGTTCACCGGCGAACTCGGGCTTGACCTCGAAGAACGAGTCGTCGTCGATCAGCCCGTCGATCACCTCGTGCATGTCGAAGGGCATCGACTCGGCGACCGGAACGGCATCGTCGGCCAGCTCGACCAGCGGCGCCTCGGCCACGTAGGACGGCGGCTGGGATCGCCAATTGATCGGAAAGTAGGAGAAGAACAGCTTCGCCTGCTCGATCGCGTCGGCGTCGTCGGAGGCCAGGTTGTCACCACACCCCGAGATCGTCGCGTGCATCCGGGCGCCGCCCATCTCTTGCAGGCTGACCTTCTCCCCCACCACCATCTCGGCCATCCGGGGCGAGCCGAGATACATCGAGGCGTTGGCTTCGACCATGATCACGATGTCGCAGAAGGCGGGGATGTAGGCACCGCCGGCCGCGGACGGCCCGAACAAGCAACAGATCTGTGGCACCTTGCCCGACAGCGCGACCTGGTTGTGGAAGATCCGGCCGGCGCCTCGACGGCCTGGGAACAACGCCACCTGATCGGTGATCCGGGCCCCGGCCGAGTCGATCAACCAGAAGATCGGCAGTTCCTCGGCCAGCGCTCGCTCGGTGACCCGGATGATCTTCTCCACCGTCCGGGCGCCCCACGAACCGGCTTTGACGGTCGGGTCGTTCGCGACCACCAGGGCCGGCCGGCCGTCCACCATGCCCTGCCCGGTGACCACGCCGTCGGCCGGCAACCCGGCCGACAACGCATTGGCCAGCTGCGAGTCCTCGACGAAGGATCCCTCGTCGAACAAGAGCGAGATGCGATCACGGACGTAGAGCTTGTCCGCGGCCGCCAGCTTCTCCGCGGCCTTCACGGGCGGGGCCAGCGTGACCTGCCGGGCGGCGGCAACCTTGTCGGCGTCACTCACGATCGTGTATTCCCTTTCAAAACCTGGGTGAAAGCTACTCGACCGGCAGGCCGAGGCCGCGAGCGATGACCAGCCGCTGCACCTCCGACGTACCTTCACCGATCTCAAGGATCTTGGCATCGCGGTAGAAACGGGCGACCGCGTACTCCTCCATGAAGCCGTAGCCGCCGAACACCTGGGTCGCGGTCCGGGTCGCGGTCACCGCGGCCTCGGTCGAGTAGAGCTTGGCGATCGCGGCGGCCTGCTTCACCTCGGCGTGCGGCCGGCCGGCGTCCTTGAGCCACGCGGCCTTGTAGGTCAGCATCCGGGCGGCCTCGACGGCCACGGCCAGGTCGCTGATGGCGAAGGCGATCCCCTGCCGGCAGCCGATGGCCTTGCCGAAGGTGGTGCGCTCCTTGGCGTAACGGGTCGACTCCTCCAGGCACGCCTGGGCCAACCCGACCGCGAGGGCGGAGATGGCGATCCGGCCGTCGTCGAGGATGGCCAGGAACTGCCGGAAGCCCTTGCCCCGGCCACCGAGCAGGTTGGCCTCGGGCACCCGGCAGTCGTCGAAGACCAGGCCGTGCGTGTCGGAGATCCGCCAGCCCAGCTTCTCGTAGGGCGGCTGCACCTCGAAGCCGGCGGTGCCGGACGGGACCACGATCGCCGAGATCTCGGGCTTGCCGTCCGGCGTCGTACCGGTCCGGGCGGTGACCGTCACACACGAGGTGATCGAGGAGCCAGAGTTGGTGATGAATGCCTTGGAACCGTTGATGATCCACTCACCGTCGACCAGTTCGGCCTTGGTGCGGCTCGCCCCGGCGTCGGAGCCGGCCTCGGGCTCGGTCAGGCCGAAACCGGCCAGCGCCCGTCCGGCAACCAGGTCGGGCAGCCACTGGTGCTTCTGCTCGTCGGACCCGAAGGACAGGATCGGGTTGATACCCAGGCCGACGCCGGCCGAGAGCGTGATGCCGATGGACTGGTCCACCCGGCCCAATTCCTCGATCGCCACGCACAGCGAGGTGAAGTCGGCCCCGCTGCCGCCGAACTCCTCGGGCACGACCAGACCGAACAGGCCGAGCTCGCCCATCTGGGCCACCAGCTCGGTCGGGAAGTAGTGCTCTCGGTCCCACTGGGCGACGTGCGGCCGCACCTCGGATTCAGCGAACTCCCGGACGACCTTGCGGAACAGTTCGTGGTCGGCGGACAACTCGAAGGTCATGGCGGCGCTCCCGGCGGTTGGTGGGTCGGGTCTTGCGTCATCGCCGTCCTGCCGCCGGGGTCGCCGATCGACACGATTGACGTTAACGTCAAGGTCAATGGTTACTATAGCTCGCATGACCGGGAAAGCCGAACCTCGAACGAGCTGGTCCGTCGGTGAATTGGCTGAGGAACTCGGCGTCACCACCCGAACCCTGCGCTTCTACGAGGCCGAGGGCCTGATCAGCCCGGCCCGGGCCGGTACCGCGCGGGTCTATGACCATCGGGATCGTGCCCGGCTGCGCCTGATCCTGCGAGGCAAGCGGTTCGGCATGTCACTCTCAGAGATCGCCGAGATCGTCGGCATGTATGACGGCGCCGCCACCTCCGAACGCAAGCAACTGGAGACCCTGCTGCACCGGCTCGGTGAGATCAGCACCGATCTCAAGGCCCGGCAACAGGATCTGGCCCGGACGCTCAAGGAGGTCGGTGAGGTCGCCGAGCAGTGTCGCGACCGTCTCGACCAACTCCCCTGAACCCCCGCGCTTTCGCCGAGTGGCCACTTCGACCCTCGAGTGGCCGCTCAGTAGCGGCCACTCGAAGGGTGAACTGACCACTCGGTGCACAGAACGGGCAAGATCGAGGGCATGACGCGCATCGAGGTGACCGCCGATCCCGCTGACCTGGGCTTCGAGCCGAGCCGGCTGTCCCGCATCGACGAGAGGTTCGACCGGTTCGTTGCCGGTGGGCAGCTGCCCGGCTGGCAGGTCGTGGTCAGCCGGCACGGTGAGGTCGCCTACACCGCCGGCGGCGGACGCCGGGACGTCGCCAAGGACCGCCCGATCGAGCCCGACACGCTGTACCGGATCTATTCGATGACCAAGCCGATCACGGCGGTCGCGGCGATGATCCTGCTCGAACAAGGCGAGTTCCTGCTCACCGATCCGATTGCGAACTGGCTACCCGAGTTCGCCGAGCCCCGGGTCTACGTCGGCGGCTCCGACCTGGCTCCGACCACCCGCCCGGCGATCGAGCCCATCCGGGTCCGGCATCTGCTGACCCACATGTCCGGCCTGGGTTACGGATTCCTGCGCGGCCACCCGGTCTCGATGATGTACCTCAACGCCGGCCTGGACGAGATGGGCTTGGCCGATGTCAGCCTGGCCGAACTGTCCCAACGCTGGGCCGCGCTGCCCCTGACCTTCGAACCGGGCAGTGAATGGCAGTACTCGGTCGCCCTGGACGTGCTCGGACGGTTGATCGAGGTGGTCAGCGGCCAGCCCTTCGACGCCTTTGTGCAACAACACATCCTCGATCCATTGGGCATGACCGAGACCTTCTTCACGGTGCCGGCCGAGCTGCGTGATCGCACCGCGGAGTTGTACGTCGCCACCGCCGACGGCTTCCGCCCGGCCGGCCCGATGGCCGAGGGCGCGTTCACCCCGAGCTGGCCGTCCGGCGGCGCCGGCCTGACCAGCACGCCGTACGACTACCGCCGGTTCACCCAGCTGCTGCTCGGCCGCGGTCAGGTCGACGGCGTCCGGCTACTGGCTCCGGGCACGGTGGCCATGATGAGCCGCAACTACCTGCCGGACGGGCAGGACCTGTCCCAGTCCGGTCGCCCGCTGTACGCCGAATCCCCCATGTTCGGCGTGGGATTCGGCCTCGGCATGTCGGTCACGCTCGATCCGGCCAAGGCCGGCCTGGCGGCCAGCATCGGCGACTACGGCTGGGGTGGTCTGGCCAGCACGGTGTTCACCGTGGATCCGGTGCTCGATCTGACGTACGAGTTCTACACCCAGCTCGTGCCGTCCTCGACGTTGCCGATCCGGCCGCTGCTGCGGCAGCTGGTGCACCAGGCGATCGTGGATTAGCCGTTGTCCACAGCTCGGCGGCAAACCCCCGATACGGCCCAGCCTCCGCAGGTAGGCTGGCGCGCATGAACGAGCCGCTGATCGAGTCGTTGCGACGTGCGGTGGCGGCGAACCCCAGCGATCTGACGCTGCGTCTGCACTTGGCGGAGTTGCTGCTGCAGAACGGTGATCCGGCCGGCGCGGTGGCCGAGGTGGCCGCGTCCCTGGCCGCGGAACCGGGCAACCCAGCGGCCCAGCAGTTGATGACCCGAGCGCTCGGTCAGGGCAACCAGCCGGCCCCGTCCTCCCAG
>CAZZZW010000099.1:0-12911 GCA_964658795.1 Phormidium nigroviride PCC 7112
GGCCGCTCGGGTGTCGGTCATGCAGGCCCTGCTCGATGAACCGTCGCTGCTGGTGTTGGACAACCCGTGGCATTCGACCGATGGACACCTGCGGGAGGTGCTCGGCGAGCAGATCCTGGAACTGGCCGGAAAGGGCTGCCTGATCGTGTACAGCGGCTTCGCCCCCTCGGTGAAACCGACCCAGTACCTGTCGCTGACCGGTGGCCGGCTGCGCAGCTCCGAGCACAACCCGGAGGACGAGGGCGAGCCGCACGTACGGTTCGAACTCACCGGCGTCGGGCCGGAATTCGCCGGTCAGAACGGGGTGATCTCCCAGCTCCGGCATCCGCGCGGCGGCCTGGTGCTGACCGTCGAACGTGGCCACAGCGACGAGCTGCTGGCTCGGGTGCTGGCCTCGGGCTGGTCGGTGCGGCGAGTGGAGCCGTCCGAATGAGGCGGGCCGTCCGATGATCGCGCTGGTCGGCTATCAACTCGCGCTGTACCGGCGCAGCCGCTTCCTGCTGGTGCCGGTGCTGGCCTGGCTGGTCTTCCTGATCGCGTTCTACGTCCGGGTGTCCGACCCGCACCCGGGCGCGTACGGCCGCGGCAGTGAAGCCGTCCTGCTGTTGTCCCTCGGCCTGGCCTGGACGCTGTGCCTGCTCCAGGAGCCGGCGTTGTGGCAGATCCTGGTGGTGTCGGCCGGCAGTCGGGAGCGTGCTCAGGCTTCGAGAATCCTCTTGTGCTGGCTGATGGTTGTGCCGCTGGCCGGGATCGCGGCCCTGGTCACCGCATCGCATCGGCTCGGTGGATCCGCGCCGGCGGCTCCGCTGATCGCCGGTCTCGTGTTCTACCTGATCGTGGCGGCCCTCGGTTGCGGGCTCGGCGTCCTGCTGGGTAGTCGCTCCGGCCCACGACTGCTCGGGCCGGTCTGTCTGTTCGTCCTCGGCTGCTGGCTGGTCGTGCTGAGCTGACCGATCGGGCTCTAGGCTCGGGCGCGTGCTGCTGCTGATCAACGGAAGTACCCGGACCAACTCCACCAACGGAGCCGCGCTGCGGGCCATCGCCGAACTGGTCGAGGATGCGGTCGAGTATCTGGGCCTGAGCGAACTGCCGCAATTCAATCCGGACCTCGACGGCAACCAGCTACCGCCGCTGGCGGCCGATCTGCGCCGGGCGATCGGGACGGCCGAGGCACTGCTCTTCTGCACGCCGGAGTACGCCGGCGCACTGCCGGGATCGTGCAAGAACCTGCTCGACTGGACCATCGGCGGCGGCCAGATGTCAGGCAAGCCGGTGGGCTGGATCAACACCTCCGACCGCGGTGCCGCCGGTGCCTACGCCGAGTTGGCGACCGTGCTGCGGTACGCGGACACCCGGATCGTGGAGCAGGCCTGCGCCCGGATCGTGGTCAGCCGGTCGGCCTTGGACGACGGCGGCCGGATCACCGACGCCGGCCTGGCCACGGAACTGGCCGCCGTGGCTCAGATCTTGCTCGCCGCCGCTCGGACCTGATCAAGCGACACCGTAGTCAACCGAGGCTCCCAACGGTTATCAACAGACGCTCGGCGTGAAGCCAGTCCAGCGGTCCGTCTGTTGATCACGGGGTATCACTTGCTCAGACGCGGTCGGACCCGGCAGGTTGCTCGGGCATGGAACATCTCACAGGGGAGATTGAACAAGGCCGTAATCTCGCTGAGGCGACGCTGAATCGCCGGTTAGCCTGCTTGCTCAAACTCATATGTGAGATATCGTGGTCGGCATGTCTGAAGAAGTGACCAGCAAGGATTATGCGCGGCGGGTCGGCACCCTGATCCGCGACTCGCGCAAGAACCGGGGCTGGACCCAGTCCCAGCTCGCCGACACCCTCGGCACCTCGCAGAGCGCCATCAACCGGATCGAGCAAGGCAACCAGAACCTGAGTCTGGACCTGCTGACCCGGATCAGTGAGGCCCTGGATTCCGAGATCGTCTCGCTCGGTCGGTCCGGTCCGCTGCACCTGCGCGTCGAAGGCGGCCGCAAGCTGTCCGGCAGCATCGACGTCAAGACGTCCAAGAACGCCGGCGTCGCGCTGCTCTGTGCCTCACTGCTGAACGAGGGCAAGACGACGCTGCGCAAGGTGGCCCGGATCGAAGAGGTGCACCGCATCCTCGAGGTACTCAACAGCATCGGAGTCAAGACCCGCTGGCTCAACAGCGACAACGACCTCGAGATCGTCCCGCCGGCCAAGCTCGAATTGGACAGCCTGGATCTGGACGCCGCCCGACGAACCCGCAGCATCATCATGTTCCTGGCCCCGTTGATGCGGCAGGAGAAGCTGTTCGACCTGCCCTACGCCGGCGGCTGCGCCCTGGGCACCCGAACCGTCGAGCCGCACATGATCGCGTTGCGTCCTTTCGGCGTGCAGGTCGAAGCCACCGCCGGGGCCTATCACGTCGAGGTGGACCACTCGGTCCGCCCGAACCGGCCGATCGTGCTTACCGAGCGCGGCGACACCGTGACCGAGAACGCCCTGATGGCCGCGGCCCGCAACGACGGCGTGACCGTGATCCGTAACGCCAGCTCCAACTACATGGTGCAGGACCTGTGCTTCTTCCTCACCGAGTTGGGCGTGCACATCGAGGGAATCGGCACCACCACGCTGACCGTGCAGGGCGTGCCGGAGATTCGCAAGGACGTCGACTACTCCCCGTCCGAGGACCCGATCGAGGCGATGAGCCTGGTCACCGCGGCCATCGTCACCGACTCCGAGATCACCGTCCGGCGGGTGCCGATCGAGTTCATGGAGATCGAGTTGGCGCTGCTCACCGAGATGGGCCTGCAGTTCGACCAGACCGAGGAGTACCCGGCCGCGAACGGCAAGACCCGGCTGGTCGACGTCACGATCCACCCGTCCCAGCTGCACGCGCCGCTGGACAAGATCCACCCGATGCCCTTCCCCGGACTGAACATCGACAACCTGCCGTTCTTCGCGCTGATCGCGGCGACGGCTGAAGGTTCGACGCTGATCCACGACTGGGTGTACGACAACCGGGCGCTGTACCTGACCGAACTGACCAAGCTCGGGGCCCGGGTCACCCTGATGGACCCGCACCGGATCTACGTCGAGGGTCCGACCCACTGGTCCGGCACCGAGGTCATCTGCCCGCCGGCGCTGCGTCCGGCGGTGGTCGTGCTGCTGGCCATGCTGGCCGCCAAGGGCACCTCGCTGCTGCGCAATGTCTACGTCATCGACCGCGGGTACGAGCAGTTGGCCGATCGGCTGAACCTGCTCGGCGCGAGCATCCACACCTTCCGCGACGTCTGAGCAAGCCGCAAGCCGCAACATCACGACGCGCCCCGTCGGACCCGAGGTCCGGCGGGGCGTTCGCGTCTGCCCGGCCGGGTGCGTCGGGTCTGGCGGGTGTGCCGGCCGCGGCGGCCCGGAGTCGCGTCGGCGCCGAAACTGGTGCTAACCGGCAGTGACCTGCCACCGGCCAGTGGTGTCACTCAGGGTGTCCTACCGGGGCGCGCGCCATTCCCGCATTTCCGCAATGGAACCGATCCGGCGATCACCGCTCGTGACCGTCGCTGTGGATGACCTGATTACTCACCGAGACAGCTGAGTGTGTGCTGTCTGTTAAGTAAGGATTAGTTAAAGGTTTTGTCTTGTGCAGTCAACAATTCGGCGGAATAGTCGCGGTCGTAGGTTCCCCCAACTAGCACCTGCTTGGGGGAACTGCGCGCTCGCGACGATGGCCGTCGCGATGCCGGCTTCAGGGGGAACACCAGGAATGACCGTCAAAAAACACAGGTCGAAATTCATCGGGGCGGTGGTCGGCGCAACAGCGCTGGGCACCGTCTGCGGGTTCGTGGGCGGCCCATCAGCCGTCGCGGCGCCGACAGTCGCGAACGGCAGTGCGGCCGAGTCCGTCATCGTCCTGCTGCATGACCAGTTGACCGCCACGCCGGCCAACAAGACCCACGTCAACGCGCGCCGGACGGCCGCGACCAGCGACCAGAACGCCGTTCTCGGCCGGCTGTCCAAGCGCGGTGGCGCCAAGGTCAGCAAGGTTCAGCACTACACCACCGCCAACGCCTTCTCGGCCACGATGACCAAGGATCAGGCGGCCGCGCTGGCCACCGACCCGTCCGTCGCCGCGGTCATCCCGAACGGCCAGGTCGCGGTCAACATCACCAAGAAGGTCAACGAGTCCGCCGGGCAGGTCAAGCCCAACTCGACGACCCAGCTCGGTCCGGTCGCCGACTCGACCATCTGCCCGACCGACCCCTCCAAGCCGCTGCTCGAGCCCGAGGCCCTGACCGACACCAACACGGCGTCGGACAACCCCGCGGCCAAGACGGCCCAGCAGTTGACGAACGGTAGCGGCGTCAAGGTCGCCTACATCGCCGACGGCATCAATCCCGACAACGCGGACCTGATCCGCGCCGACGGATCGCACGTCATCACCGACTACAAGGCGTTCTCGGCCGACGGCCCCGCGCCGACGGAGGGTGGCGCCGAGGCCTACGGTGACGCCTCGGCGATCGCCGCCCAGGGCCTGGTCTCGCACGACCTGTCGACCTTCGTGAACCCGGCCTACCCGCTGCCGGCTGGTTGCAACATCCGCATCCTCGGCATGGCTCCGGGCGCCAGCATCGTCGCGCTCAAGATCGACTTCTTCACCACCTCGATCATCCAGGCCATCGACTACGCCTCCTCGACCGATCACGTCGACGTCATCAACGAGTCCTTCGGCGGCAACGTCGTGCCGGACCTGTCGACCCGGACCGCGATCGCGCTGTTCAACGACATGGCGGTCAAGGCCGGCGCCACGGTGACGGTCTCCAGCGGTGACGCGGGTACGACCAGCACCATCGGCAACCCGGGCACCGACCCGAACGTCATCACGGTCGCGGCCAACACCAACAACCGGGGCTACGCCCAGACCGGTTACGCCGGGGCGCGCTACTTCAGCAACGGCAAGTGGGTCAACGACGAGATCTCGTCGCTGTCCTCGGGTGGATACACCCAGGAGGGCACCACGGTCGACCTGACCGCCCCGGGTGAGTCCGGCTGGGCCGCGTGTGACGCGGGCGCGCCGGAATGTGCCAACTACGCCGGTGGCGGGTCGGCCTTCCAGCTCTTCGGTGGCACCAGCCAGTCGGCGCCGCTGACCGCTGGTGCGGCCGCGCTGGTCATCTCCGGGTACCGGTCCTCGCACGGCGGTAACTCGCCGTCGCCGGCCCTGGTCAAGCAGTTGCTGACCAGCACCGCGACCGACCTGGGCCTGCCGGCCTTCGAGCAGGGTTCGGGTCTGCTGAACTCCCGGGCCGCGGTCGAGGCCGCCATCACCTACCCGGGTGCGACGTCGGCCGCCCCGGCCGGTGTCAGCTCGAACATCGCGCTCTCCAAGACGCAGCTCGACTTCGCGGGCAACCCGGGCAGCACCCAGTCGGCCACCGTCGGCGTCACCAACGTCGGCACCAAGCCGCTCACCGTCGCGACCTCCGGCCGTGACTTCCTCACCACCGCGGTTCAGACCAAGACGGTCGCGTTGAACGCCGCCAGCACGCAGACGTTCCCGTACCCGACCACCGGTGCACCGTGGGCCTACGTCAAGTCCACCTTCACCATTCCGGCCGGTACTGACCGGACCGCGCTGCAGATGATCTGGCAGGGCGCGAAGAAGCAGGTCGGCACGTCGGTGGTCACCCCGGTCGTCCGCCTGACCGTGCTCGACCCGTCGGGTGCCTTCGTCACCAACAGCCGCCCGCAGGGTGGCGCGGTGTCGGCCAACTACGCCAACCTGGACATCCGCAAGCCGGCTCCGGGGACGTACACGGCAATCTTCTACACCGTGGGTAGCGCGGCCGGTTACACCGGCAACGTCAGCCTGCGGGCGACCGACCAGCGGGTCGTGCCGACAGGCACCATCAGCAAGCCGGCCCTGCAGATCAACCCGGGCGAGACCAAGAACGTCAAGGTCTCCTTCAAGGTGCCCAACGCCGGTGGCGACACCAGCTACTCGGTGGTCGTGGCCAGCTCCGACGGTCACGTGACCTCGATCCCGGTCGTGGTCCGCACCATCGTCCCGGCGCCGGGCAGCTTCGCCGGCACCATCACCGGTGGTAACGCGCGGGCCGGTTCGGCCGCGCAGGCCTTCACCTACGCCTTCAATGTGCCCAGCGGCAAGAAGGACGTGAGTGTCGGCGTCACCCTGGCCAGCAACCCGAACTACACGCTCGAGGGTGTTCTGGTCGACCCGAACGGCGAGAGCCAGGCCATCGACAGCAACCTCTACACCGATGCCAGCGGCAACCTCACTGCCCCGGGCACGACGCTGCAGATGACCTCGGCGAACCCGCGGCCGGGCCAGTGGCGAGTGATCCTGTTCGTGGTCAACCCGGTTCCGGGCACCGCGTTCACGGAGAACTTCTCCGGCACGATCGGGTTCAACAAGTCCTCGGTCTCGACCAAGGGCCTGCCGAACTCGAGCAAGGTCACGATCAAGAAGGGCAGCACCACCACCGCCCAGGTGACCGTCAAGAACACCGGCATCGCGCCGATCAACGTGCAGCTGGACCCGCGTACCAACAAGGTGGTGCAGACGCAGTTCGCCTCGCCGTTCGGTCCGCAGACCTTCCAGCTGCCGGCGCACGCGGCCCCGACCTTCCTGGTCCCGCCGGGCACGAACACGCTGACGGCCACCTCGGTCGCCGACGTGCCGGCCATCACCGAGCTGACCAACGGAGTCCAGGGCATCGATGTCGTCGGTGACCTGAACGCCGGCCAGAACGGCAGCACCGTCTCGGTGGCGACCGTCAAGGACACCCCCGGCACGGTCAGCACCGGCATCTGGTTCACCGACCTGAACGAGGTCGGTTACGTCGGTGACGCGGGTGCTCCGACCGCCAACGCCCAGGTGAACCTGAGTGGCAAGACGCTCGGCTTCGACAGCGACGTCACGTCCTCGACGGGTGACTTCTGGGCCGCGACGACCGACCCGACCGCCGACATCGGCGCTCCGGTCACGATCGCGCCCGGAGCCTCGGCCACGATCACGGTCAACATCACGCCGAGTGGCAAGAAGGGCGACACGGTCTGCGGTTCGCTGTTCGTGTACACCACGCCGTCCTTCGCGTACGCGACCTTCAACACCACGGGTGACGTGCTCGCCCAGGTCCCGTACAGCTACAAGATCGGCTAACGAGTTCACCAGCATTCATAACTGAATAACGCGGCAGCGCCGCAGGCCCCTCTCGGGTCTGCGGCGTTGTTGTGTGGGTGCGGCCCCGGCTCCGGACGGGCGACGCCGCGTCCCGGCTCTGTGCCAGCTGGCGGCCAACGAGCATGCTGGTGGTTACTCGCACTCTGGCTAGGTAGGGGGTAGGCGTGGTCGGCAAGGTGGGCGTGATCCATCACGTCGAGCTGTGGGTGCCGTCGCTGGCACGCGCGGTGTCGGAGTGGGGCTGGCTACTGGGTGAGCTGGGGTACGCCGAGTTCCAGTCGTGGCCATCGGGTCGTAGCTGGCGGCTGGCGGAGTCCTACCTGGTCGTTGAGGAATCACCAGCGATGGAAGGGCAATCGCACGAGCGGCTACGGCCGGGGCTGAACCATCTGGCGTTCTGGGCCGGTGGTCGTGAACGGGTCGACACGGTGGTGGCGGCGGCCGGCGGGCGGGGCTGGGACCTGCTCTTCGTTGATCGGCATCCGTGGGCCGGCGGACCGAAGCACTATGCGGCCTACCTGGCCAACTCGGATGGGTTCGAGGTCGAACTGGTCGGCTGACCCGCGACTAGCCTCCCTCATTTCCCCACAGGACGTGACGAATCGTGCGGGCTTGGGTGACCCTGTGTGATCCATCGGTGACTGCATTGCCGCTTGTATGCTCATCGTGAGCGCCGGTAGGGTTTTCAGCGCACGGGGGTGCATGTGGTGAAGTTGTACGAGGCTGAAGCCCCGCGAACCAGGTATGGGGGTACCTGCTGAGCGGGGCTTCTCTCTGCCGGCTCGCGGGCTACCCTGGGGCCATGACCGCCTCTCTCATCGATGAGCAAACAGCCGCTCTGGACGATGAATTGTGTCTCGCCTTGTATCTGGCCTCTCGGGCCATGACCGCGACCTACCGTCCCCTGCTCGACGAGCTCGATCTCACCTATCCGCAGTACCTGGTTCTCCGGGTGCTGTGGGAGGCCGACGCGGCCGTCGGCATCGGCGACCTCGGCCGGCGGTTGCAGTTGGAGTCGAATACCTTGTCGCCATTGGTGAAACGGCTCGAGAATTCCGGCCTGGTGTCCCGGTCCCGACGCTCCGACGACGAGCGGGCGGTCACCGTCCTGCTGACCCGGTCAGGACGCGCGATGCAGAAACGCGCCGCCCACATCCCGGCCGAGATCTGCCGGTCGACCGCCATGGACGCGGTCAACCGGGGGCGGTTGGTTCGCAAGCTACGCAAGCTCACCGCCGATCTGGAGGCCACCGGAACCGAGTGAGTTCGACCTGGCCGGATCGGGATGATCCGACCGATGGCTCAAGGCACCGGCGATCAGATGCCGAGCTTGGCCGTCGCCAGCAGCGTCGGATCGGACGGGCTCGACGTGCCGGCCACGTAGCCGGCCTCGGCCACCCGGACCGTGTTCCCCTGCTGGACCGACGCGAACGCCGAGATCGGTAGCGCGGTCGGTCCGCCGGAGTAGCGGACGCCCTCGCGGAGCAGGTCGGCGATGTTGCCGGTGCCGTCGGCGTTGACCAGGGCCAGGTACCTTTTCGCCTGATCGCCATTGGCAAAAGTCACCGTGTTGCTGGCGATCACGATCGCCCGTCCAGCGGTCGACGTGGTGGCCAGCAGCCGATGCACGCCGGTGCAGGGCGTCTGGGCGAAGAACGCGGCGACCCGGCCGTAGGCGTGTGCGGCGCAGTTGGTCTGGTCGTCGGCGGCGCGCTGGGTCCAGCCGGCCGGCAGACCGGCCGTGGTCGAGGGTGCGGTGCTGGTGCGGGACGCCCCGCTCGTCGCGGCGCCACCTGTGGTGGTGGTGTTCGAGTGCCGGCCATTGACCACCAGGAGCACGATCAGCACGACCACACTGACCGCCAACCAGGCCCCGATCAGCAGGGCTACCAACCGCAACCGGTTCGGCGGCTCGTCCGCAGGGTCGGATTCCCAGTCGGAATCGGGTTCGGTCAGCCAACTCACCGCATTACCGTAGCGTCGCGGGCCTTCAGTACCTAAGAACGCGTCGTCCGGCTGTCATCATGGGGCTCGTGGACAGCGAGTATGACGTCATCGTGGTCGGCCTCGGCGGGATGGGATCCTCAGCCGCCTATCGCCTGGCCCACCGTGGCCTGCGGGTGCTGGGCATCGAGCAGTTCCAGCCCGCGCACGAACTCGGGTCCTCCCACGGCGGCAGCCGGATCGTGCGCAAGGCCTACTACGAAGGCCCGGCCTACGTACCGCTGCTGATGCGCTCCTACGAACTGTGGGACCAGCTGTCGGCCGACTTCGGCGAGCGGCTGTTCACCCGCTGTGGCGCGTTGATGATCGGCGCACCGGACAGCCCGGTGGTCGCCGGCGCCCTGGCCTCGGCCCGGCAGTGGGGTTTGCCGCACGATCTGCTGGACCCGACGGAACTGCGCCGTCGCTACCCGCAGTTCCAGCTCTACCCCGATCAGGCTGCGGTGTTCGAGCGGGATGCCGGATACGCACTGCCGGAGGCGACGGTGCTGGCCAATGTCGAGCTGGCCCTGGACGCCGGGGCGGAACTGTGGTTCGAGACCGCGGTGGAGTCCATCGAACTCGGACCGGGCGGCGTGCACATCAGTGCGGCCGGCGAGACGGTGCACGCTCCGAAGCTGGTGCTGGCCACCGGAGCGTGGGCGAATCGGCTGGCAAAGATGGATCAATTCCCACTGTCGGTGACCCGGCAGACCACGCACTGGTTCCGGACCAGCCGCCCGGACGACTTCGACCCGGAGCGGTTTCCCGTGTATCTATGGGATATTCCTGGCCCCAAGAACGTTCAGCTCTACGGATTCCCTGCGGTGGCAGGCGAAACCGGGGTCAAGACGGCCATCTACAAGGACGGGATGACCACCGAGGTCGACCCCGACCGGCTCGATCGCAGCATCTCGGCCGACGACACCGAGCCGGTCCGCCGACTCATCCGGGCCGGCCTACCCGGACTGGACGGCGACCTCGTCCGGTCCTCGGTCTGCATGTATCCCGGGGCCGCCGATGACGACTTCGTGCTCGGGATGCACCCGGGCTCGTCCGGCCGGGTGGTGCTGGCGGTCGGGTTCTCCGGCCACGGCTTCAAGTTCGTCCCGGTGGTGGGCGAGATCGTCGCCGATCTGGTCCAGGACGGGCAGAGCCGGCTCGACATCGACTTCCTCAGTCCGGCCCGATTCCGGCGCTGATCCGAACGGGTGTTGCCCGGTCGCAGAACCATTACCGAATGAACGGTCAGTTAGTTATGCTCGGCCGGACGGCTTCGGCGCTGCCGTGGCCACCGGCGAAAGGGTATTCCTGATGGCGGACATCGTTCGGTCCTATCTCGGTGACCAGTGGATCACCCCGACCGACGAGGGCGAACCGATCCTGGACGCCGCCACCTCCGAGGTGGTCGCACGGTGGTCGTCCCGTCCGGTCGACGTCGAGGCGGCCTACGACCACGCCCGCGCCGTCGGCGGTCCGGCGCTGCGCCGCCTTACCTTCACCGAGCGAGCCGCGATCCTGAAGCAGCTGGCGAGCTACCTCAACGACCGGAAGGAGGAGTCCTACTACCCGTTGTCGTTCCAGACCGGCGCGACCCTGTTCGACTCCAAGTTCGACGTCGACGGTGGGATCGGAGTGCTGTTCGCCTACGCCTCGCGGGGCCGGCGTGAACTACCTGACAGCCACGTCTACACCGACGGTCCGGTCGAGCCGCTCAGCAAGGACGGCAGCTTCGTCGCTCAGCACATCTACACCCCGTTGCACGGGCTGGCGTTGTTCATCAATGCCTTCAACTTTCCGGTCTGGGGCATGTTGGAGAAGTTCGCCCCGGCCTTCCTGGCCGGCCTGCCGGTGGTGGTGAAGCCGGCCGAGCAGACGGGTCAGCTGACCGAGAAGGTCTTTGCCGACATGGTGGAATCCCGATTGCTACCACCAGGCGCCATCTCGCTGGTGTGTGCGGCGCCGGACGGCCTGCTGGATCACCTCACCGGCCAGGACGTGGTCGCGTTCACCGGCTCAGCCGCGACCGCACAGTCGCTGCGCAGCAATCCGAACGTGGTGGCCAGGGCGGTCCGGTTCACGGCTGAAGCCGACTCGTTGAATGCTGCCGTCCTCGGTCCGGATGCCGTCCCCGGCGAGCCCGAGTTCGACCTGTTCGTCCGCGAGGTCAGTAGAGAATTGACCGTGAAAGCCGGGCAGAAATGCACCGCGATCCGGCGCGCGTTCGTTCCCTCGACGCAGGTTGATGCGGTGCTCGACGCGATCGAGGCCCGGCTGGCCAAGGTCGTGATCGGCGACCCGCGGACCGAGGGAACCACCATGGGTGCGCTCGTCTCGCTGGCCCAGCGAGATGAGTTTCAGGCCAACCTGAACCGGCTCACCGAGGCGGCCGACATCGCCATCGGCGGTCCGGATTCGGCTGCGAGCAAAGGGCTTCCGGTCGATGGTGCCTTCGTGGCGCCCACCGTCCTGCGGGCTCGCGAGGCCGCCGCAGCGCCGTTGCACACCGTCGAGGCGTTCGGTCCGCTGGCCACCGTGATCGGTTACGACACCGCCGAGGACGTGGTGGCCTTGGCCGCGTTGGGTCAGGGGTCGCTGGTCGGATCTGTCTATTCCTACGACCAATCCTTCGTCCGCGACGTGGTGCTGGGCGCGGCCGCGCACCATGGCCGCATGATCGTGATCGACCGCGACGATGCCAGGTCCTCCACCGGTCATGGCTCGCCGTTACCGTTGCTGGTGCACGGCGGTCCCGGCCGGGCCGGCGGCGGCGAAGAGCTGGGGGGCATCCGGGGTGTGCTGCACTACATGCAGCGCACGGCGGTGCAGGGTTCGCCCCGGTCGTTGTCAGCCGTGACCGGTCGCTGGGTGGCCGGCGCACCTACCGTCACCACCGACGTCCACCCGTTCCGGCACCACTTCGAGGAACTGGCCATCGGCGAGGTACTGCACACCGAAGCTCACACCGTCACCGCCGAGGACGTGTCGCGGTTCGTCGAACTGACCGGAGACTCCTTCTACGCCCACACCGATCCGGTGGCGGCGGCCCAGAACCCGTTGTTCGGGGGCATCGTGGCGCACGGGTACTTCGTCATCTCGCGAGTGGCCGGGCTGTTCGTGGAGCCATCGCCGGGACCGGTGCTGGCCAACTACGGGCTGGACAACCTGCGCTTCGTGACACCGGTGCGACTCGGCGACACCATCAAAGCCCAGTTGACCTGCAAGGAGAAGAAGGCCCGCCAGACCGAGAACTACGGCGAGGTCCGCTGGGACCTGGACGTCCGGAACCAGGACGGGGCGCTGGTGGCCAGCTATGACGTGTTGACGCTGGTGGCCAAGAAGGACGCCTGATCGCGCCCACTCGCAGGCGGGAAGGGCGCCGGACGACCGTTCACAGGAAACGCCTGGACTTCTCCAAGCCGGGGGTCATGTAGCGGGTCTTGACTGTGTTTCGTACGGACGAGACGACAGAAATGAGTGGTCCCAGTGACGGATCAGCCCCAGCGCCCCGGTGACGAGCAGCCGGACCCGCGCACCTTCGAAGCCTCCCCGGCGGGCGAGGTCCGCGAGACCGCCGAACAACCGCCGGTGATCCACACCCTTGGCGAAGGCCACCAGCCCGCACCGGGTGAGCAGCCCTACTTCGTGCCGACGGCCGAACAGCACGCCTGGTCCCGTGCCCACCAGTACGGTGCACAAGCTGACGAGGCGACCGGTCCGCAATCGGCGAACCCCCAGTAC
>CAZZZW010000100.1:0-12869 GCA_964658795.1 Phormidium nigroviride PCC 7112
CGCGCCTTCAGGTAGTCGGACACGACGTATTCGCCCAACGCGCCGGTATTGGGCAAGAACACCCGGCCACCGTTACGACGTCCGATCTCATGCATGAAGTCGACCAGCCGCTGATCGTTGTCCAGCATGAATATGTTGATGCTGGCTCCGCGCCGGGTACAGCGCTCCACCTCGGCCAAGGTTGCGGCCACGGTTTCCATCGACGGCGGCCAGCAGAAGTCGGAGAAGCCGTCCGCAGCCAGGTGCGCGGTGGGCTCACCATCGGTGATCACCAGGATCACCGGCTCGGCCCCGCGGTGCTTGTCCAAATGCCGGCGGGCCAACATCAGCGCATGCTGCAGGTTGGTGCCGTACACCCTTTCCCAGTCGTGGTTGACCAGGTCGCGCGGGGTCATCACCCGGGCGTAGTCGCTGAAGCCGATGATCTGGATCGCGTCCTGCGGGAACTTCGTGGTCACCAATGAATGCAACGCCAACGCGGTGGTCTTGGCCTCGCCCCAGGTGCCACGCAGCTCCATCGAGTACGACATGTCGACCAGCAGCGCGACCGCAGCCGAGGAACGGCGTTCGGTCTCAACCACCTCGAAGTCCTCGGCGGCCAACCGCACCCGGCCGGCACGCAAGCCGGCGGTCCGTAGCACCGCATTCCGCACGGTCCGAACCACGTCGAGCGGTTGCTCGTCACCGAAACGCCATTCTCGACTGGAGCCGGTGATCTCACCGGCCGCACCCGCATCCCGGACGTCGTGGTCGCCGCGGCGGGTGTTCTCCAGGGCAGCGAAGACCCGTCGCAACGCGGTCGAACCGAGCCGGCGCAACGCCCGCGGCGACAGTTCGAGGCCACGGCCAGCCTGTTCCAGGTAGCCCTGTCGCTGCAGTTCCCGCTCGATCGCGCGAAGTTGCTGCAGATCCTGGACGGCCTGCTGGCCCAGTGCCCGCTCGACCAATTCCTCGTCGATATCGGCCAAACTGGCACCGGGGTAGTCCTGCAGCGACAGCTCGGCCAATTCATCCAAATCGGCCAGCTCGGCCAGGGCTTCGGTGCCGTCGGCGTAGCCCATACCGCGCTCGCCATTCATCCGTTCCGAGCCGCCCCAGTTCAGGTCCGGCCGGGCCGCGCGCAGGGAACGTTGCAGCCGGGCCATCTGATCGGCCATCCCGGCCTGCCCCATCGCCTGATTCATCAACGATGACAGTTCACCGCGTTGCTCGTCGGTGAGGGAGTTCATCAGCCGCTCGGCCGCCGCGGAGCGACGGGCCAACGAGTCGATCAGTTCGGACAGGTTGCTCGGGTCGTCCGGAAAGAACTGGCCGTGCTTGGCCATGAACTCGTCGAACTGGGCGGCGGTGTGCTCACCACGAGCGTCTGCATCGAGCATCTGGTTGAGGTCCTCGAGCATGTCCCGGATCTGTTGCATCGCCTGCGGATCCGGGTTGGTCAGCGCATCCTTCAGCCCGGCGAACTGGGCGTCCAGGACCTCCGAACGCAGCAGGTCATTGATCTGCTGGTACTTGGCGGCGGCCTCGGGTGAGCGCCACTGATATTCCGAGAGTTCTCGGACCGCCCGCGAGGTGTCCGGCGGCAGCGCGTCGAGTTCGCTCTCGGCCAGCCGGGCGTTGTCGGACGGGTCGGGGAACAAAGCTGATCGCTCGCTCTCCAGGGCCTGATCCAGCAGCTCGCGGATCTGATCGAGGGTGCCGTCGAGGCGGGAGTTGTTGCGCAGCTTGCGGGCCCGGTTGCGGGCCTGCTGACGCATCGCGTCCAGTCCGGACCGGCCGTCCACCCCGCTGCGCATCAATCGTTGCAGCGCCGCTCGGGGCGAGAGACCGGCCAGCACGTCGTCGCCGAGTTCGTCCAGGGCCTGCCTGATGTCGTAGGGCGGCTCGAGTGGGTCCGGGCCGCCGTGCCACGCGCCGTATCTGATCGCCACGCCTCAGGCTCCGTACACCGTGCGATTGCCCGCCGATTCCTTGGCCAACCGCTTGTTGAGATACAGCCCTTCGAGAGCGAACTCGACTGCGGCGGCAGCGATCCCGACGGTGGCGGGGCCCTCGTGCACGCTGTCCGGCTCGAGCCGTTCCAGCAGGGCGGCCAACCCCGGGATACTGCCCAGTTGTTCGAGCAGGCGATCGGCCGACACCGTGTCACCGGTCTCGACCAGCAGGCCGGAATCGAACTTCTCCTGGAGCGGCCGAAGATCGAGGCCGGCCAACCGAGCCCGGCTGGTCTCGGCGACGGCCCGGCGCAAGAGGTGGTCGAGTACGTCGAACTCGCGACCCTCGTCGGCGTCGTCGAACTCCACCTTTCCCCGAGCGGCCGGGACGATCGCCGGTAGGTCGGAAACCCTCGCCACTGCCAGGGCCTCGCCGGTCAGCGCGGCCCGGCGCACGGCCGAGGCAGCCACGGTCTCGACGGCGGCGATGGCGAAGCGGGCCGAGACGCCCGATCGCTGATCGACCTGCGGGGCCTCGCGAACGGCCCGGGTGAAGCGCGCGACGACCTCAAGCAGGTGCGACGGGATGAGCGGCGCACCGAAGCTGGTGTTGTCCTCCTCCGACCCCCACAGCACCGCAGCCTCCTGCGCGATCAGGCTGAGTTCGTCGGACAGTTCCAGCGGGTAATGGGTGCGGATCTCGGTGCCGAACCGGTCCTTGAGCGGGGTGATGATCCGGCCGCGGTTGGTGTAGTCCTCGGGGTTGGCCGAGGCGACCATCAACAGATCCAACGGCAACCGCAGCTGGTAGCCGCGCACCTGGATGTCGCGCTCCTCCAGCACGTTGAGCATGGCGACCTGGATTCGTTCGGCCAGATCGGGCAATTCGTTGACCGCGAAGATGCCCCGGTTGGTACGAGGCACGAGGCCGAAGTGGACCGTGTCCGGGTCTCCGAGCGACCGGCCCTCGGCCACCTTGATCGGGTCGATGTCACCGATCAGGTCACCGACCGAGGTGTCCGGGGTGGCCAGCTTCTCGCCGTAACGCTCGCTGCGATGCTTCCACTCGATCGGCAGGTCGTCGCCGAGCTCGGCCAGTTTTGCCGTCGCCGCATTGGTGATCGGGGCGTACGGGTGCTCGTTGATCTCGGACCCGGCGATGATCGGTGTCCATTCGTCGAGCAGTCCGATCAGGGTTCGGATGAGCCGGGTCTTGCCCTGGCCCCGTTCGCCGAGCAGGACGATGTCGTGGCCGGCCAGCAGCGCGCGTTCGACCTCGGGGACGACGGTGTCCTCGAACCCGACGATGCCGGGCAACGACGGTTCACCGGCGGCGAGCCGGGCGATCAGGTTCTGCCGGATCTCGGCCTTGACGCCGCGATGGATGTGGCCGGAGGCGCGCAGGGCGCCGAGGGTGGTGATGTCAGGGGCTGGATTCACAGTGAAAACGCTACGACTGCTCGTGCCGTCCCGCCATGCCGTGACGCACAGTTCGTCGGCGGCAACGCTGTCGGCGGAATCGGGAATACGTCCCCACTGGGGGCTTGTCTTCAAAAATGTCACAGCGACTGGCTAGGTTCTCTCCCATGAGTTCACGACTGCCCACCGTCGATCTGCTGACCCTCGACGCGATCGACTTCGTCTGGGCCCGGGTGCGCAAGCGGATCACCGGCCTCAGCCAGGCCGAGTATCTCTGGGAACCGGTGCCGGACTGCTGGACGGTGCGCCAGGCCGGCGACGAGGTGGTGGTGGACTGGTCCGGCGATGATCCCGACCCGGCCCCGGTCACCACCATCGCCTGGCGGATGTACCACCTGGCGGCGGACTGCTTCGCCAACTACCTGACCGGCGGCTTGGGCGAGTGGCCGATCCGCACCCCGCAGGGGCGCTGGACGCTGGATGTGAACGAGGCGCTGGAGCTGCTGGATGCCTCCTGGGCCGCTTTCCGGGCCGGCCTCGGCGGGCTGGGTGAGGACGGAATGTGGCGGGCGCTGGGCTCTGAGTGGGGTCCGTTCGCCGACGACAACTGGGCCGGCCTGGTGATCCATGCACTGGACGAGCTGTCGCATCATGGAGCCGAGATCGCCCTGCTGCGCGACTTGTGGCAGCACGCGCCGAACTGTCAGCTCCGCCCCCCGAGCTAGGCCGACGTGCGCGTGATACCCCCACAAGGCCAAACGGCTCGTGGATACCACGCCGGGTCGGGTCGTCAGCCGGTGTAGGGCTTCGCAGTCGTGCGGCGTAAACCGCCGGTCCGGGTCGGGTCGTCAGCCGGTGTAGGGCTTCGCCGTCAACAGCGTGACCGAGAGCGTCTTGCCGGTCGGCGTCTCGTAGGACACCGTGTCACCCTCCTTGGCGCCGGTCAGCGCCTTGCCCAGCGGTGACGCGGAGGAGTACACATCCAGGTCGGTGGTGTCGGACTCCTCGCGAGAGCCGATCAGGAACGTCTCGGTGTCGTCCTCGTCGTCGGAGAACCGGACGGTGACGACCATGCCCGGACCGGCGGTGCCGTCCGTCGTCGGAGCCTCGCCGACCTTGGCGTCGCGCAGCATCTGGGTCAGCTGCATGATCCGTCCCTCCTGCTTGCCCTGCTCCTCGCGCGCGGCGTGGTAGCCGCCGTTCTCTTTCAGATCGCCCTCTTCGCGCCGGTCGTTGATCTCCTGCGCCATCGCCTGCCGGTTGCCGATCAGATCGGCCAGCTCCTTGGAAAGCCGGTCGTAGGCCTCCTGGGTCAGCCAGGTGGTGGTCGCAGAGGTCTCGGTGCTCACGGGTACAACTCCTAGGGACGGCTGTTCAACTACAGCAGGTGACTCTGTGGGACTGGTTGAAGCTTGTCAACGTAACACCGGCTCGCGTGGTTCCGCGCCGGTTTTGCCCGTTCCGGCGGCCTTCTGGCCGGGTCGGGCCGGGCCGTCAACGCGCTCGTCGACCAGGCTTACGCCGGATGCTCACGAGACCTGCAGGCCCACCGCACCGGGCTGTCTGAGCCATCGGTGACAATGACAGGGTGCCAGATTCTGTAACCAAACCCGAAATCAGCGCCGGGCTACGCCTGATGTGCGTGCACGCCCACCCCGACGACGAGTCGAGCAAGGGCGCGGCGACGATGGCCCGTTACGTCGAGGAGGGTGCCGACGTCCTGGTGGTCAGCTGTACCGGCGGCGAACGGGGCGACATCCTCAACCCGGCGCTGAAGGATCGGGCCGACATCGCCGAGAACATCCACGCGGTCCGGCTGCAAGAGATGGCCAACGCCGAGCGGATCCTCGGCGTGCACCACGAGTGGCTGGGCTTCGTCGACTCCGGCCTGCCCGAGGGCGACCCGCTGCCGCCCCTGCCCGACGGGTGTTTCGGCCTGACACCGCTGGAGGAATCGGTACCGCGACTGGTGGCCCTGATCCGCACGTTCCGGCCGCACGTCATGACCACCTATGACGAGAACGGCGGCTACCCGCACCCCGACCACATCATGTGTCACACGGTGTCGATGGCGGCCTTCGAGGCGGCCGGGGATCCAGAGCAGTATCCCGAGGCGGGTCCGGCCTGGCAGCCGCAGAAGATCTACTACGACGTGTCCTTCACCTATGACCGGATGCTCGCGCTGCACAACGCGATGCTGGAACTGGGCATCGAATCGCCTTACGAAGAGCGGATGAAGGACTGGG
Organism: Phormidium nigroviride PCC 7112; assembly: GCA_964658795.1. Lineage (GTDB taxonomy): Bacteria > Actinomycetota > Actinomycetes > Mycobacteriales > Jatrophihabitantaceae > Jatrophihabitans_A. The sequence goes on from CAZZZW010000100.1 coordinate 5,600, forward strand.
AGAAGGCCTCCGAAGGTCGCCGGGTCCCGAACGTTACGACCAAGGTGTACTGCGCCGACCAGTTCGGAAAGCGGGATGCCGCACTGCTGGCCCACGCGACCCAGGTCGACCCGAACGGCTGGTTCTTCAAGGTGCCGTTGGACGTGCAGAAGCGGGTGTTCCCGTGGGAGCAGTTCGAGTTGGCCAAGTCCCTGGTCGAGACCGAACTCCCCGAGGACGACCTGTTCGCCGGCGTTCGCCATATGGTGACGACGTGAACGGGGCGCTGCTGCTGGCCGACTCCGACACCGGCAAGGGCAGCCCGATCGGGCTGCTGGTCGTACTGCTGCTCGTGGTCGCGGTCTACTTCCTGTGGCGGTCGATGAACCGGCATCTGAAGAAGGTGGAGCCGCCGGCCGAGGAGGCCTACGAGGCTCAATTCCGATCGGCAAAGCCAGCCGACCCGCCGGCGCCGGTCGACGAGATCGAGAACGGCCCGCCACCGGCTGGCTGATCTCGATCTCATCCGCCGGATCGCATCGCGGCCCTGATCGTTGCCAGGTCTAGTCGCGGTCGCGGACGGCGGCCCGGCCAGCCTTGATCTGGCCGCGTTGCTTCTTCACATCCAGCCGTCGTTGCCGGGCACCGCGGCTCGGTTTCGTCGGCCGCCGCGGCGGTGCCGGTGGGGCCAGGGCCTCGGTCAGCAGATGCACCAGCCGGTCCCGTGCCGCCGTGCGATTCTGCCGTTGCGAGCGATGCTCGGACGCGCTCAGCGTGAGCGTGCCGTCGACCAATCGTCCGGCCAGACCGGCCAAAGCTCGATCGCGCTGCAGCTCGGTCAACGCCATCGAATGGCCGAGGTCGTAGCTCAGCTCGACGCGGCTGTCGGTGGTGTTCACGCCCTGCCCACCCGGACCGGACGAGCGGGAGAACCGCTCGACGAGTTCGACGGCCGGGATGCTCAGTCCGTACGGAACACCGCGAGCCGGCGGCACGCGCAGATCATCCATGGCGGGTAGGGCGAAACTCGGCTACGGCCGCACCGGCTGAGACTGTGCCTCACGCATCCAGGCGGTGATCTCGTCCGGGTCGCGGGGGAGCGCACCGGACAGGTTGACCGGGTCGCCGTCGGTGACCAGGATGTCGTCCTCGATCCGGATGCCGATGCCGCGCCATTCGGCCGGCACGCTCAGGTCGTTCGGCTGGAAGTACAGGCCGGGCTCGACGGTGAGGACGTAGCCGGATCCGAGCGGACCGTCCCGGTAGACCTCTTCCCGCGCGGCGGCGCAGTCGTGCACGTCGATACCGAGCATGTGGCTGACGCCGTGCAGGGTGTAGCGCCGATGCAACCCGGCACCGGGGGCGTCGACATCGGTGTTACACGCGACCTCGGCGGTCACCGGCAGCACGCCCCAGCTGTGCAGGTAGTCGGCCAGCACCCACATCGCGGCGTTGTGCGCGGCCCGGAAATCGGCCCCGGCCTTCACCTCGGCGATGCCGGCCTGCTGGGCCTCCAGGACCGCGCCGTAAAGCGTGCGCTGCGTGTCGGTCCATTCACCGGTAACCGGGAAGGTCCGGGTGACGTCGGCGGTGTACAGGCTGTCGACCTCGACGCCCATGTCGGCCAGCAAGAGCTGCCCCGGGTCGATGTCGCCGTCGTTGCGCCACCAGTGCAGGGTCGTGCCGTGGCGGCCGGCGCCGACGATACTGCCGTAGCCGACCTCGTTGCCCTCCATCCGGCTGCGCCGCCAGAAGGTGCCCTCGAGCCAGCGCTCGCCGCGCTTGCCGCCGGCGGCCAGGACGTTCGTGAGCTCGGCGGCCACGTCGGTGAAGCCGCGGGTAGTGGCGTCGCAGGCGGCCTGCAGCTGGTCGATCTCCCAGCCGTCCTTGACCAGCCGCAGCTCGTCGATGACCTCGCTCAGCTTGTTGGTGGCCGCGCCCGGCAGCAGCCGGTCGAGGTCGGCGTCGATGCCGGGCAGGCTGACCGTGTCGGCGTGGCGCTTGAGCGCCCCGGCAAGCTCGGTCAGCGGTCGGACGTCCATCGCCAGGACGGTGGCGGTCTGCTGGACGTCGGGCACGTTGCCGACCCAGAGCGCCCCGTAGAGACGGTTGGTGAAGTAGCCCGGTTCACCGGGGCCGGCGTACTCGCGCAGGTAGAGGGTCGCCTGGTGACTGGCGCCGCTCGGGGCCAACACCAGCACCGCACCTTCGACCGTCTCGCCGGTCAGCCAGGTGAACGCCGAGGACGAGCGGAACGCATAGTCGGTGTCGTTGGCCCGGACCTTCAACTGCCCGGACGGCACCACGATCTGCTGGCCGGGGAAGGCCTTCGACAGGGCGGCCCGGTGGCCGGCCCAGGTGGCGGCGCCGGCCGCGCGCTGTCCGTCCCGACCGGCCGGATGTGGCATCGGCGGGGCCGGTTCCCAGTTCGCGGCCATGGCCTTGGCCAGTTCGGCCGGCAACGGGATGTCGTGTGAGGTGGTGCCCTCGGCGGCCGGGGTTTCCGGCGTCGCTTCGGGGGCGTCCAGGGTTTGTCCGGGGTCGGTCATGGGTATGAGTTTAGGCATTGCGACTACGGCGTCGCGCTCGCTTTACCCATCACTTTTGCGCATGATGTTGGATGAGTGTTAATCGTAAGGATCGAGACGGGTTGAGGGGGTGCGGTGTCCACCGACATGCGTGACCCTGCACTGTCACAACCCGAACCGGATTCGAGCGCCTCTGGCGGCATCCTGCGAGACCTGCTCTTCCGGGGTGCCAGCGTCGCCGCCGTGGTTCCGGCCACGGTGGCCGACGACGTCGAAGCGGTAGAGGCCGAGCACGGCGAGCGGTCGGTGTGGCGGACGGTGGCCTCGCTCGGTGCCTTGCACCGGTCGCAGACCGATTCGCTGCTGGCCTGGGACACCCTGCTTGCCCACGCGATTCGCTACCTGCTGCTGGGTCCGTACGGGTACCGGATCGTCGCGGTGGCGACCGGGCTGATCGCGATCTACAGCGCGCACCGGACCGACTTTCCGGTCGTGCTGTGGCTCGGGGTGGCGTTGTTGCTCTGGCAGGTCGTCGCGGTGGTGGTGCTGCTGCGGCTGAAGACGTTCAGCCAGCGACTGGTCCTGCCTTTGATGGTCGGTGATCTGGCCATTTCGGTGGCGGCCAACCTGATCGTCGCAGTGTCGGCGCCGGCGGTGAGCGATCAGACCACGATCGAACTGACCTGGAAATGCATGATGGGCACCTCGGTGATGTGGACGATCGGACGCGGCCTGGTCGCCGGGTTGTCGATCGTGGCGTTCGGTGCGCTACTGCAAGAAGCCATGATCTCCTTGCACGACCAGGTATATCGGTCCAACGGCATACCTCTGATCGCCAACTACTGGGACAACGATCTGTGGATCATGTCTTCGGTGGCCTCGACCGCCTTGGGCATAGCGGCGCTGGCCATTGCCACTCGGCTGGCGATGAGCCTGGGCATCCGCACCGGGCAGCGGGCCGAGCGGGCCCGCATCCTGCGCGGGGTGCACGACACGGTGCTGCAGACGCTCGAGACGATCGGGTTGCAGACCGCAGTGCCGGCCGAGGATGCCTCCGAACGACTGGACGAGGTCAACCGGATGGCCTCGGCCGAGGCGATCCGCCTGCGGCGCAGCTTGGAGCAGATCGATCGCGAACCGGCCGAGCTGGTCGATGGATTGGCCGAACTGGTGGCCGAGGCCGCCGCCCTCGGCCTGCGGGTCGAGATGACGTTCACCCTGCTGGACGAGACGATCGTGAGTCCGCGCTGCCGGATCGCGGTCGTGGCGGCCGCCCGCGAGGCGGTGATGAACGTGATCAAGCACGCGCAGGTGCCCAAGGCCGTGCTCTCGGTGCTGGAACTGGACGGCGGCGTGCAGATCTCGGTGCGTGATCACGGGGTTGGTTTTGACGAGCCGCAACCGGGATTCGGCACCAGCCAGAGCATCGTCGGCCGGCTGCAGGAGGTCGGCGGCCGGGCCACCATCACCTCCCGGGCCGGTTCCGGAACCCGGGTCGTCCTGTGGGTGCCTGGGCTGTGATGTCCCTGCGGGCGCGGGTTGTTCTCGGCTTGCTCGGTGTCGGCTCGGTGGTGCTCGTCGGTGTCGGTGATGCTGGTGTGGCATCGGCTGCCGCCGCGTGTGCGGCGCCGCGCGGGGTGTACGCCGACAGCACCCCGTGGCCGCAGCGGCAGCTCGACCTCGCGGCCGTCGCCTCCTTGTCGACCGGAGCCGGTCAGGTGGTGGCCGTCGTCGGCACCGGGGTCGACAGCACCAATGCCCAGTTCCGCGCGGGTCAAGTCCTCGCTCAGGTGAATCTGCTGGCCAGTACCGGGCCGGCCGACTGTGACGGTCGGGGCACCTTCGCCGCCGGTATCGTCGGCGCCCAACCCGACTCGCAGACCACGGTGGTCGGGGTGGCGCCGGGGGCGACATTGGTGCCGATCCGGTATACCCAGTCGGGCGAATCTTCGGACGCGGCCACGCCCGATCAGCTCGCGGCAGCGGTGTCGGCGGCGGTGGCGGCGCGCGCGCGGATTATCCTGATCGCCGTTCCGGTGACTGCTGATTCTGCATCGCTGCGGTCGGCGGTGTCGGCGGCCATGACGGCTGGTGCGGTGGTGGTGTCCCCGGCCGCCGCGGCCAAGGGCGGCGGATCGACCTACCCGACGGCCTATGCCGGTACGGCCGGCTTCGAGAATGTCGTCGCGGTGGCGGGCGTTTCTTCGGCCGGTGTGCCGGTCACCGTGGAGTCGGGTGGGTATCTGTCGGTCAGTGCGCCCGGGAACGGGCTGGTCGGGCTGTCCGCGGGCGCGTCGGGAAAGCTCGGTCATGTCTGGCCGACCAACGATCCGGTGTACTCGGCCGCGTTCGTGGCCGGCGTGATCGCCGACGTGGCCTCGTACCGGCCGTCGCTGTCATTGCATCAGGACGTGGAGCGAGTGCTGGCCACGGCTGGGGCCGGCAACGGGGTGCGCAATGACCAGGTCGGCTGGGGACTGGTCGATCCGGTAAGGGCATTGACCGCTGAGCTGCCGGCGACGGTGACACCGCAGTCGATGGCGGCCGTGCCTGGTTCGCGGGGTCGGGCGGTCGTCGCCCGCCCGCTGGTGACGTCGCAGCCGGCTGGACGTTCGACTGGACTGGTTGCGTTGGCCGGCTTGGTCGGAGCGTTGGCGGTCGCGCTGATTGCGGTGACGGTGCGTCGGGGCAACCGGCGGGGGTGGCGGGTCAGTCGGGTCGAGTCGTAGGTTCAACGGCTCTCTCAGTTCTTGCTTTGAAAGTAGGCAGTTTGCGATTCGCGCCACGGGCGGTTGGACTCTTCCGGCACCTGTTCTGAGGTCGCCTCGGGTCGGATGTAGTGGGTGCGGCTGGCTTGGGGTTGTCGGGAAACTGTCCGATGCGGAGCACCAGCGGCGCCGCCACGCCCACCTCACCCTGTTACCCGATCGCAGCTACCGCGTGTCCGGGTATCTCACCCCGACCTGCGGCCCGCAGGTGCTGGCTGTCCCGGACGCCCATGCCCCGCCCCCCGCCGTGGACGGCCCCCCGACCCAGGCACGCCCGGGCAGCGGATGTGCGAAGGCCGCCACATCACCGCCGGGGCCGACCACGCCCCACCGACGTCGACACCCGCACCCTGCTCTGCGGACACCACCCGCCGACGCCGTGCCTAAAACACAGCTCCCTAACGAAACAGCGGCCCTGCGCGTCGGCGCAGAACCCGCGCCGTCATCCGGGTTACGGTGGCCCTCACCCCCGATCGCGGTCGACCGTGAGGCCGTTTTGCTCGTCAGGTACAAGGAGTTCTGCTCGTGAAGTTCCACCCTCCGGCGACCACGAAAATTGCCGCGCTGGCTGCAGCCGCTGTGTTGACCGTCGTACTGCTGGCCGACTGCAGTGGCAGTTCCGGCAGCAACAGCGCGCAGAACACCCCGAGCATCCCGGGCATCGACAACACCCAGAGCGACCTCGCCACCATCACCGATACGGCGACCGACACAGCTACAGACACCGCATCGGTGACCGCAAGCAGCACGGTTACCCCGACGGGCGCAGCGTCCCCGTCAAGGTCGGTCCAGCCGTCGAAGACCGCGCCCCGCAGCAGCTACAGCCCCCCGCCGGCCGGCCTCGCCGCTTGCGCACTGCCTTACCTGGCCGTGTCGGTCAAGCCGGCCAGTGGCGGCGATTCGCACGAGGGTGTGATCATCCTGTTCCGCAACACCGGTCAGATCGCCTGCGCGATGACGGGCTACCCCGGGGCCGCGCTGGTCAGCGCGCAAGGCAAGCAGGTCAAGCAGGCGGCCCGGACTCCGTCCGGCTACCTCGGTGGAGTTCGCAAGGGCAAGGCGACCACTGTCGCCCTCTACTCCGGCCAGACCGCTTCGGCCCTGCTCGAAGGCGAAGTGGTCGACATCAACGGCAGGACCTGCGCGACCACGCCATCGATCCTCGTCACTCCACCGAACACCACCACCTCGGCCAAGGTGAAGATCTCGACCACAATATGCGGCGGAACCCAGATTCATCCCGTCGTCAGCGGGACCACCGGCAGCAGCATCTGAGCGCGACCGCTAGCGTAGGAACATGCCTGCTGAGCTCAACGAAGAGACCATCCGGACCGCGCCGAAGGTGCTGCTGCACGATCACCTCGACGGTGGCCTGCGGCCGCAGACCATCATCGAACTGGCCCAGGCCATCGGCTACGACGCCCTGCCGAGCCAGGACGCCGCCGAACTGGGCCGCTGGTTCGAAGAATCCGCCAACTCCGGCAGCCTGGTCCGGTATCTGGAGACGTTCGACCACACCGTCGCCGTCATGCAGACCCGCGAAGGCCTGCACCGGATCGCCAGCGAATGCGCTCAGGATCTGGCCGACGACGGCGTCGTCTACGCCGAGGTCCGCTGGGCCCCGGAACAGCACGTCAGCAATGGCCTCAGTCTGGCCGAGGTCGTGGAGGCCACGCTCGAGGGTTTCGCCCACGGCGTGCAGGCCGCTTCCGAGCGGGGCAAGCAGATCCGAATCGGAGCCTTGGCCACCGCGATGCGGCACGCCGCCCGCTCCCGGGAGATCGCCGAACTCGCCGTCGCCTACCGCGATCGCGGCGTGGTCGGCTTCGACATCGCCGGCGCCGAGGCCGGATTCCCACCCACCCGGCACCTGGACGCCTTCGAATACCTGCGCCGGGAGAACTTTCACTTCACCATCCACGCCGGCGAGGCGTTCGGGCTGCCCTCGATCTGGGAGGCGATCCAATGGTGCGGCGCGGATCGGCTTGGTCACGG
>CAZZZW010000101.1:0-12860 GCA_964658795.1 Phormidium nigroviride PCC 7112
CGATCAGGTCAAGCGCCGCGCGGTTGCTCTCGAGGTCGGGGGCGAAGCCGCCCTCGTCCCCGAGGCCGGTCGAGAGGCCCCGCTTCTTCAGCACCGACTTGAGCGCGTGGTAGACCTCCGCGCCGTGCTGGAGGGCCTCGCGGAAGGTGGGGGCACCGATCGGCGCCACCATGAACTCCTGCACGTCGACGTTGGAGTCGGCGTGCGCGCCACCGTTGAGGATGTTGAGCATCGGCACCGGCAGCAGGAAGGCGTTCGGGCCACCGAGGTAGCGGAACAGCGGCAGTTCCGAGGAGGTCGCGGCCGCCTTGGCCACCGCGAGGGAAACGCCCAGGATCGCGTTGGCACCGAACTTGGACTTGTCCGGGGTGCCGTCCAGGTCGATCAGGGCCGCGTCCAGCAGGCGTTGTTCGCTGGCCTCGTAGCCCAGGATCTCCGGACCGATGTCATCCAGGACCGCGGCGACGGCCTTGAGCACGCCCTTGCCGTTGTAGCGGTCACCGCCGTCGCGCAGTTCGACCGCCTCGAACGCTCCGGTCGACGCGCCGGACGGTACCGCGGCACGGGCGAACGTTCCGTCGTCCAGCGCTACCTCGACCTCAACAGTGGGATTGCCCCGCGAGTCCAGGATCTCCCGGGCTCCAACGGCTTCGATGCTGGCCACAGCTGTTCCTTCCGATTGCTCTGAGAAGACTTCGCCGACTCCGCCGCTATCGATGAGACGGTCGCGACAAGCCAAAGCCTATCGGCAGGTGTCGATCCCGCTGGCCACCCGGCTGGTCGTTACTCCCCGACGGTGCCGTCCAGCGCCTCACGCAACAGATCGGCGTGGCCGTTGTGCCGGGCGTACTCCTCCAGCAAATGATCGAGAATCCACCGCAGCGAAAAGTGTTCTCCTGTTCGCGGGTGCGCCGCGACGGTGACATCACCGAGGTCGGCGGCGGCCACGATCTGCTGGGACCGGGCGACGAACTCGGCGTACCGGGCGAACGCCGCCACCACCGACTGCTCGTCGGCCTCGGTCACGTCGAGGTCGGCATCGCCGGGACCGTAGATCTCGCGATCGGGCTCGCCGGCGAACCGCATTTGCAACCAGGCGAACTCGACCTCGGTCAGGTGCCGGACCAGTCCGAGCAACGACAGGTTGGACGGTGGCACCGGCCGCGCGACCAGCTGTTCCGGGGTGAGGCCGGCGCACTTGAGCAGCAGGGTTTGGCGGTGATATTCAACGAACCCGACGATGGTGTCCTTCTCGTCGGCGAGGTTCGGCGGGTCTATGCGCTTGTCGGTGACTAGGTCGTCGGCCTGTGGGCTCACTCTGCTCCTCGGACTGGTGCGGCCGAACCCGGCGCGTCGCCGTGGCCCTCGGTCGAACGGATGGCGTCCCGGTACTGCCGGGCGGTCTCCCGCAGCGCCAGCTCCGGGTCGATGCCAGCCTGCACCGCCTCGGCCACCAGCGCGAACAGTTTTTCACCGATCGCATCCGCGGCCGGAAGCTCGACCGGCAAGCCGGCCTTACCGGCCCGGCTGACCAGCTTGGCGGCCAGCGACAACGCCGGCTGCCCCATGGCAATGCCATCGGTCGCCGATGTCCTTTGTTTCTCAGCCTTCTTGATCTCATCCCAGTTGGTCGCGACCTGCTCGGCGGTATCGGCCGAGGTGTCGGCGAAGACATGAGGGTGCCGCCGGATCAGCTTGTCGACTAGGTCACCGGCGACCTCATCGATCGAGAACCTTCCGTCGCCGACGGCCTCTTCGGCCAGCCGGGCGTGAAAGAGCACCTGCAGCAGCAGGTCGCCGAGCTCCTCGCGCAGCAGTGCCGCGTCGCCCAGCTCGATCGCCTCGAGCGTTTCGTAGGTCTCTTCCAACAGGTACGGCGCCAGGCTCCGATGGGTCTGTGCCGCGTCCCACGGGCAGCCGCCGGGCGAGCGCAGCCGATCCATGACCTGGACCGCCTCGATCAGCCGAACGGCCGAACCAGTCACGAGCTGCTACTACGGCCGCTGCTACTGGGCCGGTGGGGTGTCGCCGGGCAGCGAGGCATCGATGGTGAGGAAGGACGGCAGTTGCGACCGGCTCAGGTCGGTCAGCGAGATCGTCTTGGCGTCCCAGGCTCCGTACCGCGGGTTGACCTTGATCGATTTCTCGGCCGGCAGCACGGCCGCGTTGGCCGCGTCCGCCCCCAACTTCGTCTGGATGACTGCCTTGAGTTCCTGGCTGCGCAGAAAGACCTTCTCGAACGATGCGTCCAGACCGACCTTCGCGACCTGCGCGACCAACGCATCCTCGGTGGTGCCCTGCAGCACGGTCGCCTTGGCCGCATCCAGCTCGTCGTCGGAGGCGGGCTTGCCGGCGTTCTTCAGCATCTGCTCGAAGACCTTGATCTGGATCAGGTACTGCAACACGAACGTCCGGGGCGCGGTGCTCGAACCGTCGGCGCCCTGCAGCGGGGTCGCGTTCGGCGTGAGGTAGCTGGCGACGTTGGACTCCGAGATCTTGTTGCCGTCGACAACGGCGGCGGTGCCGACCTTGCTGTCGCAGCCGGTCAGGATCAGAGCACCGGCGGCACACACGGCGGCCGCGGACAGGAACCGGATCTTCACGTCGCGCTACTCCCCTTCAAGCAGTGGATGCGTCCAGTTTCGCACGCCTGGCCGGTCGGCCCCCGCGCGGTCCAACCGTCCGGCCGGCGTGCTTCGGCTTGACCGCACCCGCCGGGGTTGTGTTAGACCGGCTTCCATGGACGCAGCAGGGGCACTGGCCTTCGCCTTGAGCCTGCCCGGGGCCTGGCCGGACAACCCGTTCCACGAGAACCGGCAACTGGCGAAGGTCGGCTCGAAGATCTTTTGCTTTCCCGGCGATTCGACGCTGGCGGTGAAGAACACGGCCGAGAAGGTCGAGGAGCTCAAACGCCGGTACCCGGCGGCGACCGGTCCAGCGCCCTATCTGGACAAGCGACTGTGGATCCAGCTCCAGGTCGCCCTCCTGCCCGAGGACGAGATCCGCGAGCTGATCGAGGACTCCTACGATCTGGTGGTGGCCAAGCTCCCGGTCCGGGAACGCCCCTGACCACATCCGCGGCCGCCGTTCCGCACCGGTTGGCCCGCCCCTTAAGGGCTGGGCAAGAATCGACCGCGGGCCACGCCATCGGCTGCGATGCTTACGGCATGTCTGCCCGAGCCGGAACACGATGGCGGTCGGCGGCCGGTCCGATCGTCCTGCTGGCCCTCGTCCTGCTCGAGCTCACCGGCTGCTCGCACAAGCCGGCCCACCCGGACCAAACGGTTCAGCGATGGCTGCATGCAGGGACCGCCTACATCGCCCATCGGGGCGGCGACGCCGACTGGCCCGAAGGCACGGCATACGCCTACGCCCAGGCTGCGGCCTGGAGCCCTGATCTGGCCCTCGAGGTACCGGTCCGGCCGACCTCAGACGGGGTCTGGGTGGTGTCCGAGGACGCCAGCACCGGTCGGGTCTTCAACCACGACTACACCATCTCCGACACATCCTGGTCCACGCTGTCGACGTTGCGGACTCGCACCGGTAACCACCCGATGGCCCGGCTGGTCGACGATGTGCTCAACACCTACGGCCACGACCGGGTGCTCTTCATCGACGACAAGGCGGCCGTGGCCCTTGACTCCTTCTTCGCCGCGCTGCAGCCCTTCCACGGCCAGCAGCGCTTCGTGATCAAGTCCTACTGGCAGAGTGCGGCTGTGCCGAAGGCCGCTCGTGACCATGGCTACCAGACCTGGGGTTACTACTACGCCAAGGACATGGGCGAGTTCGCGGCCACCGAGTCGAGGTACGACCTGCTCGGGCTCGATTACACCGCGCCGGCAACGGACTTCGCGACCATGCGGGCCACCGGCAAGCCGATCATCGCCCATGTGATCCCGACGGCGGCAGCGGCCAAGACCGCCCTCGGCGACGGGGCCAATGGGTTGATGGTTTCCGGCGTCGAGCAGGTGGTGCCGCGGACCTGAGCCAGAACCTACCTGGTGTGCTTCTGCGGGTAGATCGTCTCGCCGCGTTCCAGCATCCCGATGTACTGCTCCAGCCGTCGGGCCCGGGACTCGGCCCGCTTCAACGAACCGAGCCGGTAGGTCACCGCGTACCGGTTCTGCGACGTGAGCACATCCCACATCTGCTGGGCCTTCGGGTTTGCCGCCAGCGCCTCGGCCAGATCGTCCGGCATCGCGTTGGCCGAGGCTCCGACGTAGGCGACGTCCCAGCGGCCGTCGGCCTTGGCCGCATCGATCGCCGCCTGCCCGGCGGGCATCATCAACCCGGCTGCGGTCAGTCGCGCCACGTGCTCGGTGTTGCGTTGCGACCAGGCCGACCTGGCCCGACGGGGCGTGAAGCGCTGGCACATGGACTGCTCGTCCCGCCGACGCACCTGACCGTCGATCCAACCGAAGCACAGCGCCTCATCCAGGGCCGCCGCGTAGTCGAGTTCGGTGATCCGGCCGCCCTTCTTGGTCAGCACCAGCCAGACTCCGGGCGCATCCTGATGATTCTCGACCAGCCAGGTGCGCCACGACGCAGCGTCCGGTACCAGCAGCTCGGGCAGTTCGATCGCCATCGCCTGATCATGCCCGAGCAGACGCCGGGTCGACGGTGAGATCGATCAGTTGGCCAGCACTGCCGCCAATACCGGACCGAGGACGGTGTCCAGCAGTTGTACGCACCAGTCCAGCAAGGCCTGGTCACGCATCGGCTCGCCGCCGAACTTGGCCTCGGTGAAGGTGCCGTCGCGGTTCAACACGCCCTTCGGACGGGCGGCCGCCATCGTCGAGACCGCAGCCTTGTACAGCGTCTTGTCATACATCCGCTGCAGCCGGACCTGGGCCGATTCCGGCAGCAGCACCGGGGAGAACCGGACCGACTGCCCCTGCAGCGACACCTCGGTCAACCCGTACTTGCGGCACACCACCTTGAACCTGGCCACCGCGAGCAGGTTCTCCACCTCGGGCGGGATCGGCCCGAACCGGTCCAGCATCTCCAGCCGGACAGCGGCCACCTGCTCGTCGGTGGTGGCCGAGGCCAGCGACCGATAGGCCTCCAGCCGCAACCGTTCCCCGGGCAGGTAGTCCTGCGGCAGGTTGGCGTTGACCGGTAGATCGACCTTGACCTCGCTGATGACCTCGGGTTGGGCCTCGCCACCGGCAGCTCTGTAGTCGGCCACCGCCTCCCCCACCAGCCGGACGTAGAGGTCGAAGCCGACACCGGCGATGTGACCGGACTGCTCGCCGCCCAAAAGGTTCCCGGCTCCCCGTATCTCCAAGTCCTTCATCGCCACCTGCATGCCGGCGCCGAGTTCGGTGTGCTGGGCGATCGTGGCCAGCCGGTCGTAGGCCAACTCGGTCAGCGGCTTCTCCGGCGGATACAGGAAGTAGGCGTAGCCGCGCTCCCGGGCCCGGCCGACCCGGCCACGCATCTGATGCAACTGGGACAGTCCGAAGATGTCGGCCCGATCCACGATCAGGGTGTTGGCATTGGGGATATCCAGCCCGGACTCGACGATGGTGGTCGACACCAGCACGTCGAAGTCGTTCTGCCAGAAGCCGACCATGATCTTCTCCAGCGCGTCCTGACCCATCTGGCCGTGCGCCACCGCGATCCGGGCCTCGGGCACCAGTTCGGCCAGCTTGGCCGCGGTCCGGTTGATCGACTCGACCCGGTTGTGGATGAAGAACACCTGGCCGTCACGCAGCAGCTCGCGCCGGATCGCGGCCGAGATCTGGCGCGGGTCGTAGGCCCCGACGAAGGTCAGGATCGGGTGCCGCTCCTCCGGCGGGGTGAGGATGGTGGTCATCTCCCGGATGCCGGTCAGCGACATCTCCAGGGTCCGCGGGATGGGCGTGGCCGACATGGTCAGCACGTCCACCGCGGTCCGCATGGATTTGAGATATTCCTTGTGTTCCACGCCGAAACGCTGTTCCTCGTCGACGATCACCAGACCCAGGTTCTTGAACCGGACGGTCTGCTGCAGCAGTCGGTGGGTGCCGATCACGATGTCGACGCTGCCATCGGCCACACCGGCCATGATCTGATCGACGTCGGCGTTGTGGGTGAAACGAGAAAGCTCTTTAATCGTAACGGGAAACTGGTTCATCCGGCCGGTGAAGGTCTGGATGTGCTGGTGGGCCAGCAGCGTCGTGGGCACCAGCACGGCGACCTGCTTGCCGTCCTGCACCGCCTTGAACGCCGCCCGCACCGCGACCTCGGTCTTGCCGTAGCCGACGTCACCGCAGATGACGCGGTCCATCGGCAGTTCCTTCTCCATGTCGGCCTTGACCTCGTCGATGGCCGCCAGCTGATCAGGCGTCTCGATATAGGGAAAAGCGTCCTCAAGTTCCCGCTGCCAGGGCGTGTCCGGGCCGAACGCGTGCCCCTTGGTCGCCATCCGGGCCGAGTACAGCCGGATCAGTTCGGCCGCGATCTCCTTGACCGCCTTGCGCGCGCGACCCTTGGTCTTGGCCCAATCGGCGCCGCCGAGCCGGGACAGCGACGGGGACTCGCCGCCGACGTACTTGGTGACCTGGTCCAGCGAGTCGGTCGGCACGAACAGCCGATCGCCCGGTTGCCCCTTCTTGGCCGGGGCATACTCGATGATCAGGTACTCCCGCTCGCCGCCGTTGACGGTCCGCCGGACCATCTCGACGTAGCGGCCGACGCCGTGCTGCTCGTGCACCACGAAGTCGCCGGCCGCCAGTTGGATCGGGTCGATGGCGTTGCGCCGGCGCGAGGGCATCCGGGACTTGTCCATGGTGGCGGTGCCGCGCTGACCGGTCAGGTCGGCCTCGGTCAGCACCGCCAGCTTGAGCTCCTCCGAGATCAGGCCGGACGACAGGCAGCCGGTGGTCACCAGCACCACGTCGGGCTCCAGCGCGTCGATGCCGTTGACCGAACGGGCACCCAACTCGGCCCCGCGCAGTCGTTCCAATGCCCGATCGGCGGTGCCGTGGCCGTCGAAGATCAGCGCGATCCGCCAGCCCCGGCGCTGCCACCCGGCCAGGTCGGTCAGCAGCGACTCGGTGTCACCGCGGTAGGTCGGCGCGGCCTCCAACGACGAGGTGACCGCCGTTTCCCCTGCTGCGACCAGGTCTTCGTCGACGCTGAACGGAGAGATCGACCACCAGGGCAGGCCCAGTTCCCGAGCAGTGTCGGCCGTGTCGTCCAGGGTCTGCAGCGAGGCCGCACCCAGATCGACCGGGGCCTGCCCACCACCGGCCGCTGCCGCCCAGGACGCGGCCAGGAACTCCTCGGAGGTGGCGACCAGGTCGGCCGCGCGGGCCCGCACCTTCTCCGGATCGCACACCACCACATGGGTGCCGGCCGGGAACTCGTGCAACACCAGCTGCAATTCGTCCACCAGCACCGGAGCCAGCGATTCCATGCCCTCGACCTGGTTGCCCTGGCTGATCGGTTCCAGCAGCTCCCCCAGCTCGGGATGTTCGAGCAGCAGTTGCGCGGCCCGGGCCCGGACCTGCTCGGTCAGCATCAGCTCCCGGCACGGCGGAGCCCAGACCCCGTTCGGGGCGATCTCCAACGAGCGCTGGTCGGCGACCTTGAAGTAGCGGATCTCCTCGATCTCGTCGCCCCAGAACTCGACCCGCAGCGGGTGCTCCTCGGTCGGCGGAAACACGTCGAGGATGCCGCCCCGGACGGCAAAATCCCCGCGCTTCTCGACCAGTTCAGTCCGGGCGTAACCCGCCGCCACCAGCGCGGTGACGATCTCGGCCAGCTCGCAGCCGACGTCACCGATCGCCAGGCTGACCGGTTCCAGATCGCCCAGCCCCGGTACCTGCGGCTGCAGCACCGCCCGGACCGGAGCGACCACGACCTGCAACGGACCGGTGGTCGGATCATCCGGGTTGGGATGCCGCAGCCGGCGCAGCACGGCCAGTCGCCGGCCGATGGTGTCGGCCCGCGGCGAGAGCCGCTCATGCGGCAGGGTCTCCCACCCGGGATAGAGCGCGACGGTGTCACCGGAGAGCAGGGACTCCAACGACTGGAGCAGATCTTCGGCCTCGCGCTGGGTCGAGGTGACGGCCAGGACGGTCCGGCCGGCGCCGGCCAGGGCGGCGATCGCCACGGGTCGCAAGGCAGCCGGGCCGGCCGCCGCCAGCGATGGCGAACCGACACTGTCGAGCATCTTCGCGATCGCCGGATCAGCGGTCAGGGTGGGGAGGATTCCGGCCAAGCTCACACCGACGAGCCTACTGTCAGGTGCTCGAGCTCCGTCCCGCCCCGTGCAGCTGGGGCCCGATACGGACAGTGACCATTCAGTCGCTAAAACACACCGAATTGCCGGTTTGCAGCCCGTTGAATTCACCGCCAGTAACCCTATGAATTCACACGGTGACGAGCGCTCGCAAATCTCGCGAATGCCGTGGGAAAACTTGATGTTCCGCTTCGTATTAGGTTAGTGTGAGCTAGTTGAATTTAGCCGGGGGAAACTCATGAATCTTGCAGGAACTGGCGTGCGCCGATCGCACCGCCGCATCTCTGTTGTCGGAACGATTGTCGCGGGCGGAGCGATGGCTGCGTTCCTCGGCCCGACTGCCGCGGTCGCCTCGATCGCCAGCAACTACCCGCCGTCAAATCCGTGCGCCTCGACGGTGCTTCCCTCTGGCAGTGCCGGCGGCCCGTCGGCCAGCTCGACCGCGTGTTCCGGTGTGCAGCCGACCTCGAGCACTCGCTCCTCCGCTCCGGTGCCCACGCCCTCCCAGACGGCGGCCGTGCACTCCGGCACCACCAACAACACGAGCTCCGGCAGTGGCCTGGCGTTCACCGGCTCTGACGTACCGCTGCTGGCCGGCATCGGAACGCTCATGGTTGTCGGCGGCGTGATGATCGTGGTGCAGAGCCGTCGTCGTCGGGCGTAGCTCACGGTCTGATCCGGCGCAGCGTCGCCGCGGAATCGCCATACGAGTGGCCCGATGGGTCGGTGGATCGGTAATCGGTCTGCTGATCATCGGGCTTGCTTGGCTTGTCGTCACCGGCCTGATCGCACGAGGTGAGCTGAGCCGAGCCCAGGACGAGGCGACACTGGCCCGGCATCAGATCTCGCAGAACGATGTCGACGGCGCGCTGAACTCGGCCCACAAGGTGGCCGCCGCGGCACACAAGGCGCATCAACTCACCACTGGCCCGGCTTGGTGGGTCGCATCGAAGCTGCCGTGGCTCGGTCGCCCGGCCGAGACCGTCCAAGGTCTCACCGCCTCGGCCGATGTCCTGGGCCAGCAGGTCGTACTGCCGATCAGCGTGGCCGGGCAGGGTTTCGAACCGGGCCGGTTGCTGAGCAACGGATCGGTCCGACTGCAGCCCATCATCGCCGCGGCCGCGCCGCTGCGTCGAGCCGACACGGCGTTGACCGCGACGACCCAGCAGGTGAACAAGCTGCCGGAGACGACCTGGCTGCACACCGTCGACCACGCTCGCGAGCGCTACCTCGGCACCCTGAATTCCCTGTCCGGGCAGCTGAGTTCCCTCGATGACGCGGTCCAGGTCCTGCCCTCGATGCTTGGCCAGAAGTCGCCGCAGCGCTATTTCGTCGGGTTGGAGAACGAGGCCGAGAGCCGGGGGTTGGGTGGCATCCCCGGCGCATTCGCGATCGTGGTGGCTGACCAGGGCCGGATCAGCTTCGAGCGCTTCGAGAGCGACACCGTCCTGGACAAGGTGTCGACCGGGCTCGATCTTTCGGCTGACTACAACGCCCGCTATGCCTCCGCCGCCCCGTGGGACACCTACCCCAACTCGACCATCGGACCGGACTTCTCCGACGCGGCCCGGATCTGGGCTGCGATGTGGCAGAACTACAGCGGCGAGAAGATCGACGGCGCCGTCACCCTGGACCCGACCGCGATGGCCTACCTGTTGAAGGTGACCGGTCCGGCGACATTGCCCGACGGCCAGCAGGTCAGCGCCGCCAACGTCGTGTCGCTGACCGAGCAGACCCTCTACAGCCGGTATCCGGACACGACTCAGCGCAAGGCGTATCTGATCGGCATCGCCCAGGCAATCTCGAAGCGGATCATCAGCGCACACGGCTCCAAGAGCCTGCTCGCCGCGGTGCAGCTGGCGGCCAAGAATCGTCGGCTACTGGTGTGGAGCGCAGACAACGACATCGAGAACGTGCTCCGGCCGGCCAGCCTGTCGGGCACCCTGAACGCCGGGGACAACCGGTTCAGCGGCTTCACCGTCACCAACGGGGCCGGCAACAAGCTGGACTACTACCTCAAGCGCGCGATGACCTACCGACGCGTGGGCTGCGGCTCGAACGCGGTCACCACCGCGAACCTGACCCTGACCAACGATGCGCCGGCCAGCGGCCTGCCCGCCTACGTCACGTTGCGGGAGGACCACCCCAACTATCCGACCCAGCCGGGTGATAACAAGTTGCTCATCAGCTACTACGCCACGCCCGGTACGCAGTTCTATTCGGTGACCGCCTACGGCCAGAAGCTCTCGGTGACGCCGGGCAGCGAACACGGCCTGACCGTCTTCACCATCGAGCTGGAACTGCGCCGGGGGGCCACGGCGACCGTCTCGGTGGTCAGCGGCGACAACTCCGACAGCAACTCCGTCGACATCCTCCGGCAGCCCGGCGTGAACCCCTTGACGGTCAAGATCGACCAGCCCAGCTGTTGAGCCGGTCGCCGTGGTGCCGGCCGCGCAAGGATCAGGCCGGCAGGTCGACCGAGGTCTCGGACTCCGGCGTCTCGGCCAGCAGCGTGGCCGGCGCCGCCACCGGCAGGCGGGTCCGGCGCGCCAGCGAGCGGATGTAGCCGACGTTCACCAGCGCCGGCGCGGTGAGTAGCCAGGGCACCAGGTCGGACCGCCCGGACACGCTCAACACGACGGCGACCAGACCGAGCCCGACGACGGTCTCGACCAGCCGTGCGAAGAAGACCGGACGGGCCAGGCGGCGCACGGTCAATTCCGCGGTGAACGGCAACGAGCCGGCCCAGGCCGCCATGTAGACGCCCCAGCCGAGTACCAGCAGGTGGCCGGCACGGTGGCCTGCCATCAACGAGCCCAGCGGGTTGGACAGGGCGGCTGCGAAGAGTGAACCGGTCATCGTGATCAGCACCAGACCGGCGGCGATCTTGTCGGAGGCGCTGTCCTCGGCTGCCTTGCCCTCGCGCCGCCGGGAGGCGCCGGTGGAGAGCAACAATGAGGCCGCGCCGTTGAGGACCGTCTGCATCGGGGCGACGACGAGGCGACCGGACTCGACCGCGCCGACCGCGACCAGCGAGACCAGCTGCAGCAGCAACAACCGGGCGACCAGGAGCTGAGTCGGCTTCAGCGTCGACTGCAGCGACCGCCAGACCGCGAAGCCCGCGACCAGACGGGTGTCCCCGACGCCGGGCTTCAGCCGGGACCACTCCGCGCGAGGCAGCTGGACGAGGGCCAGCAGCACCGAGGCCAAGGCCCCGATGGCCATCGCGCCGAACATCGTGGTGAGGCGCAGGTTCGACAGCACCGCGATGACGGTCAGCGCGACGAGCGTGGCCACGACGTACGTGGTGTCGTTGAGGACGAGTTTCCAGAACTCCAGCCGGGACATCAGCAACCGCCGGCCCGTTTCCTCGACCAGCCAGAGCACGAGCATGAGCGCGAAGACCAGTGCGGCGGTCAGGTTGCCGAGGTGCAGCAGGAGCACCAGGCCGGTGCCGAGGCCGAAGACGAGCAGCAGGCCGAGCATCGCGGCCAGCACGAGCGCCCGTCGCACGGCCGGATCCGCACGGTCCATGACGGTGAGGGCATCACCGACGTAGCCGGTGTAGAGCGCGGTGGCCGTGGTGAGCAGGGACAGGCACACGGCGAACGCGCCATAGCCGGCCAGCCCGAGCTCATGCGCCGCGATGACCTGCAGCACCAGGCTGCCGCCGGCGGTGACGGCTTGGGTCAACGTGACCGCGAGGGCCTTGTCAGCCCGGCCGACCAGGGACCGAAGCCGGCCCGTGCGCACCGGTCTCACAACCCACCCCCGTAGACATGCACCGGGATCGAAACTAACACTCTGACGACACCGGCCCGGACGTCCGACCGAAGGTGTGACCCGGCATCCGTCGCTACCGGCCCAACTCGCGGACGACCCGGACGATCTCCTGCTGGTACCGCCGGGGTCCGAACTCGACCTCGGCATGGGCCTGGGCGGACCGGCTGGTCGCGACCGCCTGTGGCCAGTCCGCGACCAGAGCCGCGACCGCGTCGGCCAGCGCCTCGGCGTCGCCGGCCGCAACGACGCGGCCGAACCTGCCGTCGGCGACCGTCTCGACCAGGCCCTGGGCGTCACTGACCACGACCGGCCGGCCCGCCAGCTGTGCCTCGACCGCCGCATTGCCGAACGGTTCGGACCGGGACGGCACCAGCGCGATGTCAGCGGCAGCCAGCGCGGGCCAGACCGAATCCTGGAAGCCACCGAACCCGACGACCTCGGTCAGTCCCTGGGTGGCCACGGCCTGCTGCAACTGCTCGGCGAACCATTCGTAGCCGGGGAAGATCGAGCCGACGAAGTCGAGCCGGGCGTCGACACCGCGCTGGCGAAGCCTGGCCAGCGCATCGATGGCCACGTCGCTGCCCTTACGCGGCGAGAGCCGTCCGACCAGAACCAGACGCACCCCGCCGACCAGTTCCGACCGGGCCTCCGTCACCGCGTCCGGACCCGGAACACCGTTGTAGACAAGGGCTATTCGCCGCTTCAGGCGACCGAGGGAACCGACCAGGACCGCTGCCGTCGCCTTGCTGTTGACCACCACCTTGTGCGCCAGCAACAGGGGCGCCGCCAGGGCCATCCGGATCGCGGCCGGCACGTCCTCGACGAACGCCGGGTCGTTGTTGCTGTT
>CAZZZW010000102.1:0-12725 GCA_964658795.1 Phormidium nigroviride PCC 7112
ATCCAACGCCGCATAGCAGAGGTAGATCTCGCGCCGGCCTGGATCGGATCGGTGGGAGCCCCGGACAGGTCCGTCTTCGGCGCCGTCGTGCTCGGGTCTAGCTCGCCGGTGCGGGTACGGCCCAGTCGGCCTCGGTCGGCAGGGCCAGGGTCGAGCAGCCATCGCTCAAGGTGCTCTGGATGGCATCGTGTTCGGCCTGGGTCACCCAGAGGTGGTACTGCAGTTTGACCGCTACCTGCCGGGCGACGTAGATGCAGTCGCTGGACGTCTTCGGCGGCAACCATTCGGAGGCATCGCCATCACCCTTGGCATCGTTGGTCGGCCCATCGACCGCCCACAGGTTCAGCGGGTCGTTGCCGAGTTCGGTCCGGACCGCCTTGGTCAGGTTCTGGGCGCCGGTCTGCCAAGCATCGGACAGGGCCACCATGTGGTCGATCTGGACCGCCGAGCTGGTGCCGACGCCGCGGGTGAAGTCGATCGACTTGCCGGCGTACGGGTCGTCCAGGTGCCCGGATTCGACGGTGCAGCCGTCGGTGTCCAGGCTCTGGTCGGTCAGATCACGACGCAGCACGTCGTCGCGGGTGTCGCAGCCGTTGTGGCCGCCCGGGGCGTCCTGGTTGTCGGTCCAGGCGGTGCCGAACTGGTCCCGCGAGTAACCCGAGCTGCTGGCCAGTGGCTTGATCGCGATGCCGGCGAGCGCGCTGAGCGCGGTCTGCCCCGCGGCCGGGACAACGGTGGCGTTCGAGGTGGCCGCCGTGGCCGGTCCGGCCGCGATGGTGGTGCTGAGGCCGAGGGCAAGGACGGCGGCACCGATCGATCCCAGCAGGCGTTGGGACAGGCGATTCTGTGTGTCGGTCATGATCGTCACACTAGGACAATTCAGGCAATGTGCCCGTTAAGCCGGGTCCGGCTGGAACAGCCCTACCAGAAGAGCGCTAGACGTCGCGGAACCGGTTGATCGCCTCCAGGTGCTGGGCTCGGAACTCGGTATCCAGGACACCGAGGCCCTCCTGCTCGGCCAGGCACAGCACGCCGACCTTGCCCTGGTGGGCGTTGCGGTGCACGTCGTAGGCAGCCTGCCCGACCTCGGCCAGCGCATAGGACTTCGACAGCGTCGGGTGGATGGCGCCCTTGGCGATCAGCCGGTTGGCCTCCCACGACTCCTTGTAGTTCGCGAAGTGGGAACCGATGATCCGCTTGAGGTTCATCCACAGGTAGCGGTTGTCGTATTCGTGCATGAAACCGGAGGTGGATGCGCAGGTGACGATGGTGCCGCCTCGTTTGGCGACGTAGACCGAGGCCCCGAATGTCTCTCGGCCCGGGTGCTCGAACACGATGTCCGGGTCCTCACCGCCGGTCAGCTCCCGGATCTTGGCGCCGAACCGTTTCCACTCGTTGACGTCCTGGGTCTGCGGGTCGGACCAGAACTTGTAGCCCTCCTGCGAGCGGTCGATGATCAGCTCCGCGCCCATCCGGCGGCACAGCTCGGCCTTCTCCGGTGAGGACACCACGCAGACCGGGATTGCCCCGCCGTTCAAGGCGAATTGGGTCGCATAGCCGCCCAGCCCGCCGGAGGCACCCCAGATCAGGACGACGTCGCCCTGCTTCATGGCCGCACCGTTGTGACTGACCAGCTGGCGGTAGGCGGTGCAGTTGACCAGGCCGGGGGACGCGGCTTCTTCCCAGGTCAGGTGTTCCGGTTTGGGCATCAGCTGATTCGACTTCACCAGGGCCAGTTCGGCCAGGCCGCCGAAGTTGGTCTCGAAGCCCCAGATCCGTTGCTGCGGATCCATCATGGTGTCGTCGTGACCCTGCGGATCCTCCAACTCGACCGATAGGCAGTGGGCGACGACACGATCGCCGACCTTCCATTTGGTCACGCCCGGGCCGACCCGTAACACCACGCCGGCGAGATCGGATCCCACGACGTGATAAGGCAGATCATGCTTGCTGGCCAGCTCGGAGGACTTGCCGTAGCGGCGCAGGAACGAGAACGTCGAGACCGGCTCGAAGATGGACGTCCACACCGTGTTGTAGTTGATGGCACTGGCCATCACCGCGATCAGCGCCTCGCCCGGGCCGATCTCCGGAGTCGGCACCTCTTGGACGTGCAGCGACTTGCGCGGGTCCTTGTCCTTGGTCTCCAGGCCGGCGAACATGCCTTCTTCTTCGGCCAGAACCACCGCGCCGGCGTAGCTGTCCGGCACCGGCAACTGGGCCAGCCCGGCGAGCGCCTCAGGGCTGCCGTCGTTGATGGCGTTGCGAATCCGTTCCATGACTGTTGTCCTCCAGCGTGGTGGGGGCGAGCAGTGTGCGGCTGAGGTTACTGACGAGTAGGGCCGCAGATCGACAGGTGGTGAGCTGGTTAACAGAACCCGCCGAGCTTCGAGTGACCGGTGGCTGGGGCGGCAGCGCAACAGCGGCGGCGTGACCGGCCGAACGGTCAGTGGCCGGCGGCCGGCTCGACCAGTTCCACCAACACGCCACCGGCATCCTTGGGGTGGACGAAGTTGACTCTGCTGTCGGCGGTGCCCCGGCGTGGTTGGTCATAGAGCAGCCGTAGCCCCTTGCCGCGCAGGTCGGCCGAGGTCGCCTCGAGGTCGTCGACGGTGTAGGCCAGTTGCTGGATGCCGGGCCCGTTGCGATCCAGGAACTTGGCGATCGTGGAGGTCTCGTCCAGCGGGGCCAGCAGCTGGATGCGGGTGGTGCCGTCGCCGACGGCCAGCATCGCCTCGCGGACACCCTGCTCGGTATTGACCTCTTCGTGGACGCTCGCGATGCCGAACTTCTCTTGGTAGAAAGCGATTGCAGCGTCCAGGTCGGCCACCGCGATGCCGACGTGATCGATCCGGAGAATGGTCATGGCGACCATGTTCCCTCGGTGCCCGGGTCGAGTCAGTACGTGGTGTCAAGGGTCATAAGTGGTTCCGGACGACGGCCCGATCAGCCCTATATTGTGGACCCAAACCCGTCATCAAGCAGGGTTTCGTCGAGTTCTGATTGGGAGGCCGGTCATGTCGGCAACGACATCTGTCATCGTCGGTGGCGCGCGCACGCCGATGGGAAAGCTGCTCGGATCGCTGAAGGGCTTTTCCGCCTCGGACCTCGGTGGAATCGCGATCAAGGCCGCACTGGAGAAGTCGGGCGTCAGCCCGGAGCAGGTCCAGTACGTGATCATGGGCCAGGTCCTCACCGCGGGCGCCGGCCAGATGCCGGCCCGTCAGGCCGCCGACAAGGCCGGCATCCCGCTGTCCGTGCCGTCGTTGAACATCAACAAGGTCTGCCTGTCCGGGGTGGATGCGATCGCCCTGGCCGATCAGCTCATCCGGGCCGGTGAGTTCGACGTGGTGGTGGCCGGCGGCCAGGAATCGATGACCCAGGCGCCGCACCTGCTGCCCAAGTCCCGCGAGGGGTTCAAGTACGGCACCGTCGAGTTGCAGGACCACATGGCCCAGGACGGTCTGTGGGACGTGCTGACCGATCAGGCCATGGGAGCGCTGACCGAGGCCGCCAACGTCGATGACCGGGAGTTCAGCCGGCTCGAGCAGGACACGTTCGCCGCCCGCAGTCATCAGCTGGCCGCCGAGGGTTGGAAGAACGGCATCTTCGACGACGAGGTCGTCACGGTCGAGATCCCGCAGCGCAAGGGTGAGACGATCGAGTTCAAGTTCGACGAGGGCATCCGCGGTGACACCAGCGTCGAGTCGCTGGCCAAGCTACGTCCGGCTTTCCGCAAGGACGGCACCATCACGGCCGGTTCGTCCTCACCGATCTCCGACGGTGCAGCCGCGGTGGTCGTGATGAGCAAGGCCAAGGCCGAAGAACTGGGCTTGGCCTGGATCGCCGAGATCGGGGCCCACGGGGTCGTCGCCGGTCCCGATTCGACCCTGCAGTCGCAGCCGGCCAACGCGATCAAGGCGGCCGTGGCCAAGGAGGGCATCTCGGTGTCCGACCTGGATCTCATCGAGATCAACGAGGCATTCGCCGCCGTCGGGCTGGCCTCGGTCAAGGAGCTGGGCGTCTCGCAGGACATCGTCAACGTCAACGGCGGCGCCATTGCGGTCGGACACCCGATCGGCATGTCCGGCGCCCGGATCACCTTGCACCTGGCCCTCGAACTGCAGCGACGCGGTGGCGGCATCGGGGTGGCGGCGCTGTGCGGCGGCGGTGGCCAGGGGGACGCGCTCATCCTGCGCGTGCCCACGAAGTAGGTTTCTCCTTCGCCGGCAAGGGTGTCTTCCACTCGGTCGAACTCCGATCTGCCTGACCTGCTCGAGCGCGCCGGCGCCGGGCAGGCCCGGGCGATCGGCCGGCTGATCTCGCTGGTCGAGGACGGTTCGCCGCTGGTCCCCGAGCTGACCGCGTTGCTGGCCGACCGGCCCGGGCCACGGGCGCATGTGGTCGGCCTGACCGGCGCGCCCGGTGTCGGCAAGTCCACCTCGACCTCGGCATTGATCCGAGAACTACGGCGGATCCACGATCGGGTGGGTGTGCTGGCGATCGACCCGTCCTCGCCGTTCACCGGCGGGGCGCTGCTCGGCGACCGGATCCGGATGACCGAACATGCCGACGATGACGGGGTGTTCGTCCGGTCGATGGCCAGCCGCGGGCAGCTCGGCGGGATCGCTGCTGCCGCCCCCCAGGCCGTCCGGGTCCTGGAGGCGGCCGGCTGCGCGGTGGTTCTGGTCGAGACGGTCGGGGTGGGTCAGTCCGAGGTGGACGTGGTTCGGGCCGCCGACACCACCGTCGTGCTGCTGGCTCCGGGGATGGGAGACGGCATCCAGGCGGCGAAGGCCGGCATCCTCGAGATCGCGGACATCTTCGTGGTGAACAAGGCCGATCGGGCCGATGCCGGACAGGTCAGCCGGGCGTTGCGGGACCTGCAGTCGATGGGGGAGCCGACCGGCGGCTGGACCACGCCGATCCTGCGCACGGTGGCGACCGAGCACCGGGGCTTTGCCGAACTGGTCGAGGCCATGGCCGGGCACCGGACCTGGCTGGCCGAGACCGGAGAGCTCGACCGGCGGCGGACCGAACGGGCCCGGCACGAGGTCGAGGCGATCGCGCTCGGCGTGCTACGGCAACGCTTGGCGACGAAGGCTGATCTGGACCGGCTGGCCGCGCAGGTGGCAGCCGGCGAGCTCGATCCCTACACCGCCGCCGAGGAGTTGCTCGGGCCTGCCGCCGACTCCTGAACCTCCAGCAGCGAGGCCTCGTGCAGTTGCTCCTGGTAGGCCGCGTGGCCGCCACGAAGTCCGAACAGCCGCTTGGACAGCAGCAGGTAGACCACTGCGGCCACGTTCACCAGGAACGCGCCGATCCGCAATGCCGTTATCTTCTCGGTGAGTTCGTAGATCTCCAACGGCAGGAACAGGGCGGTGGCCACTACGGCGAAGTACTCACCCCAGCGTTTGAGCAGCCACAACCCGGTGCCCTCGACCAGCTGCAGGATGCCGTAGAACATCAGGAACACCGCCACCCAGTCGAGGGTGGATCCCTTGGCGTTCAAAGCTGATTCGACCGAATGGATCAGGCCGGAGTCGGTGGCGTTCCAGCCGAGCTGGTTGAACAGGGGCTTGGCCGCAGCCAGGTCCTTGTCGAAGATCGATCGCAGGCTGACCTGGCTCGACTTGAACTGCAGCACCGCGATGCCCAGCAGCAGGATCAGCAGGCCCCGGATCCAGCGCTCGATGGCCAGCAGCCGCAGGATGAAAGCCGATCGCAGTGCCTTGCCCCGCAGCAACACCGGAGCGTCCTCGGCCGGCCCGGTGCCGTGCGGTTCGCCCAGGACGTAGGCCCCGCACCGCAGGCACCGCCAGGCATCACCCAGCGGCGTGGTGGCCTCCAGCCGTTGCCGGAGCCCGGGCTCGGTCGGGGCATAGGTGACGTGCCCCGACCGGGAACAGCTGCGCACGTTCCAATCGATGGCCATGGGTGCCAAGCGGAGTCAGCGGTAGGAACTGAAGCCGGTCAGGGTCTCGCCCAGTACCAGCGTGTGCACCTCGTGGGTGCCCTCGTAGGTGTAGACGGTCTCCAGGTTCACCGCGTGCCGCAGCGGCGAGTACTCGGTGGTGATGCCGGATCCGCCGAGGATGCTGCGGGCCTCCCGGCAGACCGCGAGCGCGTTGGACACGTTGTTGAACTTGCCGAAGCTCACCTGGTGCGGCTTGATCGCGTGGGCGTCCTTGAGCTCACCCAGCCGGCGGGTGACCAGCTGCATGGTCTCGACGGTGACGGCCAGTTCGGCCAGCTTGCGCTGGGTGAGCTGGAAGGACGAGATCGGCTTGCCGAACTGGACCCGGGTGTTGGCGTAGTTCAGCGCGCTGGCCAGCGAATCACGCGCGGCGCCGACGACGCCGGAGATGATGCCGAACCGGGCCTCGGTCAGGCAGCCGAGCGGGCCGCGCAGACCCTTGGCCTCGGGCAGCTGGGCGCTGGCCGGCAGCCGCACGTCGTCGAAGATCAGCTCGGAGGTGATGGAGGCCCGCAGTGACAGCTTGTGGTGGACGTCCTGGGTGGTGAAACCCGGGGTTCCCTTCTCGACCAGGAAGCCGCGAATGCCGTCCTCGGTCTTGGCCCAGACGGTGGCGATGTCGGCGATGGAGCCGTTGGTGATCCACATCTTGGTGCCGTTGAGGATCCAGTCCGCATCTTCACCGGAGCCGTCGCGACGGGCTGTGGTCCGCATGGATCCCGGGTCCGAACCGGCGTCGGGCTCGGTCAGGCCGAAGCAGCCGATCGCCTCGCCGCGGGCCATCCGGGGCAGCCACTCCTGCTTCTGCTCCTCGCTGCCGTACTTCCAGATCGAGTACATGGCCAGTGAGCCCTGCACGCTGACCAGCGACCGCAGCCCGGAGTCGACGGCCTCGACCTCGGTGCAGGCGATGGCGTACTGGCTGGGCTTGGCCCCCGGGCAGTCATAGCCCTCCAGGTGCATGCCGAGCAGGCCGAGCTTGCCGAACTCCAGAGCCAGGTCGCGGGCCGGCAGCGTGCCGGCCTCGAACCACTCGGCGATGTTGGGCCGCAGCTGCTCGTCGGCGAACCGTCGTACGGTGTCGCGGAGCAACTTGTCCTCGCCGGACAGGGTGTCGTCCAGGTCGAGCAGATCAAGGCGGTCGAGGGCGTCGAAATCAGCGATCGGTGACGTCATGCCGGTTACCTTACGTCCTGTGCGGCCGGGCGTCGGCGGCTACTCGTCGGTGGCCCGGACTGGTGTGGCTAGGCTGGCGGGCATGTCTGACCCGCTGCCCTTCGACCCGGTCCAGCGGGCCGGGGAGTCATGGGCCAGGCACTATCCCGATGCCGGCGAGACCACCTACGACGCGATGCGGGCCGTGACCTCGATCATGCGGGCCCAGCAGATCCTGATCGCGAACCTCGACGCCGGGCTCAAGCCGTTCAACCTCACCTTCAGCCGGTACGAGGCGCTGGTGCTGCTCAGCTTCTCCTCGACCGGGGCGTTGCCGCTGTCCAAGATCGGTGAGCGGCTGCAGGTGCACGCCACCAGCGTCACCAACGTGATCGACCGGCTCGAGGCGTCTGGCTTCGTGGTTCGCGAACCCAACCCGCGAGATGGCCGCGGCACCCTGGCCGTGCTTACCGAGTCCGGCCGCAGTGTCGTCGACCGGGCCACCCGGCAACTGCACCGCAACGCCTTCGGGCTGCAGGGACTCGCTCCGGCGGAGCTGCAGCAGCTGTTCCACATCCTGCGCCGGCTGCGGATCGACGCCGGCGACTTCAGCGGCTAGCCCGGCGTTCCAGGTAGGTCTCATCGGCCGGTCCGAAGCCGTGCTGGGTGTACAGGCCGTGTGCGTCCCTGGTGTGCAGCAGCCAGCGCCAAGCCGGTCCGTGGGCCAACGCGAACTCGACCAGGGCATGCCCCAGCCGGTGACCGCGATGCTCGGGTAGGACGAACACGTCGGCCAGGTAGGCGGTGGACACCCCGTCGGAGATTATCCTGGCGAAACCGACCTGTTCGCCGTCGGAGGTGTAGCAGCCGAGGTTGAGATGTGAGCCGGCCAGCTGCCGTTCCAGATCGGCTCGCTGTCGCCACCGGCCCCAATAGGCCTGGGTCGAAAGGTAGTTCCAGATCACCTCGGGCTGCAGCCGGGCCGCGTCGTCGTCCAGTTCGTAGTCGCCGGCGGTCCTCAGCACACGCCCGCCTCGTCGATCGAGAGCCGCCGCTGCTGCGGGTCGACGGTCATTCGGAGGCCCAGTGGGAGCAGGCCCATGGGGGAGGAGTGCCCGTAGTCCAGGTTGGCCACGAACGGCAGGTCGGGCCGGCCGGCGTCGGCCAGTTCCCTTTGCACAGCGGCATAGAGTTCCAGCGTCTCCCGCAGGCTACGGTCCTCCGGCCGGGAGAACACCAGCGCGCCGAGCCGCTCGGTGATGCCGAGGGCGGTGAAGTTCCGTAGCCAGTGCGCGACCTGGGGCACCGGGGGCTTCTCCTCCGACACCTCCAGGTGCAATACGGCCCCGTCGAAGGCCGCCAACGGCGGGAAGATGTCGGTGCCCAGACACATGGCCAGGACCTCCAGGCAGCCCCCGATGACCGGACCGGTGATCGGCGATTCCCCTTGAAACCACAGCCATCCGTAGTTGGGCAGCCAGCGCCGCCGTTGCTCCTGCAACGTCGGGTCGCGCCAGTCCAGCCGCTCCTCGGTCCACTCTTCAGCCGGGGCCAGCTCGCCCACCGGCTCGGTCGACATCACGGTGCGGCGGAACGAGTCGACGGTGAACGGATGCATACCGCCGTTCTCAGCCGCGGTCGACAACAGCGCCATGCCGTAGAACGAGCCGACGCCGGCACTGCGGTGCACCAGGTGCTGCACCGTGGTGTCGGAGTATCCGGTGAAGATCTTGGGGTGATCCCGGATCAGGTCACGATCCAGATGGGGCAGCAGCCGGATCGAGTCCTCGCCGCCGATGGCGCTGACGATGCCGTGTACCTCGGGATTCTCCAGGGCCCAGTGCAGCGCGGCCGCCCGCGCCTCCGGGTGCTCGTGCAGCCATCCCGGATCAGCCGTCGCGTGCGGGGCATCGATCACGTTGAACCCGAAGGTGTCGGCCAGTTGCCGCTTGCCGGCCTCGTAGCGTCCGGGCATGATGCCGGCCAGTCCGGCCGACAGCGACACCACGGCCACCGTGTCGCCGGGATGCAACTGCGGAGGCTTGATCAGGTCCATGACTGAGATCATGCCGAAGCCGGCAAGGCATTTGCTCACCCTGCCGGCCCCGGACTGGTTCAGCGCGCGGTCAACCGGGTCAGCAGGTCAGCGTGACCGCGACCGTGGAGTCGACCAGGGCGCTGCTGGTGTTGCGCACGATCAGCAGGATGGCGTTGGTGCCGCTGTCCAGGGCCGTGACCAGGAACGTGCCCGTGGTGATGGCCGTCGCGGTGATGCTGCAGTCCGTGATGGTCTGGTCGAAGTTCACGACGTACACGCCGCTGGTGTTGCCCGGATTACGCCCGGTCGAGGTGACGTGGCTGGAGTGGACGCCGGAGGTCCCGTCGAAGTTCACCGTGGCCGTGATCGGCTCCCGGTAGTAACCGTCGACGTCGATGACGAAGTGGGTGTTGGCTCGCAGTGCCTCGATCAGCAGGCCGGTGGTCGAGGCCGGGTTCACGGTCAGGTTCGCCCCCACGGTGATACCGCCCATGTTCCGGTTGAATGCGAGCACGATGGCGGTCGGCCGGGCCGCGCCCCGGGGCCAGGCCTGGATGACTCCGGTACCGCCGATGCCGGTGGCGGTGATGTTGGTCGCGATCGCGGTGGCGCTCTGCGGGATGCCGCAGCCGCCGTTCTTGCCACCCTGGGCGGTGAAGCCGGAGGTGCCGCCGACCGCGAAGGCCTGGGCGACGTTGGCCTTGAGGATGCCGTGGATCGAATCGCGGGTGTCCACGATGCGGCAGGGGGTGATCGGGACGTACTCGGTCTGCACGGTGACGCCGGCCGCAGCCGTGTGCGGTGTCACGCCCGGCACCGACAGGTGGACGCCGTTCGTCACACCCGGCCCGGCGTAGGCGACCCCGCCCGCCATCAACGCGGCCCCACAGACTGCGGCCAAGACCAACTTCAACTTGCCAGACATGGTTCCCCCGGGTGATTCGGATCGGTGGTGCGGCGTTAATCCCGCGTCTGCTGAGAGCGCGGAGGTAGCGCCCTGATACGGCCGGCCGCCGGCAATCTGACGGGGCCGGGATGCAGTTCGACCGGTCGCGGGTTGTAGACAGGTAGGGGAGTACCCCTGGTATCTGCGATCACGAGGAGTTCTGCGTGTCCGAGCAATCCATTTCCGCCACCGCCTCCGGCACCTTTCAGATCGGTGGTCGTACCGTCCACCGGCTCGGCTTCGGTGCCATGCGCATCACCGGCCCCGGTATCTGGGGCGAACCGGCCGACCGGACCGAGGCCATCGCCGTGCTACGCCGGGCCGTCGAACTCGGCGTCGACTTCATCGACACGGCCGATTCCTACGGTCCGGGCGTCAGTGAAGAGATCATCGCGGAGGCGCTTTCGCCTTATTCCGACGAGCTGTTCATCGCGACCAAGGCCGGCCTGACCCGGACCGGACCGGACCAGTGGGTACCGGTTGGCCGGCCGGCCTACCTGCGCCAGCAGGCCGAGCTGTCCCTGCGCCGGCTCAAGGTGGAACGGCTGGATCTGCTGCA
Source organism: Phormidium nigroviride PCC 7112 (assembly GCA_964658795.1). Taxonomy (GTDB): domain Bacteria; phylum Actinomycetota; class Actinomycetes; order Mycobacteriales; family Jatrophihabitantaceae; genus Jatrophihabitans_A. The sequence continues at coordinate 10,673 of CAZZZW010000102.1, forward strand.
GCTGCACCGGATCGATGCCGAGGTGCCGTTGGCCGATCAGGTCGGCGAGCTGAAGAAGCTGCAGGACGAGGGCAAGGTCGGCGCGATCGGGCTGTCCGAGGTCAGTGTGGATCAGCTGACGCAGGCCCGCGAGATCGCCGACATCGTCACCGTGCAGAACCGGTACAACCTGACCGACCGGACGTCGGCCGAGGTGCTGAGCTACGCCGAGCAGAACGGCATCGGCTTCATCCCGTGGGCTCCGGTGGCGGCCGGCGACCTGGCCAAGCCGGGCGGTCCGGTGGACGAGATCGCGCACGCCACCGGCGCTACGGCGGGACAGGTCGCGTTGGCGTGGTTGCTGGCCAGCTCGCCGGTGATACTGCCGATTCCGGGTACGTCTTCGGTCGCGCACCTGGAGGAGAACGTGGCGGCGGCCGGGGTCCGGCTGACCGAGGATCAGGTGCGTGAACTCACGAGTGCCAGGGCCTGACGGCGGCGTCTGTAAAAATGGTCAGCATGCGTCCAGGTAACCGTAATGCCCCTGCTCCGTCACCGGCCGCGTTGGCCGCGATGTCCGGTGCGGTCGACCTCGCGGCGGTGAAGGCTCGTTCCGAGGCCGCAGCCCGGGCGGCCACCGCCCCGCCGCCCTCGGGTGGGCAGTTCGTCATCGAGGCCACCGAGGCCAACTTCCAGGGCGAGGTACTCGATCGGTCCTTCCAGGTCCCGGTGCTGTTGGATCTGTGGGCCGACTGGTGCGAGCCGTGCAAACAGCTCTCCCCGGTGCTGGAAAAACTGGCCAACGAGGCCGCCGGAACCTGGGTGCTGGCCAAGATCGACGTCGAGGCCAACCAGCGGATCGCCCAGATGCTGCAGGTGCAGAGCATCCCGACCGTGTTCGCCGTGATCGGCGGTCAGCTGGTTCCCGGTTTCCAGGGCGCGTTGCCGGAGGCGCAGGTCCGGGAGTTCATCCAGGCCCTGCTGCAGGCCGCCGAACAGGCTGGACTCAACGGCGCCGCTCCGACCGGTGAGGCCGAGGTCGAAGGCGAGCCGGCCGCGCCGGAGGACGAGCGCTTCACCGCCGCCGAGCAGGCGTTGGAGGAGGGCGACTTCGAGTTGGCCACCTCGCGCTACCAGGCGATCCTGAACGTCGAGCCGGCCAACACGGAGGCGCAGTTGGCGTTGCGCCAGGTGGCCCTGCTGCAACGACTTTCCGCGCTGCCGGCCGATGCGGTGCAGCGGGCCGAGACCGATCCCGACGATGCCGAGGCCCAGCTTGCGGCGGCCGATGCCGAGCTGGCCAACAACCAGATCGAGGCCGCGTTGCAGCGTCTGATCGGACTGGTCCGACGGCTGCGCGGGGATGAGCGGAGTCCGGTTCGGGATCGGCTGGTGGAGTATTTCGAGTTGCTCGGTCCCGACGACCCGCGGGTTCCGCCGGCTCGTCGGGACCTGGCCAACGCCCTGTTCTAGGTCTTCGTCGGCATGCCGCGGCCCACACGTTCACGACACGCCGTCGGCGGTGAACGTGTGGGCCGCGACATGCCTCTTCGCGCTGCCGGGCAGGGGCCGGATTACGGCTTGGTCTGCCCGCTGTAGACGTGCGGCATGATCGCGTCCGGCGGGATGACGCCGAGCCGGCCGCCCTGGTAGTCCGACAGCGCCTGCTGCAGTTCGGCCTTGGTGTTCATGACGAACGGGCCGTACTGCACCATCGGTTCACCGATCGGCTCGCCGCCGAGCAGGATCACCTCGAGGTAGCTCGTGCGTGAGTCCTGCTTCTCCTCGGCCGCGATGCTGATCCGATCACCGGCACCGAAGACGGCCAGCTGTCCGGCCCGGATCGGCTGCCGGTCGGTCCCCACCGTGCCCGCACCGGCCATGACGTAGGCCAGCGCGTTGTAGTTCGCCTGCCAGGGCAGGGATAGTTCCGAGCCTGGCGTGATCGAGGCGTGGATCAGCGTGATCGGGGTGTGGGTCGAGCCGGGGCCCTGGTGGCCGTCCACCTCGCCGGCGATCACCCGCAGCAGCGAGCTGCCGTCGGCGCTGGCCAGCAGGGTGATCTGGCCCGACG
>CAZZZW010000103.1:0-12718 GCA_964658795.1 Phormidium nigroviride PCC 7112
GACGGCGCCACGGTGGCGGCCACAAGGCCGATGGCGGCCGAGATCGCGGCCAGGCGAATTCCCCGTGTCAGAAACATGCAGGTGATCTTGGCATAGCAACCGAGTCAGCTCAACGCGATCACGAGCTGCAGGTACTTGCGCGGCCCCACGGCCCCGGACAGGATCGGTGATCATGCTCTCCGATCACGATGCGCTCACCGCCGCCCGCGCCGTGGTCACCTCCGCGTTGGGTCGCGACCCGGGACCACTGAACCGGGCCGCGAGCAAATCGCACCATGTCTTCATCGGTACCCATGTCGTGGTGAAGCTGATCGAGGTCGCCGAACACGACCGCCTCGACCGCGAGATCGCCATCGGACTCGACCTGCCGGCCGGGCTATCGGCTTCATTGCTGGCCAACGGCGTTCTCGCTACCGAGGTCGGCGAGGTGCGATACGCCTGCCTGGCCCGATTGCCGGGGGTGACGCCGGGCAGGGGGCTTCCCGGTGTCGACCGGGCGACCGCGCTGCGCTGGGCGGGCGAAGCGCTCGAACAGCTGCAGCGCCTGCACGGCTGGACACCGAACGATGTCACTGCCGGCATCCTGCGTCAGCCGCTCGATCACGGCGGCTTCGTCGGCCGGTCCGCGCTGGGCCAGAGGATCAAGGCGGTCAGCCCGTTCGAGGTGGTGCCACGGCGGGTTCTCGACGGGTTGACCGGCATCGCCGAGAACGCGCCGGAACAGGCCGAGGTCGACGTGCCCGTTCATGCCGATTGCTATTGGGACAACTGGCTCGTGAACGACGGCCGGGTGACCGCGCTGCTCGACTTCGAATGGGCCCGCTTCGGCGAGGCGGCCGATGACTGGATGTTTCTGGCCCGGTTCAGCGGCCCGCATTGGCCAGCGGTTCTGGCCCTGATCGCCACCGAGACCGGAACGGAGCTGGACGCGCTGCGGTCGGCCTGCGAGGTCCGGGAGGCCTCCCAGGTGCTGGCCGACCTGGTGCCGGCGCTGCGGGTGATCGACACCAATCCGCGGGCTCGTCCGGTGGTGCAGAACCTGATCGGCGAGTTGCAGCACCTGGTCATCGACCGGTCATGGTGGCGATCGGATCGATGAATTCCCTTTGGTTTCCGTCGATCTGACCGCAACGAAGCTCAGGCCTCCGGAATCGCGCGGTCGAACCGGGCCGGCATCGGTACGTCCGGATCGGGCCCGCTGCGCCGTCCGGCGTCCAGGCCGTCGATCGTTGCCAGCTCGTCCGGCATGAGTTCGAAGTCGAAGATGTCGAAGTTCTGCGCGATCCGCTCCGGATTCGTCGACTTCGGAATCGCCGATCGCCCTTGCTGAAGATGCCAGCGCAGCATGATCTGGGCCGGAGTCTTGCCGTGCTTGCCGCCGATCTCGGCCAGGCTCGGATCGTCCATCACGCTGGTGCGGTTCTCGCCCCAGCCGGGATAGAAGGTGATGCCACCGATCGGTGACCAGGCCTGGGTGATGATTCCCCTGGCTGCATCGACCTGTTGCAGCTCGGGCTGCCGGAAGTGTGGATGCAACTCGACCTGGTTGACGGTGGGTACGACCGAGCTCTCAGCGGCCAGCCGGTCCAGGTGTGCCGGCGTGAAGTTGCTGACCCCGATCGCCCGGACGGCACCGTCGGCCAACAGCTTCTCCAGCGCCTGGTACGCGGCGATGGTGGTGTCGAACCGGTCGGGCACCGGCTGGTGCAGGATCAGCAGGTCCAGTTGCTCGACGCCGAGCTTGCCGACCGCCTTCTCGAAGGCGTGCAGCGTCTGGTCGTAGCCGTAGTCGGTGACCCACACCTTGGTCTCGATGAAGATCTCGTCGCGATTCACGCCCGATCGGCGAATCCCCTCGCCGACCTCACGCTCGTTGCCGTACGCGGCAGCGGTGTCGATGAGCCGGTAGCCCAGACGCAACGCCGTATCCACCGCCGCGCTCGTTTCCTCAGGCGGCGACTGGAACACACCGAGCCCGAGCGCGGGCATGCTCACACCGTTGTTCAACGTCAATTCGTTCGTCATGACATCGACGCTACGAGCCTTGGGCGGACCGTGCGAGGCACCAGCGTTACCCCTCAGCCGCACCTGAACCGAAGATCGCGACGCCCAGCTGGGAATCACTGCTTGAAGTAGTGGTCGGTCGCAAGGTCCTCGAGCAGGCTCGGGTGGCTTGGCTGCCAGCCCAGCAGTGCTCGCGTCTGGTCATTGGGCAGGGTCAGATCCAGGGTGACGAAGACGAACGGCGCGAAGTGCTCAGCCACCCGCTCCGCTGGGATCGATTCGATCGGCAGCGCCAACTCGGTCCCGATGACCTCGGCGATGTCTCGTACCGGGACGCCCGGCTCGGCCGCACCGATCAGCTGTGCACCGGCCGGGGCCTGTTCCAGCGCGAGCCGATACAACACGGCGAGGTCGAGGGTGTGCACGGCCGGCCAGTGATTCCGTCCATCACCGGGGTAGCCCGACACGCCCCGAGCCCGGGCGATCCGGACCATGGTCGGGACGAACCCGCTGACATCGCGATCGCTGTGGGTCACCGGCGGAATTCCGACCAGGATCGCCCGAACGTCCTTCTCGACCAAGGACATCACCTCATAGGCAACCGCCACCCGCGGGTTGAGGGCCAGCATCCGGTCGTTCGCCGCCGAGTCCGTCCGCGCCATTCCGATCCCGATCAAGGTCTTGCCGGTACCGGCGTAGGCGTTGCCCAGGGCGCGCACCACGGCCACGTCGGCATCGGCCGCACCCTGCACGTTTCCATTCATCACGCCGGCGTTGTCGTAGGCCAGGTGGATCACAGCATCGACCGAGTCGGCGGTCGTGGTCAGCAGCTCGAGATCATTGACGTCACCCGGCAGCACCTCGGCGCCGAGGGCTCGGACGGCGGTTGCGCTGCGGTCGGATCGGACCAGGCCCACGACCTCATGCCCGCCCTGCAGGAGTTCGGTGACGACGGCCTGGCCGATATGGCCGTTGGCGCCGGTGACAAGTACTCGCATGGGCATGCTCCGTTCGAAGTGATGTGACTCGGTACCATCAAGATACACAAACGACGGTACCAAGTCACATCACGTAGACTGCTGGCCATGGCTCGCTGGGAACCGGACGCACGTGGACGCCTGATCCGCGCAGCCATCGATCTGTTCGCCGAACAAGGCTATGACCGGACCACGGTGGCTGAGATCGCCGAACGGGCCGGCCTGACCAAGACCACGTTCTTTCGACACTTTCCCGATAAACGCGAGGTGTTGTTCATCGGGCAGGCCAGCCTGATGGAACACGCCCGAACCGGGATCGCCGCCGCGCCCGCCAACGGCGACCTGTTGGCGACGGTGACGGCCGGCATCGAAGCGATGGCCTCGGCCCACACCGATCAGCAGCGCGAGTACGGCCTGCAACTCGGCGCGGTGGTCGCAGCCAACGAGGAACTACGGGAGCGGGCCGCCTTCAAACGAGCCAGCATCGCCGGTGCGATCGCGAAAGCCCTGGTCGAACGTGGCGAGTCTCCACTGACCGCCGAATTGGCCGCCGACCTCGGGGTCCGGGCGTACTACCTCGGCTTCGAGCGGTGGGTGCAACCGAAGAACAAGAGGTCGATGACGACATTGTGCCGGCAGGCCCTGGTCGAGATCCGAACTGCGGTCTCCGCGCTGATCTAGCGGTGGTTCATCACACTCGGTCCTAATGATCTCCTCCTCCCGCTGACCACGCCGCGGTCCGTGCGCTGCTCAGAGCAGCACTGCTGACAGCAGCGACGGCCGCCGATTCCGCCGCCCACACGCATCCTCGAAGCATGAGTGAGAACGCCACGGTGCCGGGTCACCGTCTTGACGAAGAGATCTACCAGCGATTGTTCGAGCGACGCACGCTGTTGCTCGGTGAGCCGCTTGAGCACTGGAACAGCAATCGACTCTGCTCTGCCCTGATCCTGCTGTCGTCCGAGGATCCGGCCGCCGACATCCGACTGCTGATCAACTCCCCCGGCGGGTCGGTGCCCGGGATGCTGGCGATCCGAGACTGCATGCGGGCGATCCCCAACGACGTGGTCACGGTCAACGTCGGGATGGCCTACAGCGCTGGGCAATTCCTGCTCAGCGCCGGCACCCGCGGCAAGCGCTACATCGCACCGCACGCCAAGGTCCTGTTGCACCAAGGATCGGCCGGCATCGGGGGCACCGCCATGGACATCGCCATCCAAGCCGATGACCTGCGCCGGACGCGCGACACCGTGCTGGCGTTGATCGCTGAGGACACCGGTCAGGATATGGCTGTGGTCGAAAGGGATTCTCGAAGGGACCGCTGGTTCAGCGCCACCGAGGCGCTGGCCTACGGTTTCGTCGACCATGTCGTCGAACTGGGTGACGACATCCTGCCCAGCACCCACCGATCAGTAGGCCTTGGCGCCGGACTGGGAGCGAACCGATGACCAGCTACACCATTCCCTACGTGACCACCCGCACCAACCAGGGCGAACGTACCGTCGACATCTACAGCCGTTTGCTGGCCGACCGGGTCATCTACCTCGGCACCGGCATCGATGACGGGGTCGCCAACGCGGTCATCGCCCAACTCATCCATCTGGAGTCCGAGAGCCCGGATCTGCCCATCAATCTCTACATAAACTCCTCCGGCGGCTCCATCCCGGCGACGCTGGCGATCTACGACGCGATGCAGTACATCCGGCCGGTGGTGGAGACCACCTGTGTCGGCCAGGCCGCCGCCACCGCGGCCGTGCTGCTGGCCGGCGGGGCACCGGGCAAACGGCAGATCCTGCCGCACGGTCGCGTCGTCATCCACGCCCCGGCCGCGGAAGGACGCGGCGCCATTCCCGATCTGGTCCTTGAGGCCGATGAGGTCGAGCGGGTACGCCGAATGCTGGAAGAGATCCTGGCCGGCCACACCGGCCGATCGCCGGCGCAGATCCGCGAGGACACCGAACGAGATCTGATCCTCGGTGCCCAGGCCGCGGTCGACTACGGGGTGGTCGATTCGGTGCTGTCCAGCCGCACCGCGCTCGACCCGTCTACCGGCGGTTCGTCCATCCGTTGAGCGCTAGGCGGCCAGGCAGACCGGTCCACGCCGGCCGTGGGCCGGGGCCGGGGCGAGGCGGTGACTGGCCCGGCGGGTCAGGTCGAGCACGGACAGGCCGAGGGCACCCGACACCGCCGAGAGCACCTCGGATGACGGATCCTTGCAGCCGCGTTCGAGTTCGGACAGGTACTGCGGGGCGATGCCGGCCCGGTCGGCGACGTCGACGATTCGTTCGTCGCGATCAACCCGTTCGGCCCGCAATTGCTCGCCCAGGGCGACGCGCCAGAGCGGCTCCGGTTCGGCCGGCCGGGGTGTGCGCAGCGGGATCACGTTGTCCATGTCCCGACGGTAGCGGCCGCATCAGCGAGGCGGAACACCGTTCGCTGACCGCGCAACGCTCAGGTGTTCCGCCGACTGCTGGACTTCGTCGGAGGAGCCGCTCCGGGCTGGTAACCCAACCGGCTGTCCGTGGCCCGGCACCAGGCTGAGACCACGCTGAATGTTGCTTCAGCCGTGCACAGCTGAACTACAGGCAGCCCTTCACCGCGACGCTCAACCTTCGAGTGCTCGATCGACCACGCACCAGGAGGAACCGCCGTGTACACCAGCTTCGTGGTGCCGACGTGTCCCTGACCGCGCCCTGGTTGCTCTGGCTCGTCGCCGGGCTGGCCGTGCTACTGCTCATCTTGTCGATCCGGTTGCGATCGCGCCTCGGGCTGATCCAGGTCGCGACCGCGCTGATCGCGACCGTCGTCGTGGTGCTGGCCCTGGCTTGGGCCCAGAACCAGTTTTCCCTTGTGCCGGCCGGGTTTCCCTCGATCTATTACGCCTGGATCGCGGTGCCGACGTTCGGTCTCGGTCTGCTGCTGGCCACGACGATGCCGGCCGCGACGGCCCTGCTGGAGCGCCTGTTGCCGGGTCTGGGCCACCGGGCTGCGGCTCGTCGGCCACGCTGGCTGATCCAGCACACCGATCAGGGCAGCTCGCCGCGACGCATCTGGTGGCGGGCCACCGCCGCCCTGCTGGCGATTCCACTCGGGCTGACTGCGGTTGCGATCAAGGTCAACCAGGACTACGACTACTACCCCACCTGGGCCAGCTTGTTCAGCACGCCGGCCGACAATCACGCGGGCTTCATGCAGCTGGTCCTGGCCCATCGCAACGCCGTGCGGGCCGAACACGAACGCAACCGTCACCACCTGTCGAACCAGCCCATCGTGACCGGCGCGAGCGTGCACGCCTTGGCCAGCGGCCCGATCGCCACCTACGGCACCGCTTATCACGTGCCGATGCCCGGCTCCGTCTCGCACTTCGACGCGCGGCCGGGCTGGATCTGGGTGCCGTCGAGCTATCTGCGCAACCCGACGCAGAACCTGCCGGTCATCATGCTGCTGGCCGGTTCACCGGGCTTCACCAACGACTGGATCCGAGCCGGTCACGCCGATCTGACCGCCGACGACTATGCCTCCCGCCACGGCGGCGTTGCCCCGGTCATCGTCATGCCCGATGACAACGGCACCTTCACCGGCGACAGCGAGTGCGTGAACAGTTCTCACGGCAACGTCGAGACCTACCTGACCGCTGACGTGCCGGCCTTCTTGCACAAAGAACTCGGCGTCACCCTCGCCCACAACTGGGCCGTGGCCGGGTTGTCCGAGGGCGGCACCTGCGCGGCGATGCTCGCGCTGCGCCACCCGGCCCTGTTCGCAGCCTTCGCCGACTATTCAGGCCTGACCAGTCCTACGTTGTCCGACAAGGTGAATCCGGCGTTGACCACGCAGCAGCTGTTCGCGGGTGACCGAAAAGAGTACGACGAGCATGACCCGCTGTGGCTGCTGGACCATCACCCGACGCGTGGACTGCATACGGTCTGGGTCGTCGGCACCCATGACGGCGCTGCCCTGCGGGCCCAGGATCGGTTGACCGCGCTGGCCCGTTCGCACGGACTACCGGTCTGGTCCGCTCAGGTGCACAACGGCGCGCACTCCTTCGCCCTGTGGTCCCAGGCCTTCGCGATGACGCTGCCGGTGCTGATCGAGGACCTGAGTCGTTCGGAGGCGGCCTGAGCCGGCTGACCGGTGGCAAGCTCGGCCCTGGTCGGGAGCGCGCTAGGCCTCCGAAGCCGGCAACGCGAGCCCGTCCCGCTCGTCGTCCCAGGCGGCTGCGCTGATCCGCCAGCCGGCCACGGTCCGGATGAACTGGATCGTCTTCATACCCCGGCCGGTGAATGCGACCCTGTCCTGGGTGCCGGCCTTGGCGTAACTGCAGAAGTGGTGTGCGATGTCGCCGAACACCTCGGTACGGCCGGTCAATTCCCATTCGGAGAAGTCGATCAGGCTGCCGCCGGTGAGCAACGCCTGTCGAGGTTCGATGAAACTGTCGACGTCATAGACGACCGGCTCGAGCCCGCAGGTCCGCACGATCAGCGCGCCGGGCAGGAACACCGCGCGTAACGCCTGAAGTCGCTCCGCGCTGTCCGGGCCGGAGGTGAAGGCGGCGAAGAAGGTGGCCACGATCGACGCGATCGCCGCCCGGTCGGCCGAATACGACTCGTCGATTGCCGATGCCTGCGCGCTGTTCTCCGACATGAGCCCAACCCTAGCGGTCGCTCGTGGCCAGCAGCTTGGCCAACAGCCCCTGCAGTCGCTGCCGTTCGTTGGGCGCCAGCCTCGCCAGGCGTCCGGACAGCGTCTCGGACACGTCGCGGTAGAGGCGGTCAGCCAGCTTTCTCCCGTCCTTGCTGAGAAAGACGTCCACCGCGCGACCGTCCTGAGAACTTGGTGCCCGCTCGAGCAGGCCGCGTCCGACGGCGCGATCGACCAACCCGGTCATGCTCGATTTCTCCAACCCGAGGTAGTCCGACAGCGCGGACATCCGGACTCGCCGGTCACGCAGGATGGCCAGCACCCGCAACTGGGTCAGCGACAGGTCATTCTCGGCACCGACCTTGTTGAGCACGGCCATCACGGTGAAGGCCGACTGCACCAACGCATCGGTCAGGTCATCGGATTCGACTTCGGTCACAGCGGTCAGCCTAGTTGACGAAGTTCGCGACACCAACTATTTTTATTTCGTATTACCAACTATTTAAGGAGCCCTGATGAAGGCCGCAGTCGTTCGTTCCTTCGATACACCACCGCGATACACGGACTTTGACCTTGCCGAGCCGACCGATCCGGACGAGGTGGTGCTCGATGTCCTGGCCGCTGGGCTGCATCCGAGGGTGCGGTCCCAGGCTGACGGTTCGCACTACACCAGTACCGACGAGCTTCCATTGGTGCCCGGCATCGACGGCGTCGGCCGGGACGCCGACGGTCGATTGCACTACTTCGTGCTCGGTGATACCGCTCTGGGCTCGATGGCCGAGCAGACAGTGGTGGACCGACGCCGGTGCGTCAAGCTGCCTGATGACATCGACCCGATCGTGCTGGCGGCGGCCATGAATCCGGCCATGTCCTCGTGGATCGCCCTGCGGCAACGGATCGATTTCAGCCCCGGCCAGAGCGTGCTGGTGCTGGGCGCGACCGGAAACGCCGGTCAGTTGGCGGTGCAGGTCGCCCGTCACCTCGGCGCCGGCCAGATCATCGCCGCCGCCCGTGATTCCCAGCGACTGCCGGCGCTGGCCGCGCTCGGCGCCACCGAGACCGTGGCGCTGGATTCACCGGCCCTGGGACCGGCCACGGCCGACATCGACGTGGTGCTCGACTATCTGTGGGGTGAGCCGACCGCGACGGCCATGGTGGACGTGGTCAGCCACCGTAGCGATCGTGGCCGGCCGTTGAACTGGATCGAGATCGGCTCGGTCGCCGGTCCGGCTGCCGCGATTCCGTCGGCCGCGCTGCGGGCCGCACGGATGCAGATCCTGGGCAGCGGCCAAGGCTCGGTCAGCACGCGGCAGATCGTGGCCGAGTTGGCCGAACTGGCCACGACCGTCGGCCGATTCGCCATCAATGCGCGAGCCCGAGGACTGTCCGAGGTCAGCGAGGCGTGGGCCGAACGATCCGCGGATCGAGTCGTCCTCGTCCCCTGATGATCAGGACTGGGCCCAGGCGGCAACGGGCTGGGACAGGTACACGCCGAACTGCAGGCCAGGCAGCCGTGCGGTCAGTTCGTCACGCAGCCGATGGCAGCGCTGCTGACTGTCGTGGGCTCGGGAGGCGAACCACTTGGAGCGAACCTCGACCACGACATCCAGCCCGCTGACATCGAAGGGACCGAGCCGGCGAAATCGGATTTCCACATCGCCGGGTCCCAACGGTGGTCGATACGGTTCCTCGGCGCATGCGACCGCAATGGAGACGAGTTCCGGTAGTGCATCGGACAGGGCCTGCAGCACCTCGTCGGGCGTCTGGACCGGATAGGTGACGTCGACCAACGGCATGCGGCCCAGGGTAGAGCTGATGCGGCGATGCCGTCCGATCCGGCTAGGGTGAAACCATGACCGGCCCGGACCGTGAATCGAGAATCGTCCGTGCCGACAAGGCCCTTCCGACCACGGAGCAGGCGGTTGCCGCCACCGTGAAGCTCGCCCGTCAGCTCGGGCTGCCGGCCGAGCAACCGCGCGTGATCGCTGAGGGCTACAGCGTCCGGATTCGGCTGGAACCGGCGCCGGCGCTCAGCCGGGTGTTCACCCTCGGTCAGACGTTGCGCGGGGATCCCGGACCGTGGTTGCGCCGCGAGGTCGAGGTCGCCCGATATCTTGCGGCCGCAGGCGCGCCGATCACCCCCGCGTGGGAGCAGCCCGGCCCGTTCGTGGTCGACGGGCTGCACATCTCGCTGTGGACCTGGGTCGAGCAACGAACCGGCACGATCAGCATGTCCGAATACGGCCCGATGCTCCGGGACCTGCATCGGCTGCTGGCCGACTATCCGGTACCGCTGCCGTCGTTGGTCGGGCCAATCACCGACATCCGGTCCGCGCTGGAGCTGTCCGACGACGCAGTCCTGCACGCTGCGGCGGGCACCCTTCTGCGCATTGCCGAAACCTGGCCCCGGCGACCTCTGCACGGCGATGCGCACACCGGCAACGTGTTGCTGACCGACGACGGGCCCCGATGGACCGACTTCGAGGACGTGTGCGCCGGCCCGGTCGAGTGGGACCTGGCCTCGCAGACCCTGACCAATGCCGCCGTCACCGCCTACGGTGAGGTCGATCCGGTCCGCCTGGCCGACTGCCGTGACCTCCGACGGTTGCAGATCCTGGCCGGTGTGCTCACCGACGACGTCCAGGACGCCAGCCTGTACGACGGCCTGGTATCGGCGCTGCGCTGTCGCGGGTAGGCCGCAACCGGCATTGCCGCATCCGGCCCGACCGAGGTTCGCCGCCGGGCTCGTCGGTTCGGCTCGTAGGATGGGGGTCTCACAGAACGAGAGGACGGACCGTGCCTGAACTGCGCTCCCGCACCACCACCCACGGCCGGAACATGGCCGGCGCCCGCGCGCTGTGGCGCGCGACCGGCATGACCGACGATGACTTCGGCAAGCCGATCGTCGCGGTGGCCAACAGCTTCACGCAGTTCGTCCCGGGCCATGTACACCTGCGAAACATGGGCAAACTGGTCGCCGACGAGATCGCGGCGGCCGGTGGTGTCGGGCGCGAGTTCAACACCATCGCCGTCGACGACGGCATCGCGATGGGCCATGGCGGCATGCTCTACAGCCTGCCCAGCCGGGAGCTGATCGCCGACTCGGTCGAGTACATGGTGCAGGCCCATCAGGCCGACGCCCTGGTGTGCATCTCCAACTGCGACAAGATCACCCCCGGCATGCTCATCGCCGCCATGCGGCTCAACATCCCGACCGTGTTCGTCTCCGGTGGCGCGATGGAGGCGGGCAAGGCGATCGTCCGGGACGGGGTGGCCCGACCCAAGCTCGACCTGATCGACGCCATGATCGCCGCGGCTGACGAGTCGGTCTCCGAGGAGGAGCTGTCCGACATCGAACGATCGGCCTGCCCGACCTGCGGCTCGTGTTCGGGCATGTTCACGGCCAACTCGATGAACTGTCTGACTGAGGCCTTGGGATTGTCGCTGCCGGGCAACGGGTCCACCCTGGCCACCGCGGCGGCACGACGTGATCTGTTCCTCGAGGCTGGCCGGCTCGTGGTCGAGTTGAGCCGCCGCTACTACGAGCAGGACGACGAGTCGGTGCTGCCGCGATCCATCGCCAGTCGGGAGGCATTCTCCAACGCGATGCGACTGGACATCGCGATGGGCGGTTCCACCAACACCGTGCTGCACCTTCTGGCCGCCGCGCAGGAGGGTGAGGTCGACTTCGACCAGTCCGACATCGATTCGCTCTCGCGCAGCACTCCCAACATCTGCAAGGTCGCACCGGCCACGCCCAAGTACCACATGGAGGACGTGCACCGGGCCGGTGGCATCCCCGCGATCCTGGCCGAACTCGACCGGGGTGGGCTGCTGAGCCGCAACGTGCACACCGTGCACTCCGCCGATCTGGACTGCTGGCTGGATGCCTGGGACATCCGCCGGCCGACACCCCGGGCTGAGGCGCTGGCGCTGTTCGCGGCTGCGCCCGGTGGCGTCCGCACCACCGAGGCGTTCAGTTCGACCGCGACCTGGTCCTCGCTGGACACCGACGCGGCCACCGGTTGCATCCGCGACATCGAGCACGCCTACAGCGCGGACGGCGGATTGGCCGTGCTGTACGGCAACCTGGCCGAGAACGGCTGCGTGGTCAAGACCGCCGGGGTGGCCGACGGCCAGCTCTACTTCAAGGGTCCGGCCAAGGTCAGCGAGAGCCAGGACGATGCCGTGACCGCGATCCTGGCCGGCTCGATCGTCCCCGGCGATGTGGTGCTGATCCGATATGAGGGACCCAAGGGCGGACCCGGCATGCAGGAGATGCTCTATCCGACCAGCTTCCTGAAGGGGCGGGGGCTCGGCGCCACGTGCGCCCTGGTCACGGATGGCCGTTTCTCCGGTGGGACCAGTGGATTGTCGATCGGGCACGTCTCACCCGAGGCCGCAGCCGGCGGCCTGATCGGCCTGGTTGAGGACGGTGACGAGATCGAGATCGACATCGTCAACCGTTCCATCCGGCTGCTGGTGGCCGATGAGGTGCTGGTCGACCGGCGGGCCGAACGGGACCAGCTCGGCTGGGCTCCGGAGAAGCGGGACCGGCCGGTGTCGGCCGCACTACGGGCGTATGCGGCCCTGGCGCAGTCGGCGGACAAGGGCGCGGCGCGGCTCGTCCCGTGACCGGTCTCGACCGGGCCCGATCGACCATCGCCTGTGGCTCGGTCACCGGCGATGCGGCAGCATGAGGCCATGCCCGCTGCCTTGCCTCCGCTCCTCCCCCCAGGTCAGCTCAACCATGCCGAACAACCGGTCCTGACCATCGATGAGCTGCGGCTGCGTCCCTGGGCGGCCGCCGACGCCCCGGTGCTCACCTCCGCCTACCAGGATCCGGCCATTCAACGTTGGCACGTCCGCACCGTGACGCCGGCTGAGGCGATCGAATTGATCGAGTCGAAGAATCAGGCCTGGCAGTCCGAGACCGCAGCCGACTGGGCGGTGGCCGATCAGGACGGTCGGGTACTCGGCCGGATCGCGCTGAACCACCTCAACCTGTACGAGGGCGTGGCCGAGTTCGCCTACTGGACGGTGCCGGCCGCTCGCGGTCGCAGCGTCGCCGTTCGAGCAGTTCAGGCCGCCACGGACTG
>CAZZZW010000104.1:0-12610 GCA_964658795.1 Phormidium nigroviride PCC 7112
GGTGGCGCTGACCTTGTCGCGCAGCTCTTGTGACCAGCGGGCGGCGCGCCACAGCCGTCCGCGCAGGAATGTTGCAACTTGGCGGGCGCCGTCGCGGGACGCCGGAACGTAGAGCATCTGAATGCGTCCGCGTTCGCTAGCCGGGAGCTTGACTCGGACATCGTCGTCGTAGTCGTTCTCAAGGGTCGGGATCACCCAGCAGCTCGTGTCGACCGCACCATCGATGGTGCCGTCAGCGAGCCAGTTTGACTCCAGCCGGATGCGGCATTTGAGTGTGCCGTCCACATCTGCAGCCATGCGTTGGAAGAACGCGGGCACGGCATCGCTCTGTCCGTCGTCGGCGTCGAGCTCAGGAAATCGAAGTAGGACCTCGACACTCAGGTTGCGTGTCGAGGAACTCGTGGCCGCCGGAACGCTTTCGTCACCGGCCGTGACCGTCGCCGTCGCCGTGGGAGTCGGTGCTGAGCCGACGTGGAAGTCGCTTGGGCGAACCGTTCGTTCGTCTGCGGTCACACCGAACAGTCGGAGCAGCGCCTGGCAGGCTGCGGTCTTGCCGGTGCCGTTGGACCCGATGAGTGCCGTCACCCCGGACTCGAGAGTGATCGTGGTCGGCTCCGGACCGAAGCATTGGAAGTTCGTCAGCGTGACCGACTCGATGTACATGGTATGCCCTCGCGCTGCAGTGACGTTGGGCGCTCACCATACGGCACGGTTCGGCCGGATTCGCCGGAACGCGTAAGGCTGTCACACGGCAGCATCGCTCCTGGTACGAGCGTCCGCCCATTCGCCATCTGAGCGACCGGAATGTGAGTCAGCCGGGCGTGTCTTCGCCCGTCACCCCGAGCAGGGTGGAGCGCAGGCCGCTGGCGCGCGGAACCTGTCGGGCGACCGCGGCCACGACCGACTCGCAAGTCCCGATCACGCGGACATGCTCGATGCCGCGCGTGACCGCGGTGTAGAGCAGCTGCCGGCTCAACAACGCCGACGACGGCGGCGGAAGCAACACCGACACCCGCTGGTACTGCGAACCTTGGGCACGGTGAATCGTCATCGCATACGCCGTCTGCACCGAGGACAGCCGGCTCGTCGGAACCAGGACCGGGTGACTACCCCGTTCGAATGCCGCCGTCAGGCTGCCATCCGGGCCGGCCATGATGACGCCGGTGTCGCCGTTGAACACGCCGGTGTCATAGTCGTTGCCAGTCACGAGCAGCGGCTGGCCAGCGAACCAGCCGCCGCCGTCGCCCGGCAGGACGGTGAGATGGATCCAGTCCTGGGCGACGGCATCCCAGTAGGTCACACCGGACGGCCCGGACCGGTGCGCGCACAGCAGCCGGTGGCGGCCGAGGGCGTCGAGCGCGTCCACGGTCCGGCCGGCCACAGCGGCTTTCAGCATCGCGTGGCCGCTCGAGACGATGTCGGCGCGCACACCGTCAAGCTCGTGCGGCTGCGCCCATGATAGTTCCGGGCCACCCGCAGCAAGGACCTCCAGGACCCGGTCGGTGTCGCCGGCACGGAGAGCGACGGCCAGGTCGGCGATCGCGCCGCCGTAGCGGCGGCCTCGGGTGAGCCGGATCCGGCCGGTGCCCAGCCGCGCCCGTTCGGCCGCGCTCAATCCGACGTCGGCCCGGTCGCCGGTGGACGGTTCGGCAAGGTCGGCCGCGACGACCGCGGCCACGACCGGGCCGGGGACCGCAGTGGCTGCATCTGGTGGCGGGACCGCGGTCGAGGCGATGATGTCGGCCAGGACAGCGCCGGCATCGACGGACGCGAGCTGGTCGGGGTCGCCGAGGAACACCAGCCGGGTCGTCGGCGCGATCGCGTCCAGCAGCCGCGCGGTCATCGTGAGCGACAGCATGGATGTCTCGTCGATGATGATGACGTCGAACGGCAGCCGATTGCCCCCGTGGTAGGCGAAGCGGCCCTCGCCGCCGCGGCGCCATCCGAGCAGACGATGGACGGTGACCGCGGCCTGCTCGTCCATGTCGCCGGGGCGGGCGTTATTGATGGATTCCGTAAGCCGGGCCGCGGCTTTGCCAGTCGGCGCGGCCAGAGCGATCCGTGGCGTCCGGGCCGGGTCGAGTCGATGCAGTGCGGCCAGGATGCGAGCGACGGTGTAGGTCTTGCCGGTTCCGGGGCCACCGGTGATGAAGGTGGTCCATTCGGTCGCGGCGAGCGCGGCGGCGATCCGTTGCCGGTCCGGCGCCGCGGCTGGCCGGTCGGGGCCGGCCGGGTCGCGGAACAGGCCGTCGAGGATTGCTTGCAGCGCCTCCGCGTCCACCGGCGGGCGTGGCTGCGCCGCCCGGCTGATGAGGTTGTCCCGGATGGTGAGCTCCTGCCGGAAGTACCGGTCGAGGTAGAGCAGCGGCCCGTCGCTGGTGTCGGCCAGCCGTAGCGGCGCGAACTGTCCGGCCGTGGCCGGGGTCGTTAGTGTGCTGGCCCGCAACGCTGCCTCGAGGTCGGCCGGACCCGGCCAGGGCAGCGCGGTGACGTCCACTCCTTCGATATCGGTGGTCACGTTCGCCAGATCCGCCAGGGGGACGCAGACCGCTCCCAGACGCGCTGCCCGTACGGTCAACGCGGCAGCGAGGAGGACGAGCGGTGACGTCTCGCGCCCGAGGCGGGCCAGCCGGGCCGTGACGTGAACGTCGGGCAGACCGAGGACACCGGCCTGATGGAACGCTTCAAGGCATTCGGTGTCGTGGATCGCGCGCAGGTCGGTCGTCATGGCCGGCCGGCCAGAACTTTGGACAACGCGACGATGAGCTCGGCGGGCGGATGCCAGGTGAACACGCCGCATCCGGCGGGCGTGTCCGGCCCGGCCATGCCGCGAACGAACAGGTAGTGAACCGCGCCCAGGTGCTGCTCGGGACGGTAGTCCTGCAGCCGCCAAGTCAGGTAGCGATGAAGAGCGACGGCGTACATGAGGGCTTGGAGCGGGTAGTGGTCGCGGATCATTTCTGCTGCCATCGCGGCCTGGTCGAATCGTTCGACCGGCGCGGGGAGCGGGCCGAGCGCGTTCGTTTTGTAGTCGACTACTTCGAACGTCGGGCCGGGCCGGCGCAGCACCGAGTCGATGCTGCCGGTGAGGAAACCGCGCAGCGGTGCCGCGTCGATGCTGTCGAGGACGTCTGGGTAGGCCGCGAGCGGGTCGGTCGGGTCGAGGTGCTCGCGGATCGTGTCGGCGACATCGCGCAGGACCGCGGGGGTGGCCGTGGGTGTGTCGCCGCCACCGAGGGGCAGTTCGAATGCAAGTTCGGAGAGCCGGTCTGCGGGCGCGATGCCCGCGAGGGGGGCGGCGCCGACCGGGGTGCGTAGGACCGCGGTGAGCGCGGTCGCCAACGCCGAGACGTCCAGGAAGGTCAGCCGGCTGGCGGCTGCTGTGGTGACGCGCGCGGTCACCTCGGCCTGCAGGTCGGTCGCCGCCGTGTCGACGTGTTCGAGGATCGAATGGACGAGGGTGCCGAAGCTGGCGTTGGACTCGAACGGGTTCAGCAGCGACGGTGAGTGCGTCGCCGCGGCGGCGGCTTCTGTGCCGGGTGCGGGGGTGGATGGCGCGGGTTCATCGGTGACGATGTAGTCGTCCGGATCGGGGACGGCGCCGGGATGG
Organism: Phormidium nigroviride PCC 7112; assembly: GCA_964658795.1. GTDB lineage: Bacteria > Actinomycetota > Actinomycetes > Mycobacteriales > Jatrophihabitantaceae > Jatrophihabitans_A. The sequence continues at coordinate 3,611 of CAZZZW010000104.1, forward strand.
TGGGCGTTGGCGGCGAGGGCGGTGTAGGAGGTGCGCCGCCAGGTGTAGTCCAGCTGCCGGTCGAACACGGCAGCAGCGAGAGCGGGATGTGCGCGTGCCGGCCGCTGCCAGGTTGTGCGCGGCTCGGCGGCGACGGCCGTGACGTGCTCGGTCGCGATGGCGGTTCCGGCCGGCGCGGCCCACGCGACGAACGCGGACGCGATGGCGTCGTCGGCCGGTATCGGCGGGCTCGGGCTGGTCTCCGTGCCGTCGGGTGTGCGGCCGAACAGCAGCCGTTGCAGCGGCGAGTATGTGGTTGCACCAGACGGCGCCCACCAGATCGTGAGGTGGTGCCGGGCGCGGGTGAGGGCGACGTAGAGGTTGCGCAGCTGCTCCCCGTTGTTCTCCCTGCGGGCGGTCGCTTTGCGGGCCGCATGGCCGGGGTCGTCGGTGCCGCCGACGTCGAGGATGCGGGTGGAGCCGTCGTGCAGCTGGTAGACGGTGTCGGCCGGTCGTTGTGTGAAGTCCCATCCGAAAGGCACGTACACGATGGGGAATTCGAGTCCTTTGGCGCCGTGGATGGTCAGGATGCGGACGGCGTCACGTTCGGAGTCGAGCAGTCGGCTGCGGGTGCGGTCGGTATCGGTGGCGGCGTCGCGGATCCGGGTGGACAGCCATTCGGTCACGCCGGCCAGCCCCAGGTCGTGCCGGGTGGCGGCCTGGTGCAGCAGTTGCGCGATGTGGCGCTGGTCGGTGACGTCGCGTTCGCCATGCTCGTGCGCGAGCAGCCGCCCTTGGAGGCCGGTGTCGGCGGTGATCTGTTCATAGACCGCGGCGATGCCGGCCCGCTGGTACACGCTGGTGTAGCGGGCGAGCGTGTCGGCGTAATCAGCGGTGTGCGTCTCGATGTCGTCGGCGAGGCCGGTGATGCTGGCTCCGAGCAGTGGGGTGAGCGCGGCCAGGCGCACGGACGCGGCCCGGTGTGGTTGTTCCATGCCGCGCAGCAGGCGAAGCCACGCCGTCGCTGACGGAGTGGCGAACACGCCCGCGTCGCCGAGCAGGACGGTGCTGATGCCGGCCACGGCGAGTTCGTCCCGCACGGGCAGCGCCTGGGTGTTGCGGCGTTGCACGAGAACGGCGATATCGCCGGGCGTGACGGGTCTCGCGTCCGCACCGGTCCCGATGTTGAGGCCGGAGTTGAGCAGGGCCGCGATGTCATCGGCGACATCGCGGGCGACACGTGCCCGGACTCCGGCGACGTTCGGTAGCCCGGTCGATGGCGAGACGGGCCACGGACCGGACCGGTCGAGGTAGCGGACCCGCATCGCGGCGCCGGTCCACTGGTTGGCTGTCGTGTCGGCCGGGTCGACGTGGCGGGCGATGATGTCGGGGTGGCCGAGGGCGGCGCCGCCGTAGATGTTTTCCAGAGCGGTGAGCAGGGGCGGGTCGCTGCGGCGGTTCGTGTCCAGAGTGAGGGTTTGTGCCGCGACGCTGACTGCGTCAAGATAGGCCAGTACTTCAGCGCCGCGGAAGGCGTAGATGGCCTGTTTCGGGTCGCCGACGAGGACGAGGCTGACGTGGCCGTGGAAGGCGCGGCGCAGGATGTCCCACTGTAGCGGGTCGGTGTCCTGGAACTCGTCGACCAAGACGAGCCGATAACGGTCGCGAATGAGCTGGCAGGCCTGCTCACCGTTGGCTGGGTCGGACAGCGACTGCCACAGCAGTGTGAGCAGGTCGTTGTAGTCACGTAACGCCAGCCGTGTTTTGCGGCGGGCCAGTTCGGTCCGGGTCGCTGCAGCGAATTCGACCCGTTCGGCCGCGATGCTGTCGGCGGCTGGTTTGGCCGGAGCGATGACCGCTGTCGGCTCGTTGGTGACGGCGGCCGCGATGTCACGTGCGATGGCCAGCGAGAACGGAGGGTCGGTCCGGGCGGAGTAGCGGTGCAGGTACAGGTCGTCGACAACGTCGTCGAGGAGGTCTGAGACCGACTCCTGGAACTGGTATTGCTCGCGGTGTCCGGCGAGGCCGAGCGAGTCGAGCATCCGCTGGCAGAACGAATGGGTGGTCGCGATCGTGATGGCGTCGAAGTCCGACAGGGCTTGCACGAGCCGGGCCCGCCGTTCGCCGACGCCCGGATCGTCGGTATCGGCCAGGTACCGCGTCAAGTCGTCGGTGCTGGCGCGGGCCGCGGCGGGGTCGGCGAGAGCGTCGGCGGTGTGCGCGAGCCGGTCCCTGACCCGGCCGCGGAGTTCCTGGGTGGCGACCTGGGTGAATGTGACGATCATCAACTGCGCGGGGGAGACGTCACCGAGGGCGAGCGCCCGGGTTGCGAGCGCGACGATCGCGTACGTTTTCCCGGTTCCAGCGGATGCCTCGATGACGCTCGTGCCGGCCGGCAGCGGCGCGGTGACGGTGAAACTCATGCCGACCCCAATGTTTCGTGTGCCAGGAGCGGCTCCCAGATGCGCAAGGCGAGCGCGGCGAACCGGCCAGTACGCGCGCCCCGCCAAGACGTTTCCAGGTTGGTGACGGGTTCATCCCACAGCACGGCGAACGGCAGGTTCGGCCCGTATAGGTAGATGCAAGCCGGGTCGGTCACCTCGCCGGGGCGGTCGTAGCTGCCCTGCCATTCCCGTTCGCCGGCGAGGCGAGCGCTGGCCGGGCTGGAGCCGGCAGCGGCACGTTCGGCGAACGCCGCTGTCGTCCCGACGGGTATCGGCAGGGGCGATTCCAGGCCGGCGGCGCGGATCACGGCGAGCTCGGCGAGGAGCTCCCGCGGGTTGTCCGGCGCGGTGAGCAGCGACCGAACCGGTCCCGGGTTGCGCTGGCCGCCGCCCCATCCGACGGTCACGACCTGCCACGGCTGTCCGGGCTGGCTGGCGGCGGCGGCCAGGACCTGCACCCATGCCTGCAGCCGTTGACGCGCGTGCAGACGCCCGTACTGCGGGATGACGATGTCGTGTCCGTGGACGCCGGGCACGGTGCCCCACAGGCGGGTGCTGGCGTCCAGGTCGAGGGCTATGTCCAGCGATGTCGCCGGAGCGTTCATGTGGCCTGCGGCGACGGTCGCGATGCGGCGTGCGCGGGCGTAGGTGTCGTTGCCTACGGCCCGGCCGAGTTCACCGGGCGGAAGGAGGCCACGGGCTGTCTCGGCGCCGGCGACCTCGTTCCGGCCGGCCAGTAACCCGGTCACGATCCGGTCGCCGATCTGCCAGCGTTGCAGCCCGTTAAGTTCGACCGGGATCTGTTCGGGCAGCTCGTCGGGGGTGTCGTTGCCGACGTAGACGCCAAGCCGCTGCCTCAGGAACGCCCGCTGGGGGTGCCGCAGGAAGTCGATCAGCTGGCTGACTTCGACCTGGTCGGCGCCGGCAGCGGGTCGCAAGGGTGCCGGTATCAGCACTGCTGGGGTGGGTGGTGATTGGAGAGCGCGGGCGCCGGCGAGCGCGTCGGTGTCGTGGGAGAACGAATCGGGTGGAGTGAACGAGGCCGGGTCGAACGGCTGCAGCGGCTGTGTACGGACGACCGTGTCGATGCCGGCGATGGCGGCGAGCGCGTCGAGGATGTCGGCCAGGGGCGCTGCTGGTGGTTGGGGCTCGCCGGTGGCTGGGTCGGAGCCGGTGTAGGTAATGAGGAGCCGGTCAGTGGCGGCCATGACGGCGTCCAGGAGCAGTTGCCGGTCCTCCTGCCTCGGGTCGCGTTCACCGATGCACGGGGTGCGGGCCAACACATCGTCGCCGTCGAAGTGAGTTTGGCGCGGGAAGGTGCCGTCGTCGAGGCCGAGCAGCGCGATCACGCGATGGGGGACTGATCGCATCGGAACCAGGGTGGACACGGTCAGTTCACCGGTGCGGAAGTTCGAGCGGGTCGGGCGGGGAGCGAACCTGCTGGTCAGCATCGCGCGCACGTCGCCGAGGCGCAGGAGCGTGTCGTCGCCGTGGCGGAAGGCGTCGCCGAGTTCCCGGTCGAGTTGGGCTCGCTGCCAGCTGTCGTAGGGGCTGGTATGGGTAAGCAGGTCGAGTGCGTCGTCGAACATGCTGGCCCAGGTGGCGGCGGTGTGGCGGCTGGCGAACCGGTCGAGCACGGCGCGGGTCCGGCCGAGAAATTCGGCGAATCGTCCGGCCAGGTCGATGTCGCTGGAGTCGATGTCGGACAGCGGCAGTGTCGCGCCGAGGGTGGCGAGGGTGCCGTCTTCGGCGGTCGCGCCGAGCAGGAGCCGGTCGAGGCCTGCGCTGGCTGTGTTGCTGGTGATGTCGGGCAGGTCGAAGCGGGCCCGGTCGGTGGCGCTGATGCCCCACCGGATGTTGCTGTCGCGAGTCCATGTGGTCAGGTCGGCCAGGTCGTCGCGGGTGAAGCCGAAGCGGGCGGCGACTGGTGGCTGGGCGGCGAGGTCGAGCAGCTCGCTGGCACGCAGACGCCCGTCGGCGAGTTCGAGGAGGGTGGCAGCGGTGACGAGCAGCGGGTTCGTTGCGGTCGGGCCGCGGTCGGCGACCCGAACCCTCAGCGTCCGGGCGGGGTGGGTGCTGTCGCTGCTGAATGCTGCGTGGACGAGCGGTGCGTATGTGTTGATGTCCGGGCACATGATGAGGACGTCGCGGGGCTCTAAGTCCGGGAGTTCGCTGAAGGTGTGGAGCAGCGCTTCGCGAAGGACTTCGACCTGCCGGGCGGGTCCGTGGCAGGCGTGGACGGCGATGCTGTTATCCGCCGGGCCGGGCGCGGTGGATGGGCTGAATCCTCGGTTGTCACGGATTGCGTCCTGCACCATCGCAAGCAACGTGGTGTGGCCGGCGATATCCGCCGGGTGGTGATGGTCGGTCCGGGCAGCCGGGAGGCGTTGTTGCAGTTCGCGGATGTCGCGGCCGAGGCTGGCCAGCAACGGGTTGGTGACAGCGTCCGGCAGCGCCGGATCGCGGCGGTGGGTGGCCGGGGCCGGTGCCTCGGTGAGGGCGTCCCAGAGGGCGGGGCTCGGGTGGTGCAGCCACAGGTGGACGTCGCGGTGGGCGGCGAGGGCGGTGAGGATGTCGATCTGGCTGGTGGCAAGCCGGGTTGGTCCGAACACCGAGATCCGGTCGGGTATGTCGATCCGAGCGGGTTCGTCTTGGAGGAGGCTAAGGATGTTAGGGAGGCGTTCGGCCGGACTCGGGGTTCCAGCGAGGGTGTGGACGGTGCGCCAGAGTTGGGCCTGCCATCGGAGGTCCGGGGGAAGGGGCTGGTCGAGTCCGTCGGTGTCGTCGCCGGCGGCCCACGCACGCAGCATGGCGGGCCGGTCGGCGCCGTAGCTGCGGAACAGGCTGGTGAGGAGGGCGGCGGTCGAGTAACGGCGTCCGGCGCGGTGCGGTTCGACGGTTGGGTCGAGGTGGCTGGTCAGCTGCGTGCACCAGGGCTGGCCGACGGCGTCGTCGATGGCGTGCAGCGTTGTCCATGTCAGCCGTGACGGCGCCCACGGGTCATCCGCCGGGTCGATGCCGCTGGCCGTGGCGATGACCGTGTCGGTCAGGTCGCCCGGGCTGGGAAACGAAATGTTGGCGGCGATGCCGTCGCCAGCGGCAGCACCGAGGCGGCCGGACAGATGCTGAGCCAGCCACCGTTCGACCCCTCGGGCGGGGACTGCGATGATGTCGGGCGCGAAGGGGTCGGCCGGCGGTGTGGCGAGGACGTCGGCCAGCGCGGTCGCGAGCGTATCGGCCCGTTCGGCACGGTGGACGTGCAGCATCCGTGCCTCCTGTTAACCGATGCGCTGACGGGTTGCGCCCTGCTGCCTGCCTTCTTACCAGCCGCGCAGTTCGTCGGTACGCCGTCCAGCTCCCCTCGCGCGGTAGGCCGCACTGCGACTGGAATCGGTGGCAATAGCTTCTGCTGCCAACCTCTGAAGCCAGTCGGTTTGCCAAGGACCTGCGCCTGAAGTTCGACCAGCTGGGAGTTGCGTGAGAACGAGACTCCGGGGTGTGGCGGTGAACCTCAACCCCCACTGAAATTCTGGGCGCGAGAATGGAGATTTGCCTGGTCAAGGCGGTGATGGCTGTCGTAGGGAAATCTGCCCTTCTGGCAATTCTTACGAAAGCCGAAATTGCCTCGATTACCTACGTGCTCCGTGCGCTCGTCACTATGCGCGCATGTATCACGAGGTCGACGGCAAGACCTGGCAGCCCGAAGGTGGTTCGACGGTGATGTGCTGACTTCGACTGAGGCCGGGTCTGCTAGCGCGCCGGTGTCAAGTGGCATCGTATTTGATTGCCGGGTGAGCTAGCTGGGTGTCCCGTCGTCAGTCATCGGGTCGTACGGGCGATGTCGAACCCTTGGCGAGAAGGAACGGGGTCTCTTGCAAGACCAACCGAATACTCAGGCGCAGTGCCTGCGTCGGCGTCGACGGCCTGGGCAAAGGCCCCAGTCTCAGCCCTCGATAACAACCCATGGAGGCGGTTGAGCCAACGCGCGCAGCCGGAGTGGTTGACAGCGTCATCGGCGCGGTGACATCCATATCGCTTGATGGCGCGCACGGTCCTGCCGTCGCAGGCGACCAGGTTGGTTTGGACCCGGCGTCGAGCAGCGCCGGCACTGCGTGTATCCCGTGATGCTGACGCCGACCCACGTTCGGCATCCGGCTGATCTAGGTGTTCTGACCAAGGACGTTGGTGACGGCGTGGCTGGCTGACAAGGCGAAGGCCTCCGAGTGGAGTGCGAGCTGTCTAGGAACGCCACCCTCGGAGGTCTTCGTGTCTCACCGTAATGCTCCGCTGTCCGAACTGGGTCGTCTGCGCTTGGCTCGCTGTGTTGTCGAGGACGGCTGGCCGCTGCGGCGGGCAGCTGAACGGTTTCAGGTCTCGCCGACGACTGCAGCCCGGTGGGCTGGCCGCTACCGCCGTCTTGGCGAGGCCGGCATGGTCGACCGCTCATCGTGGCCGCACCGATCACCGCGCCGCATTCCGACACGGCTCGAGCGGCGCATCATCAAAGTCCGCGTACTGCGCCGTTGGGGCCCGGCCCGCATCGGCTACCTGCTCGGCCTGCACCCCTCAACAGTGCATCGGGTGCTGACCCGTTACCGGCTCGCGCGCCTGGCCTGGCTCGACCGCGCCACCGGGCGGGTCGTGCGCCGTTACGAACGCGCCCGCCCCGGCGAGCTGGTGCACGTGGACATCAAGAAGCTCGGCAAGATCCCTGACGGCGGCGGCTGGCGCATGCTCGGTCGAACCCAGGGCAACCGCAACAACCAGCGCCATCCGGGCCCGCGCACCCGTCACGGCAACGCCGTCGTCGGCTACCACTACCGGCACACCGCCATCGACGACCATTCCCGCCTGGCCGACTCCGAACTGATGGCCAACGAGACCGGCGACACCGCCGGCGCGTTCTGGACTCGGGCCCACGCCTGGTTCGCCGCCCAAGACATCACCGTCGAAGGAGTGCTCACCGACAACGGCTCCTGCTATCGATCGCGGGTGTTCGCCGCAGCACTCGGGCCCGTGACTCACAAACGCACCCGGCCCTACCGGCCACAAAGCAACGGGAAAGTCGAACGGTTCAACCGCACCCTGCTCGAAGAATGGGCCTACGCCCGCCTCTACCGCAGCGACACCGAGCGCTGCCATGACCTGACCACGGCTTTCCCGGACACCGATTCTGAGGCGATGAACGTCTCGGACAGGAATTCTGGATGCCTGCACCGAAGTCGCCTGAGTTCCGGCGTCGCGCCGTTGAGTTGGCGCGTCTGCGTGAGGCTCCAGCCCCGATGAGTCCTAGCGCGCCGCGTGGTCTTCGGCGCCGTGGTTGTGAATGTAGCTGTGCCAGGCGTCGTCCAGCCGGTCTTGAAATGCCGGATCTCGGGAGATGAGGCGTTGCAGCGTCACAGGTGCGCGCTCCTCGGCCTGCAGCGTCAGCTGCCCGGTCATCACATCGAAGGTGACCGATCCGAGGGTTGCCTGGATTCGTTCACCCTGCAGTTCCAGGTGCGCTCGAAGCAGTGGTCGGTCCAGGCCTTGGGCGAGGAGTTTGCGGCAGGCTCGGGTGAGTTTCGCTATCGCGAACCGCTCGACCTGTGTCCGGTCGCCGCTCAGCGTGACTGCCACCCGGATTGCCTCCCGGGCTGCGACGAGATCTTCGAAGCTGAACCAGCTCCAGCGTTTACCCGGCACTTCCATACCTGCCTGCAGCCGGACTAGGGCCAGGATCTTGCCCAGCTGGCGGTAGTCGAGGGCTTCCACGCCTAACATGCGTGCCGCTTCAGCCGACCAGAAACAATACGGCGGCAAAATCGTCGCCGTATTGTTTGCACCGTTTCCAGACGGTTTATGATCAACGACACGCGCAACCACGCAAGGATTCCCCGTTTCTGATCGACGGACCGGTAATTTCCAGGCAAGCGACGAGAGGTGCCTCGAGATGAAGTACCGCCCTAACGTTGATGATCGCCGACTAGTGCACCCGATAGGCGCACGACACGAACTCGCGGCCCTTTCGGGTTTCCAGCGGCGCGTCGTGGGCATGATTGACGTGAGCTGTGCTACAGGCACAGTTGCCCAGGTGGTCAAGACGCGGTACTTTGCCCAATGCAGCAGCAATCGCCCCCCACGTCGGCCGACTGAGGCTGTGAAGTGCTCAATAATGGGTACCTCCCGCCCCAGTACCACGCTCTACCTTGGTAAATGAGGGGTGGAAACCATGGGCAGGCAACAGCACAAAGAGCACGGCGAGTCAGCTTCTACTGGCGCGCCCGATGCGGGACGACCGAAGGACAGCATGACTTCTCCAGGAACAGGTAGCAACGTGCGACGCGGATCCGGCAGTGAGCTACCGCCCAGGCCAGTGCCGCCTCGGCAGCCAATCGATGCCAACTACGGCATGTACGGCCACCTCGAGAGGTCACGTGCGGCCGATCCGTCGAAGTCACGCAGCCAGTCACGCAGCGTCAGTTCTCGTCGGGCTGCCACCAATGCGCGTTCCAAAGGCCAGCATAGGCCGTGACTGATGCCGCTCCGCGCGGCCAACAAGCGTGGACGGACGAGGCTGCCAGCCTCGTCCGTCGTC
>CAZZZW010000105.1:0-12534 GCA_964658795.1 Phormidium nigroviride PCC 7112
CCCGGTCGGAACGAGTGACCGCCCAGTCGGAACGAACCGGGTTCAGGCGGCGCAGACGGCCTGTCGGATGGCCGGTTCGGCCTCGGGCAGGGCGACGAACAACAGCTCGTCACCGGGCTCCAGCGGCTCGTCCGGCGTCGGGGTGATCACCCGCTGGTTGCGGATGATCGCAACCATGGCCGCATCGGAGGGCAGGTTCAGATCGCGGACCGGAATCCCGGCACACGGCGCTCCGACCGGCAGTGTGACCTCGATCAGGTTGGCCTGGCCCTGGCGGAAGGAGAACAGCCGGACGACGTCGCCGACCGAGACCGCCTCTTCGACCAGCGCGGCCAGCACCCGGGGCGTGGACACCGCGACGTCGACGCCCCACGCTTCGGTGAACAGCCACTCGTTGGCGGGATGGTTGATCCGGGCGACCACCCGGCGCACCGAGAACTCGGTCTTGGCCAGCAGCGAGACCACCAGGTTGACCTTGTCGTCGCCGGTCGCGCCGATGACGACCTCACAGTCCTGCAGCCGGGCATCCTCCAGGCTGGACAGCTCGCAGGCGTCGGCGTGCAACCATTCCGCCTCAGGGATCCGTTCGGGCCGGACCTTGCGGGCGTCCTTGTCGATCAGCAGCAGATCGTGACCGTTGGCGATGAGCTCGCGGGCGATCGAACGACCGACCGCGCCGGCTCCGGCGATGGCGATACGCATCAGTGACCTCCTCCGACCGGACCGTGGGCGGCGGCGTCGCGAACCCGATCGGCGACCTCGTCCGTGGCGGTCACATGCAGTTCGTCGCCGTGCTGGATGACACTCTGCCCCGCGGGCAGCTCACCCTTTCCGAAACGGCTGATCAGCGCGACCCGGCCGCCGCTGGCCTCCTCGAAGGTGGTCAGTTTCTCGCCGACCCAGGACTCGGCCAGGATGACGTGCAACATGACGACCTGTCCGGTGGGATCGCGCCACTCCTCGTCGATGGTGCCGCCCAGGATGTTCTTGAGCAGGCGGTTGGCCGTCCACGGCACGGTGGCGATGGTCGGGATGCCCAGCCGCTCGTAGACCTCGGCGCGTAACGGGTCGTAGATCCGCGCTACGACGTGTCCGACGCCGAACGTCTCGCGGGCCACCCGGGCGGCGATGATGTTGGAGTTGTCGCCGCTGGATACGGCCGCGAACGCGTCGGCGCTCTCGATGCCGGCATCGATCAGGGTGTCCCGGTCGAAGCCGACCCCCGCGATCGTCTTGCCGGTGAAGTCATCGCCCAACCGGCGGAACGCCGTCGGATCCTGATCGATCATGGCCACGCTGTGATTCAGCCGCTGCAGATGATGCGCCAAGGTCGAACCGACCCGGCCGCATCCCATCACCACTATGTGCACGAGCCAGAACGCTACACAGGTTTCGTCGGCCGGCGCCGCCGGTGCCAGCTATCCCCGACGTCTGCCTAGGCTGGACGGCGTGACGACGAGCGAGAACTGGACCGGACGACGGCTGCCGCTCGAGGTGGGTCCGGTCGCCCACGGTGGCCATTGCGTGGCCCGCTACGAGGGCCGGGTGGTGTTCGTCCGGCACGCGCTGCCGGGGGAGCAGGTGCTGGCCGAGGTAACCGAGGACCGGGGTGGCTCGTTCTGCCGGGCCGACGCCGTCGAGGTCCGCAAGGCCAGCCCGGAGCGGGTGGCGCCACCGTGCGAGCACGCGCATCCGGGTGGCTGCGGCGGTTGCGACTTCCAGCACGTGAGCGGTCCGGGCCAGCGGGCGTTGAAGGCGGCGGTCATCGCCGAACAGCTGCAGCGGCTGGCCGGCATCGAACGTACGGTCGAGGTCCAGCCCCTCTCGTCGGCATTGCTCGGATGGCGTCGCCGGATCAGGTTTGCCGTTGACGAACATGGCTATCTGGGACTGCATCAGCACCGCTCGCACCGGCTGATCCGGCTCCGGCACTGTCCGTTGGGGGCCTCCGGGGTGGGTGACGCCGACGCACTGGACGAACCCTGGCCCGGCCTGACCGAGGTCGAGCTGGCTGTCGACGACACCGGCACGGTGGCCGGCGTCGGCTACGCCGCCCCGGACCGGCCGCGCCGGGGACGGTCCCGACCGAGCTTGAAGCCGCGCAAGCTCTCGGGCCCGGACACACTGAGGTATCAGGTCGGGGCGCGGGGCTTCGAACTGCGGCCGTCCGGGTTCTGGCAGACCCACCCGCAGGCCGCGGAGGTATTCACCGACGCGGTGCTGCTGGCCGCGCGGCTGCAGCCGGGGGAGCGCGCGCTCGATCTCTACGCCGGTGCCGGGCTGTTCACCGCGGCCCTGGCCGATGCCGTGGGCGTGACCGGAGCGGTTCTGGGTATCGAGGGCGATCGGGGTGCGGCCGAGGATGCCAGCCGCAACCTGGCGGACGTGCCGTGGGCCACCGTCCGGCGCGAGCCGGTCACGGCCAAGGCGGTGGCTGCGGCGGCCGGTCCGGATGTGGTGGTGCTCGACCCGCCGCGGACCGGGGCCGGTCTGGACGTGATGGCGGCGGTGCTCGACCTGGCGCCACGCACGGTGGTCTACGTGGCCTGTGATCCGGCGGCCCTGGCCCGTGACCTGAGGGTCGCGCTCGACCGAGGCTGGCAGCTGATCGGCGTGACCGGCTATGACGCGTACCCGATGACCCACCATGTCGAGTGCATAGCGGTGCTGGAGCCGGGCACCGGAACCGATCGAGCCGAACCGCCGGCCGAGGACGGGCCAGCCTAGTTCGAGATCGCGTTCAGGTCCTGGAGGAGTCGGTCGGCGAACAATCGGTGGCCGGCGTTGCTCGGATGCGGCGCGTCGGTCGGATCGGTGATCGTCCGGGCCGAGTTGGCGATGGTGAACCAGCCTTCGGCCAGCGGGCTGATGTAGTTCAGGCCAGCCGCCGCGGCCGCCTCCCGGGTGCCTTGGTCGATCGGCTCGAAGACGTTCAACCGGGGGTCGGGGGTGCCGGTTCCGACCACGACGATGGGGACACCGGCGAACCGGGCCTGGAACTGGGCGTAGCACCGCGCGGCGGCCGCCTCGACCTCGGCCGTCGTGTGGCCGACGTCGTTCGTCCCACCCTGGATGATGATCAGGCTCGGCTTGGCCAGATCCGCGGGCAGCCCGGCCAGGCGCTGACTGAAGGTGCCCTCGTTGTCCGGCCCCGGGTTCAGGTAGCCGGTACCGCCGACGCCCTCGATCTCCGGCTGCAGCCCGAGGTTGTGCGCGGTGAGGTAGGCGAAGCCATCCGTGACCGGATCGGCTTTGAGCCCGAAGGTCCACGAATCCCCGAAGACCATCAACCGGCCACTGGTCGGCAGGGTGATCCGGGGCGGAGCCGGGTAGGTCGCTCGCGGGGCGTCGGTGATCGAGGTGATCGAGACGGTCGGCCGCGGCCGGGGCCGGTCGGGGCTGGTGGCGCAGCCGGTGAGAAGCAGGCCGAGCCCGAGCAGGGCCGCCCCCGCTGCACGCGCCGTCACCGCTCGAACCTTAGTGACCAGGCCGGATCCGCGCCGACCTGGGCGGCAACCACCGGTGTCGCCGGTAGTCTCATCTCTTGTGAGTTCCGTACTGAGTCAGGTGTCCTGTCCCGCCGATCTGCGGGGCCTCGACGATGAGCAGTTGACCTCGCTGGCCAAGGAGATCCGGGACTTCCTGGTGCGGACGGTGGCCCGGACCGGCGGCCACCTGGGTCCGAACCTGGGCGCCGTCGAGCTGACCCTGGCCCTGCACCGGGTCTTCGACTCGCCGACCGAACCGATCCTGTTCGACACCGGCCATCAGAGCTACGTGCACAAGATCGTCACCGGCCGCCGGGACGACTTCGACGGCCTGCGCCAGTACCGCAAGCTGTCGGGCTACCCGAGCCGGGCCGAGAGCCCGCACGACTGGATCGAGAACTCGCACGCCTCGACCGCGCTGTCCTACGCCGACGGGCTGAGCAAGGCCTTCGACGTCCGCGCCGACCGACGTCCGGTGGTGGCCGTGGTCGGCGATGGCGCGTTGACCGGCGGCATGTGCTGGGAGGCGCTGAACAACATCGCCGCCTCGGACCGGCCGGTGGTGATCGTGGTCAACGACAACGGTCGGTCCTACTCGCCGACCATCGGTGGCCTGGCCGACCATCTGGCCGGCCTGCGGACCAAGCCGGGTTATGAGCGGATGCTGCGCAACGTCAAGGGCACCCTCGGTCGTACGCCGGTGGTGGGTCAGCCCCTCTACGATGCGCTGCACGGCATCAAGCGCGGGGTCAAGGACCTGATCTACCCCGAGGGCATGTTCGAGGACCTGGGGCTGAAGTACATCGGGCCGGTGGACGGGCATGACCTCACCGCCCTCGAGCACGCGTTCCTGCTGGCCCGCAACTTCGGTGGCCCGGTGCTCGTGCACTGTGTGACCCGCAAGGGCTACGGCTACGCCCCGGCCGAGAACCACGAGGCCGACCGGATGCACGGCGGCGGCGCGTTCGATCCCGAGACCGGCCAGTCACTGAGCAAGGGCGGCCGTAGCTGGTCCGGCGTGTTCGCCGATGAGATGGTCAAGCTCGGGGCTGAACGCGACGACCTGGTCGCGATCACCGCGGCGATGCTCAACCCGGTCGGCTTCGGCCCGTTCGCGCAGGCCTACCCGGACCGGACGTTCGATGTCGGCATCGCCGAACAGCACGCGCTGACCTCGGCCGCCGGCATGGCGGCTGCGGGGCTGCATCCGGTGATCGCGCTGTACGCCACGTTCTTGAACCGGGCCTTCGACCAGTTGCTGATGGATGTCGCGCTGCACCGGTCGGGAGTGACTCTGGTGCTGGACCGGGCCGGCGTGACCGGCGAGGACGGCGCCAGTCACCACGGCATGTGGGACATGGCCATCCTCGGCGTGGTGCCCGGCATCCACCTGGCGGTGCCACGTGACGGCGCGACGCTCAAGGCCGAGCTGGCCGAGTGCCTCTCGATCGGCGACGCCCCCTCGGTGCTGCGCTATCCCAAGACCGCCCTGGGCGAGGACATCCCGGCCGTCCGGAGCCTCGGCGGCGTCGACGTCCTGGCCGAACCGGACACCGATCCGGTGGACATCCTGCTCGTCTCGGTCGGCGCCATGGCTGGGGATGTGCTGACAGCTGCGACCCGGATCGGCGAAGCCGGCTACCGGGTCCGGGTCATCGACCCACGCTGGATCACCCCGGTGCCGCCGGTATTGACCGAACTGGCCGGGCAGGCCGACCTGGTCATCACGGTCGAGGACGGCATCGTGGTCAACGGCGCCGGCTCCCGTTTTGCCCAATACCTACGCGAGCACGGCCGAGAGGTCCATACTCGCGAGATCGGTATCCCGCCGGAGTTCCTGCCGCACGGCACGGTCGCCGAGGTTCGGGCCGAGATCGGGCTCAACCCGCAGGGCATCTCGCGGCGGGCAATAGAGTGTGCAGCGGCCGTCCTCGGGCGCGGCGACAACGGGGCGACAGGCAACGGAGGTGTCCTGACGGGGGCTTCGGATCCGACGGCGAAGACCGAGGACCGAAGTAGTTGACGTTTGGTGGGTGAATGCTCCGACGACCGGCTCCGGCCGGGTTGTCGTCACGACGTATGTCGTTGTGAGACCGTGTTCCCCAACCTGATGCTGGATCATGAGTAGTTGACGGATCTGTTGATGAAGGTGGACTCAGCGTGCGAGTACTTGTAGTCGAGGACGAGACCCAGCTTGCCGATGCGGTGGCGCGTGGACTCAGGCGTGAGGGCATGGCGGTCGATGTCGCCTACGACGGGGACGAGGGCTTCGGCAAGGCAACCACCACGCGATATGACGTGGTCGTGCTGGACCGCGACCTGCCGGGCAAGAGCGGCGATGAGATCTGTCGTTCGCTGACCGACGAGGGCGTGCTTACCCGCGTCATCATGCTGACCGCGAGCGCGGCGATCGAGGACAAGGTCGAAGGTCTGGCGCTGGGCGCTGATGACTATCTGGCCAAGCCGTTCGCGTTCGCCGAACTGGTCGCCCGGGTGCGAGCGCTGGGTCGGCGGGCCACCCCGGCCGCGCCGCCCGTGCTGCAGGCCGGTGATCTGGTACTGGACCCGGCCAAGCGCACCGTCACCCGCTCCAGTCGCAACGTCGACCTGACCCGCAAGGAATTCGGCGTGCTGGAGACGTTGCTGTCGGCGGCCGGCGTCGTTGTGTCCAGTGAGGAGCTGCTGGACCGGGTATGGGACGAACACGCAGATCCCTTCACCACGACCGTCCGGGTGACGATGATGACGTTGCGCCGCAAGTTGGGTGAGCCGCCCATCATCGAGACCGTGGTCGGATCCGGCTACCGGGTCGATCCGTCGCTCATCACCGCGTCCGAGGAGGACGCCGAGGCCGGAGGTTCGACCGAGCAGTGAGACTGGTGCAGCCGTCGCTGCGGATCAGGATGGCCCTGTTGTACGGGGCGCTGGTCCTACTTATCGGTGCCGCGCTGCTGGCCACGTCCTACATCCTGCTGGATCGGGCGCTGACCCAGATCAGGCTGCCGATCAATCCAGGTGGCGTCACGATCATCGACGACACCACCCACCAGCCGACGCACTGGGACCCATCGCTGGCCCGGGCGACCATGCGCTCGGATGCGCTGAACTACCTGCTGAACAACGGGTTGCTCTACTTCGGCGTGATCGTGCTGATCGGCTCCATCGGTGGTTACCTGCTGGCCCGGCAGGCGCTGCGGCCGGTAGCTCGGATCACGGCCACTGCCCGGCAGCTGTCGACCAAGACCCTCAACGAGCGGATCGGACTCGGCGGCCCGGACGACGAACTGCGCGAACTGGCCGACACCTTCGATGAGATGCTCGGTCGGCTGGACGCCGCGTTCGGCAGCCAGAAGAGATTCGTCGCCAACGCCAGTCACGAGTTGCGCACACCACTGGCGGTGATCCAGACCGAGCTGGACGTGACCCTGTCGGACCCGAACGCCGCTGCCGACGAGCTGCGCCGGATGGGCGAGGTGGTTCGGGACGCGACCAATCGGGCTCAGCGACTGGTTGACGCGCTGCTGGCCCTGGCTCGCTTGCAGGGCCGCGAGGGCCAGGGCCTGGAACTGTCGGAGACGGTCGTCCTGAACGACCTGATCCCCAACGCGGTGGCCGCGGCCCAGGCCGAAGCCGCGGTAAGAGGCATCACCATCTCGGCCGAGGGCGAACCGATCAGCACCACCGGTGATCCCCGGTTGCTGGAGCGGGTGATCGGCAACCTGGTCGAGAACGCCGTCCGTTACAACGTGCCCGGCGGTTGGGTCAAGATCGCGACCGAGTCCGACGGTGTCGGTGCGCTTCGGCTGTCCAAGATCGTGGTCACCAACTCCGGCGTCTCGGTCCGTCCCGACGAGGTCGAGGGTCTGTTCGACGCGTTCCGGCGAGGTGGGCGGGCCCGGACCGGCCAGCGCGGGGCCGGCCTGGGGTTGTCGATCGTGCGAGCCATCGTCGATGCCCACAACGGTGGCATCGAGGCTGAGGCCCTGCCGGCCGGAGGTCTGCGAGTCGCGATCGCGCTGCCTGCGCTGGCCGCGCAGCCGGCTTCGCTCATCAGCTAGTTTCAAGCTCTGATGACCCTGCCGCAGACCTCTAAGTTGCGCCTGCCCCGGTGGACCGCCCATCCCGGCTTCGGGATTCTGGCGCTCCTGCTGCTGGCGATCTTCCTGATCTGGCGGGGTGAGCCGCAGCCATCCTCGCGACCCAGTGGAACCTCCGTGGCGGTCTCGGGCACCAGTTCGGCTGCGACCGGCTCGGTGCCGGCCCTGTTGGTCGTTCGCAGTGACCGGCTCGAGGAGCTCAAGGGCCAGAACCATCGGGTCATCCCGCTGCCGGGCGAGGCCAGGCCGGAATCGCTGATGACGAGCAAGGGCCTGACCGTCGTACTGGCCGTGGTGGGGGATCGGCAACGGGCTTATGGCATCACTCCGAAGCTGGCGGTGCTCGATCTCGGCGCGGCCGACGCCGTGTTGCCGTCGGTGCGTGGTGATGCGGCGGTCATCGTCGAGTCCGCGCTGGTCGATCCGGGCCTGGTCACCCCGTCACCGGGCTCGACCGCATCGGGCACGGTCTCGTCCTCGGCGACGGCCCGCAGCTCCGGTTCGCCGCCGAAGCAGCCGGAGCTGAGGGACTTCGTGATTCGCCGGTTCGACGCCACCGGCCGGATCGTCCAATCGGCCACGCTGCTCCCGGACGGGTTCCGGGCCGCGGTGGACACCTCGGTCGGGCTGACGGTCTGGCAGCCGGTGAACCGGGTCTTCGACGCCGGCCTGGAACAGGAATCGTTGTCGGCCGCGGCCCGACTGATCCGGCCCGACGGAAGCGAACGTGAACTGGGACCGGTGCATCCGCTGGCCAGTACGGCCAACCAGCTATTGGTCTGGGACGTCGCCGTCCGCCGGTTCGGGCTGATGCCGTTGCATTACGCCACCTCGACCGCGACCTCGACCGCGTCGCCGTCGGTTTCTGCTTCCGCATCAAGGACGAAGTCGACCAGCGACTCGGCCTCGTCCTCGCCCAGCCCGACCCCGACGGTGGTTCCCGGCACCCGATGGTTCCTGCCGACCCGCGGGATGTTGCTGGTCACCGGACCGGCCGCCTTCAACTCCGACGCCTCGGCCTTCGCGGTCTATGCCCAGGTCGGTGCTCGGCGGCGGCTGGTGGTCGCGGAGCTCAAGAACGTCGGAACCGACCAGGTCGAGGTACTGGTCCTGGCCCAGCCACCGGCCAAGTCGCCCTCGGCCGCCGTGCCTAGTGGCACCGGGCCGCTGATCTCCCCGAGTCCGCGGGGAAGTTCGTCATCGGCCTCGGCCACGGAGTCACCCACCTCGCCGGTGGTGGCGCCGGACGGTTTCCCGATCAGCGCACCGTTGGCCCCGGTGTGGTGGAACGGCACCGTGGTGGCGGTCGGGCTGGATTCGACGGTCATCGGCTACCGGCCCGGCAGCACCCTGTCAGCCGAGCTCGACCTGGGCCTGACCGACGTCACCGCCTTGGCCCTGGCCCCATAGGCGAGGCCGCATAACCGGCGGCACCGGATTCGCCTAGACCGGGACGCTGGCCACGCCCGGGGCCGAGAACCGGCGACCGATGACCTTCTCCGAGATGCCCTCGCGGTCCAGATAGGGCGTGATGCCACCGAGGTGGAATCCCCATCCGGCGCCGAGCAGCATGCACAGGTCGATGTCGGCCGCCTCGGCCACCACGCCCGCGTCGAGCATCAGCCCGATCTCCTCGGCGAGGGCCGACAGTGCCCGCACCCGCACCTCGTCCTCGGTCGAGGCCCGGTCACCGTGCTGGAACACCGCCGCGACCTCGGGATCGATCTGCTGGGTGCCGGTGTCCCAGGTGTAGATACCGGGCTTCTTCGCCTCGACCAGCCGACGCAGGTTGTCCGACACGCCATAGCGATCCGGGAACGCGGCGTGCATCGTCTCGGCCACGTGCAGCGCCACCGCCGGCCCGACCAGGGCCAGCAGGATGAACGGCGACATCGGCAGGCCGAGCGGGTTCAGCGCTCGGTCGGCCACCTCGATCGGGGTTCCCTCGTCGACCGCGGCTGTCACCTCGCCCAGGAACCGGGTCAGCAGCCGGTTGACCACGAACGCCGGGGCGTCGGAGACCAGGACGGATGACTTCTTCAGCGTCTTGGCCGTGGCGAAGGCGGTGGCCAGGGTGGCGTCATCGGTCTGCTCGCCGCGGACGATCTCCAGCAGCGGCAGCACTGCCACCGGGTTGAAGAAGTGGAAGCCCACCACACGTTCGGGGTGTTTCAGGTCGGCGGCGATCTCGGTGATGGACAGTGACGAGGTGTTTGTGGCCAGCACCGCGACGTCCGAGATGTGGTTCTCGAGCTCGGCGAACACGGCCTTCTTCACGGACAGTTCCTCGAAGACGGCCTCGATGATGAAGTCGGCATCGGCGAACGCGTCCTTGGCCAGTGATCCCGAGACCAGCGCCTTGAGCCGGTTGGCCTTGTCCGGACTGAGCCGGCCCTTGGCCAGCTGCTGGTCCAGTTCCGAGTGCACGTAGCCGACGCCCTTGTCCAGCCGGGTCTGGTCGACATCGGTCAGTACGACCTGCACCTCGAGCCGGCGTGCGAACAGCAGCGCCAACTGGCTGGCCATCAACCCGGCCCCGACGATGCCGACCTTGGTCACCTTGCGCGCGAGGGCCTTGTCCGGTGCACCGGCCGGTCGCTTGGCCCGCTTGTTCACCAGATCGAAGGAGTACAGCCCGGCCCGCAGCTGATCGGTCATGATCAGATCGGCCAGCGCCTCGTCCTCGGCGGCCGTTCCCGTTGCGAAATCGACGGATTTGGCTTCGGCCAGCAGATCGAGAGCGCGGACCGGTGCTGGTGCGGCGCCGTGCAACTTTGCCTCCACCAGTGCCCGTCCGGCGGCCACGGCGTCATCCCAGGCCTGGCCCTTGTCGACCTGGCGGCGGGTGATCGGGGTGGAGCCGTCCAGCACCTTGGCCGCCCACCGGAAGGATTCGGCCAGGAAGTCGGCCGAGTCCAGCAACTCGTCGAAGATGCCGAGGTCGACGGCCTGCTGCGGTTTGAGCATCTTGTTCTGGTTCAACGGATTCTCGATGATGACCTTGACCGCATCCTTGGCGCCGATCAGGTTCGGCAGCAGCTGTGTGCCACCCCAGCCGGGTACAAGTCCCAGGAAACACTCGGGAAACGCGATCGCGGCGGCCGAGCTGGCCAGCGTCCGGTAGTCACAATGCAGTGCGATCTCCAGGCCACCGCCCATCACTGCGCCGTTGACGAAGGCGAAGGTGGGTACGTCCAGGTCCTTCAGCCGGGCGAAGGCGGCGTGACCGGAGCGGGCGATCTCCAGCGCCTGATCCCGTTGGGTGATCAGGGAAACGCCGGAGATATCAGCCCCGACCGCGAAGATGAACGGCTTGCCGGTGACGGCCACGGCCGCGACCTTGGGCGCGTGGGCCTCGATGTCGTCCAGGGCTGCGTTCAGTGAGGCCAGTCCGGCCGGCCCGAAGGTGGACGGCCGGGTGTGGTCGTGGCCGTTGTCCAGCGTGATCAGCGCGAACTCGCCCGGTACCCCTGGTACCTCGACGTAGCGGACCAGGGACCGGGTGACGACCTCGTCGGCGAAGTCAGGCGCGCTCATGTCAGTTTCCCTCGCTGTAGTTGGGGTTTTCCCAGATAACGGTGCCGCCTTGCCCGAACCCGACACACATGGCGGTCAGGCCGTACTGCACCTCGGGGTGCTCGGCGAACTGGCGGGCCAGCTGCGTCATCAGCCGGACGCCGGAACTGGCCAGCGGGTGACCGAGCGCGATTGCGCCGCCGTACTGGTTGACCCGGGGGTCGTCGTCGTCGATGCCGTAGTGATCGAGAAACGCAAGCACCTGCACGGCGAAGGCCTCATTCAGCTCGAACAGGCCGATGTCCTCGATGGACAGCCCGGTGCTGCGGAAAGCCCGTTCGGTGGCCGGGATCGGGCCGACGCCCATGACCTCCGGGTCGACACCGGCGAAGCCGTAGCCGACGAGCTTCATCTTGGCCGGCAGGCCCAGTTCCTCGGCCACCTCGCCGGCGGCCAGGATGCACGCAGTGGCGCCGTCGTTCAGGCCGGCCGCGTTGCCGGGGGTGACCCGGCCGTGCGGGCGGAACGGCGTGCGCAGGCCGGCCAGGTCCGCCAAGGTGGTACCCGGGCGCGGCGGCTCGTCCTTCACGGCCAGACCCCAGCCGAGCTCGGCCGACCGGGTCGCAACCGGTACCAGGTCGGGCTGGATCTTGCCCTCGGCGTAGGCCTTGGCCACCTTCTCCTGACTGCGCAGGGCGTAGCGGTCAGCGCGGTCCTTGGTCAGGTGCGGGAAGCGGTCGTGCAGGTTTTCGGCGGTAGCGCCCATCGACAGGGCGTCGAGCGAGACGAGCTTGTCGGCCAGGAACCGAGGGTTCGGGTCGGCACCCTCTCCCATCGGGTGCCGGCCCATGTGCTCGACACCACCGGCGATGGCCACGTCGTAGGCGCCGAAGGCGATCGATCCGGCCACCGAGGTCACCGCGGTCATGCCACCGGCACACATCCGATCGATGGCGTAGCCGGGCACGGACTTGGGCAGCCCGGCCAGGATCGAGGCGATCCGGCCGATGGTCAGGCCCTGGTCACCGATCTGGGTCGCGGCGGCGACGGCCACCTCGTCGATCCGCTCCGGCGGCAGGTTCGGATGGCGTCGGATCAATTCGCGGATCACGGCGACGATCAGGTCGTCGGCCCGGGTCTCGGCATACATGCCCTTACCGGCCTTGCCGAACGGAGTCCGGGCTCCGTCGACGAATACGACATCGCGCAACGCGCGCGGGGATGTGGTCACGGCCAGCTCCTGTGCTGAGTTCGGTTACCGGTGAGTAACTTAACTCTAGCGGGCGGCTCCGACGAGGGTTCCCGTTCCCGATTGTGAGATGCCCGACCGTGCCGCGTTCCCGACGAATGATCACTTGTCACACGAGTGATCGATTACAACTGATCACTGGTGTCCCAACCGATCATTCGTCGGCGGACTCGGGCCGGTCGGC
>CAZZZW010000106.1:0-12417 GCA_964658795.1 Phormidium nigroviride PCC 7112
CCGCTCGGCCTCGGCCAGCAGATCGACCACCTGCCGACCGAAATGCACATCGCACGGATGACGCTTGTCGTCCCGGTCGGCCAACTCGGCCAGGTCGCCGGCGGCCGTGGCCATCGCGGCGACGGCGTCGACATCCTGTTCCGGCGCCCGGCGCGATCCGGAATCACCCCACACCAGAAGGCTGTTCTCGGCCACCTTCGGACTGTCGATGCTGACCGCGTAGCTACTCTGAGCACCGGATTCGTGGGCGACCAGCAGCTGGGTCAGGTCTCGCGGCCCCGGCCGGGCGACGATGCCGGTGATCGGGCCGAGTGCGCCGGCCAGCATCGACAGCGCGTGCGGACCGACGTCCCACAGACCACCCTTGTCATGCCGCCACGGCGTGTCGAACGGGCTGCCCGGACTGAACGCCGAGCCGAGCCAGAGTCCGCTGGCGCCGTCCCATCCCGGCATGGCCGCGGTATCGGCCAACCAGGCTCGCATGACCGGGTCGAAGCGCCGGGTGAAGAAGACCACACTGGCCACCCCGGCCTCGTCGACCGCGTCGGCCAGTGCGCTCGCATCGGCCGGTGAGACGGCGATCGGCTTCTCCAACAACAGGTGCTTGCCCCGCCGGGCCGCAGCCAGCGCCAACTCCGATTGCACCTGCGGCGGAACGGAGAACCCGACCGCGTCTACGTCGTCGAATAGTTCCTCGACATCGGAGTAGGCCGCGATGCCACACTCGGCGGCGAACGCCTCGGACTTGCTCCGATCCCGACCCCACACGCCGGCCAGGGTCACCGACGGCTGCTGTTGCAAGCCGGCCGCGTGGGTGACCCGAGCCCAGAAACCGTTACCGATCAAGCCGATGCGCATGCGGCCACCCTAGTCCGATCGGCACGGGTCACAATGGCGACATGAGCATCGTCGCGGTCAATGGTGTGGAGCTGGAGTACCAGACGTTCGGACACCCCAACGATCCGGCTGTACTGCTGATCAGCGGCCAGAGTTCTTCGATGGATGGCTGGGACATCGAGTTCTGCCAACGGATCGCGGCCGGTGGCCGGTACGTGATCCGCTACGACCAGCGTGACACCGGTGGCTCCAGCAGCTTTCCCGTCGACGCCCCGCCCGCCTATGGCCTGGCCGACCTGGCCGAGGACGGACTGGCCCTGCTGGCCGAACTGGACCACCAGGCCGCCCACCTGGCCGGCATCTCCCAGGGCGGCGCGGTCGCCATGTATCTGGCGGCCCGCCACCCCGAGCGGGTGCTCAGCCTGACCCTGATCGCTACCGGCGTCGGAGCGCCGGGTTCGAGCGGCCTGCCGCCGATGAGCGATCGGCTTCGGGCCTACTTCGACGAGCAGAAGTCACCGGACCTCAGTTCGCGCGAGGGCTACGTCGAGCACGTCCTGGCGGTCGAGACCGCGCTGGCCGGCGCGGCGGGCACCGATGCCGATCGGGTCCGGACGGCAGCCGGTGCGACCTACGACCGCAGCCGCGACGTCCGGACCGCCTTCAATCACCAGCGGATGCGCAGCAGCGGACTCGACCTGCGCGCCGAACTCACCGGATCACCGCGGCGACCCTGGTGGTCCAGGGGGCCCAGGACGAGTTGTTCGCACCGGGACACGCCGAAGCCCTCGTGGCCGAGATCCCCGGCGCGAAGCTGATCACCTTGGCCGGGATGGGACATCAGCCGCCACCGGCGTCCACCTGGCCCGACTTCGTGCCCGCCCTGCTCAAGCACACCTCCGGTGGCTGGGACGTCGAGGCGGCCCGGCTGGCCAGTCGGGCCCGGCAGGCCGGCGAGGCTCCGACGGCCTGGTTCGACCGGATCTATCAGGCCGGCGACGAGGGCAGGGTGGAGATGCCGTGGAATCGGAGCGGCCCGCATGAGCTGCTGGTCGACTGGCTGGCCGGCGAACAAGGCCGGTCCCGGACGGCGGTCGTGATCGGCTGCGGGCTGGGGGCCGATGCCGAGTTCCTGTCCGGGCTGGGCTGGGACACCGTCGGTTTCGACGTCTCGCCGAACGCGATTCGGCTGGCCGAACAACGCCATCCCGGATCGAGGGTGAAATACCGGGCCGCCAGCCTGTTCCAGTTACCCGCCGGCTGGCGGCAGGCCTTCGACCTGGTCGTCGAGATCTTCACCGTCCAGGCACTGCCACCTGACGTCCGGCCCGATGCCACCGCCGCGGTGGGGTCCCTGGTGGCGCCGGGCGGCCGGCTGCTGGTGGTGCAGGGCGTGCACGGCCACTGGCCGGGCGAGGCGGACCGGCCGCCCTGGCCGCTGACCGAGACGGAGCTGGCCGCCTTCGGCCAGGACGGGCTGACGGCGGTCGAGCTCAGCCAGGTCGGCGCCGGCGACCGGGTCCGCTGGCGTGGCGTGTTCCGACGCGAGGACTGACCGTGACCATCCACAACGAGCATCCGTTCCTGACCCCGGAGCCGGATCGCAATCCGGTGCGGCGACTGCGGGGCCGGCTGGCCAGCCCGGTCACCTTGTTGACCGCGAGCCATCGCGAGGAGCCGGCCGGGCTCACGGTCTCCTCGGTCCTGGTCCTCGACGGCGACCCCGGCCTGGTCCTGGTCGTCCTCGATCCGCTGTCGGACGTCCATGACGCGGTGGTCGGCTCCGGCCGGGCCGTGCTCAACCTGTTGGCGCCGCGGCACCGCCGGCTGGCCGATGCCTTCGGCTACCTCGCGCCGGCGCCGGGCGGTCCGTTCACGCTGGCTGAATGGACCGCCACCGAGTGGGGGCCGGCGCTGTCGGATGCGACGGCCTGGGCCGGTTGCCGGCGGACCGAGCGTCCGGTGCAACCGGCCGGCTGGGGCGTTCTGTCGAACTGGCCGTGGAACAAACGACAATCGGCCCCGATGACGAACCGTTGGTCCATCATCGGGGCCGTTACCGAGGTCTCGCCTGAGCCACCGGTTCAGCCGAGCTGAACCGGCCCGCTTACGGCGTCCGGCCCAGCAGCAGCCGCCACACCGAGGCGTCGACGATGCTGTTCACCGGCAGGTGATAGGCCGCGCGCAGGTGGTTCACCTTGGTGATGGTGGTGGCGTCGTAGCGGCCGGTCTCGGGGATGTCGAAGGCCATCTGCACGGCGCGAACCGGCTGGCCGCTCTGACCGGGGAACAGCACCGCACCCGAGTACCGGACGACCCAGGTCTTGGCCGTCGAGGATCCGGCCGGAGCGACCAGCGTCTGGTGCCGCGGGCATGGGGTGAGGCGGATGTACTTGTAGTCGGCGGCCCAGTTCATGTCGGAGGCGGCGCACACGCCGTAGTCCTGGGT
This sequence comes from Phormidium nigroviride PCC 7112, assembly GCA_964658795.1. Classification (GTDB taxonomy): domain Bacteria; phylum Actinomycetota; class Actinomycetes; order Mycobacteriales; family Jatrophihabitantaceae; genus Jatrophihabitans_A. The sequence continues at coordinate 3,287 of CAZZZW010000106.1, forward strand.
CGGATAGGCCTTGTGCGTGGAGCTCCAGTACGAGGTCCGGCCGAGTGCCCCGGACCAGGACAGCGACAGGTGCACGTGGTTGCGGTGGCAGGACGAGTCCAGGCTCGGTGACGGGGTGGCCGCACAGTTGTTGTAGCTCTCCCACTGCCCGTCCCAGGCGCCCCACATCCGATTGTTGAAGATGATGTACATGACGCCCATCCGGCGGGCGTTGGCGAACCGGTTGCCGTACTTGTCGGTGGCCAGCAGGTACTGGATGAAGGCGTTGGCCTCCAGGTGCTGGTTGGCGTTGCGAGCCGAGGCCATCCAGTCGATCGCGCGGCCGTCGTAATGCTCGCTCTGATCGCCGTCGGTGCCACAGGCGTAGGCACCTTGGTACGACGTGTCCGGGTAGGTGGCGGTCAGCAGCCGGCCGAGGGCGGCGGTACCGGCCCGGTAGCCGGGCTCGCAGGAGGTCTGCCCGACGTAGGCGGCCATCGGCTCGATCGCCTTGGCGAACGCGGGCGGGTGCGGCACCGGGGTCGCGGCCTGAGCGGCCGGTGCCAGGGTGAGCGCGAGCACCGCCGGTACGGCACAGACGGCAACGGCGAGCAGGGACTTGAGACGGAGCTTCGCAGGTTTTCTGAACGGCACTGGAGACGGATCCTCTTCAGGTGGCCTGCCGAGGCTGCTTTCGACAAGTAACGGTCGGTCGGGACGACCTATCGGCGGTTACGCGCAGTAGTCAAGCAGATGTGTCAAATCAGAGCCGCCGGCGGGCTGGGAACACAAACCGGCCTCCGGTCACTTGAATGAATACGTGACCACCACTGCACCGACCACCGTCCAAACGAACCGGCTGGGCCTGATCACCGTGGTGCTGGCAACGGCCTGTGGCTTGTCGGTGGCCAACATCTACTACTCCCAGCCGCTGCTGGACCTGATCGCCCGGTCCTTTCACACCAGCCAGGGCAGCGCGGCCATCGTGGTGACCGCGACCCAGCTGGGTTATGCCGCCGGCCTGATCGTGCTGATGCCGCTGGGTGACCTGCTGGAGAACCGCAAGCTGACTGCCTGGACGATGCTGGCCACCGCGGTCGCGGCCGTGCTGGCGGCGATCAGCCCCAACCTGGCCGTGTTCCTGGTCCTGTCCGTGGTCATCGGACTGACCTCGGTGGTGGCCCAGATCCTGATCCCGCTGGCCGCCCACCTGGCCCCGGAGGCTGAACGCGGCCAGTTCGTCGGACGGGTGATGAGCGGCCTGCTGCTCGGCATCCTGCTGGCCCGGACGGTGTCCAGCCTGCTCGCCGCCACCGGCGGCTGGCGCACGGTCTACGTGGTGTCAGCGGTGCTGATGGTCGGAATGTCGGTCGTGCTGTGGTGCACGCTTCCCCGGCACAAGCCGACGCCGTCCGGCTCGGACACCACCTATCCGAGGTTGATGCGCTCGATCTTGCAGCTGGCCCGGTCCGAACCGGCGCTGCGTCGCCGGGCCGTGAGCCAGGCGCTGATGTTCGGCATCTTCTCGGTGTTCTGGACCTCGATCACCTTCGAACTGATCCGGGTCCATCACCTGTCCCAGACCGGCATCGCCATCTTCGCCCTGGTCGGCGCCGGCGGCGCGCTGGCCGCTCCGGTCGCCGGCCGGCTGGCCGACCGCGGCCACGGCACCGTCGGCAGTGGGCTGGCCTTCGTGCTGGCCATCGCCGCCATCGCGGCCGCCGGTCTCGGAGCGCACAATCTGATCGTGCTGGCCGCCGCTGCGGTCCTGCTCGACCTGGCGGTACAGGGACACCAGGTGCTGAGCCAGCAGGAGATCTACTCGTTGCGCCCGGATGCCCGAGCTCGGATCAACACCGTCTACATGGGCTCGGTGTTCCTCGGCGGTTCAATCGCCTCAGCCGCGTCGGGCGCCCTGTACGAGGCCTACGGCTGGGCCGGCCCGGTCTGGCTCGGGGTCGGCTTCGGTTGTGCCGGCTTCGCCGTCTGGAGCGGTTCGCGGGTGCTGGCCCGCCGAACGGCCGGCGAAGGACCGGCCACGCCGTAGCGGCGCCGGTCCTTCGCAGAGCGACGCAGTTCAGCCGGCCAGGCCGACCACCAGCATGTTGGCGTAGGGCGGGTACGGCGGCAGGTAGAAGTTGGCCACGTTCGATCCCCGCAGGAACGCGTTGCGGGCGTACAGCAGCGGCACCACCGGGGCATCGGCCATGATCGTCTTGTCGGCCTGGGCCCACAACGCCTGAGCCTTGGACTGATCGGTCTCCGCACTCGCCTGCGCGATCAGCGCATCGACCGCCGGATTGGCGTAGTGGCTGATGTTGAAGTTGCCGTTACCGATCTGGCTGGAGTCGAACAACGGCTGGATGTTGCCGGTCGCGCTGGGGTAATCGGGCAGCCAGCCGGACAGCGACAGGTCGAAATCGCCCTTGCTCGATGTGGAATCGGACTGCCAGGAGTCGGCGTCCTCGGGCTTGAGCTTGACCTTCACCCCGGCCGCGGTCAGTCCGGCCTGCACGGCCTGGGCCTCGGACAGGTTGATGCTGTCATTCTGGGCCAGCAAGGTCAGCGTGGTGCCGAAGTCGAAGCCGGCCGCGGTCAACATGGACTTGGCCTTCGTCGAGTCACCGGCGGGGTTGGTCTGATAGAGGTTGTAGTTCTGGTAACCGGGAATGCCGGGCGTGATCAGCGTCGAGGCGTAGTCACCGCCGATCTTGGAGCCGCCGGCCGCGACCTGGACCGCCTGCTTGTTCACCGCGTATTCCAGGGCCTGGCGAACCGCCTTGCTCTTCAGGGCCGGCCGGGTCACGTTGATCGCCAGATAGCTCAACGCGCCACTGGGTGAGGTGGCCAGTCGGGCGTTCACCGACGGATCGCCCTGGACCTTCGGCAGCAGCGAGGCGGGCACGTTGGACGAGGCGATCGCGTTCTTGTCCTTGCCCTGATCGGCGATGATTCGTTGGTTGATCACCGTCGGGTCCAGACCCATCTGGTAGACGATGGTGTCGGGCTGCGCCGTCCGGACCGGGTCGGTGGACTTGCTCCAGTTCGGGTTTCGCTCGAGAACCAAAGTAGATCCCTGCTTCAGCGATTTCACCATGTATGGACCGCTGGCCATCGGATCGTTGCCATAGTTCTGGACGTTCTCGTCCTTCTTCGGCACCGGGGCGAAGGCCGGCATGCTGGCGATCCAGGGCCAGTCGCCGTCGGATTTGTTGAGATGAAAGACGATCGTCTTGTCGTCCGGGGTCTGGATCGAAGCCAGGTCCTTGCCGTCCAACGGGCCCTGGTACTTGTCGCCGCCGACCAGCAGGGTCTTGTGGTAGGCCAAGCCCTCCGACAGTTGCGGGGCAAAGGACCGCTCGACGCCGTACTTGATGTCCTGGCTCGTGATCGCGCTGCCGTCGGCGTACTTGAGCCCGTCCTTGAGGGTGTAGGTCCAGGTCTTGCCGCCGTCGGACACCCTCCCGGTATCGGTGGCCAGATCACCGACCACCTTGGGGGCATCGTTGGCGCTCTCCTGCCAGGTGGTCAGGCTGCGCAGCACCAGGTGGATCGTGCTGGTGGCCAGGTTCTGGCTCTTGGCCGGGTCCAGGTTGATCGTCGGGGCGGCGCTGAGTACATCGAGTTCACCACCGCTCTTGGTCTTCGTCGGTGCCTTGGACGAGGTGTCGTTGGCGTGGCAGCCGGCGGCCAGCAGCGCGCCGGTGACCACGACGGCGGTAACCAATCGTTTCATCTGAAAAGTGATCCTTTCGGGGAATCTGCGCTCAGCTGCTAGTGCAGGACGCGGGGGTCGAGGACGCCGTAGAGCAGGTCGACGACCAGGTTGGCGAGCACGATGAGAGCACCGGCGAAGACGGTGCAGCCGACGACCACCGGCAGGTCCGAGGAGCCGACGGCGTCGATCAGCAGCGAACCGAGCCCCTGCATGCCGAACACCTTCTCGGTGATCACGGCGCCGCCGAGCAGGCCACCGAGGTCCAGTGCGAACAGGGTGATGATGGGCGTGAGGCTGGCTCGCAGCGCGTGCCGGCCGACCACTCGGCTCTGGCTGAGCCCCTTTGCCCTGGCCACAGCGATGTATTCCTCGCTGAGCACCTCGAGCAGCTGGGTCCGGGTCAGCCGGGTGTAGATGGCGGCCGAGACGAAGGCAAGGGTGCACCACGGCAGCACCAGGTGGAAGGCCCAGCCGGCCGGGTCAGCGGTGATCGGGACGTAGCCGTTGACCGGCAGCACGTTGAACTTGAAGCCGAAGACCAGAATCCCCAGCAGGCCGACCAGGAACGTCGGCGCCGACACGCCGCCCAGTGCCCCGATGGTGACGACCCGATCCAGCCAGGTGCCGCGGTAGAGCGCGGCCACCGTTCCGGTCGCGACACCGAAGAGCAGCCACAGGACGGCCGCACCCACCGCGATCGACAGCGTGATCGGGAACCGCCCGGCGATCAGCGAGGTGACGGACTGGCCCTGAGGAAAGGAATAGCCGAAGCACGGGGCCGAACAATGCACTGCCGCCGCTCCGCTGCCGTAGCTCCGTCCGACGACGATCCCCTTCAGGAACTGCAGATACTGGATCGGCACCGCATGGTTGTAGCCGAGCAACGCGGTGACCTGCGCGTGCTGCTCGGGCGTGCAGGGCTTGCCGCAGGACAACCGCGCCGGGTCGGACGGCAGCAGGAAGAACACCAGATAGGTCACCGCCGTGACGATCAGCAACACCAGCACGACGCCGAGCAGGCGACGGAGGAGGTAACCGGTCATCGCCGTGCCGCCCCGCGCCGGGTCGGTGACCAGGTCAGTTTCGGTTCCCGCGGATCCAGCGCGTCACGCAGGCCATCACCGAACAGGTTGAAGCCGAGCACGGCGAGGAAGAGCAGGCCGGCCGGGAACAGGAGGAACATCGGATCGCTCTGTACCCACGGGATGGCATCGCTGATCGAGCGGCCCAGATCCGGTGACGGCGGCGGAATGCCGACCCCCAGGAAGGACAACGCCGCCTCGGTGCCGACCGCTCCGGGAATCGCCAGGGTCGCGAAGACCACCACGGTGGCGAAGAGGTTCGGCAGCAGTTCCCGGACGATGATCCAGCGCCAGCCGGCCCCGATCGATCGGGCGGCCAGCACGAACTCGCGGGCCATCAACGAGCGGGCCTGGCCCCGCACGATCCGCGCCAGGGCCGCCCACCCGAAGATCGAGATCACCCCGATGACCACGACCACCCGGGGGAAATCGGCGGGCACCAGGGCGGTCAACGCGATCATGAAGATCAATGCCGGGAACGCGAACATCACGTCCATGAACCGGCTCAGCAGTGAGTCGACGACCCCGCCGAAATAGGCCGCGGTCAGCCCGACGGCCACCCCCAGCAAGACCGAGACGGCGGTGGCGACGACACCGACCAGCAGCGAGGTCCGCAGACCGTAGATGGCGATGGCGAACAGATCCCGCCCGGTCAGCGGCTCGACCCCGAACCAATGCTGCAGGCTGGCACCGCCGAACGCACCGCGCGGACCGTTGCCGTTCGCGTCGTCCAACAGGTTCAGCCGGTAGGTGTAGGGGTTCTGGCCCTCGATCCGCACCAGCAGCGGTGCGCACAGGCCCGCGATCAGCAGGGCGACGGTGACCGCGGCGCCGCCGAGGGCCCACCGCTGCTGTCCGAGCCGGCGCCAGGCCCGGGACCGGTCGGTAGCCGTGATCTCCGGATCGGCAACGAGCGTCCCGCTCGTGTCGGCCATCGATCACTCCTTCGGCTGGTCGGTCAGGTCGGCTGGGTTGGTCCAAGCGTGCAAACCCTAGCCACTGAGTAGACATTCCCGATTCGAACCCATGTGATTCAGACGGCTTCCATCGTCGGTCGTCGATCGGCCACTGAACTCCGCACAGACACGAAGAAGGCCCGGACGTAACGTCCGGGCCTTGCCTCTATCGGTCCTGTAAAGACCTCTGTCGGTCCCGAAAGACCTGTGTAGCCCCGAAGGGATTCGAACCCTCGCTACCGCCGTGAGAGGGCGGCGTCCTAGGCCGCTAGACGACGGGGCCCTAGGTGCTGCACTGCTTCAAATCGAAGTAATGCCTACTGCGCTGGGGTACCAGGACTCGAACCTAGACTAACTGAATCAGAATCAGTTGGGCTGCCAATTACCCCATACCCCACTACTGCCCGGCTGTCTTGGCACTGACCGGGCCGAGGAGAGACTCTACCGGACACCTGGTCCGGACCCGAAATCGGGCGGTCCTCGGCGCGTCAGCCCGACTTGGCGGACCGCAGCCGGGCCAGCGACTCGTCCTTTCCGAGCAGTTGCATCGACTCGAACAGCGGCGGCGAGACCTGCTTGCCGGTGATGGCCACCCGCAGCGGTCCGAACGCGATCCGGGGCTTGAGCCCGAGACCGTCGATCAGGCTCTCGCGCAACGCGGTCTCGATCGACTCGGTCTGCCAGTCAGCCACCTGCTCCAGCGCCGGCACGGCCGCCGTCAAGGCCTGCTGGCCATCGGGGCCGAGGTTCTTGGCCACCGCCTTCTCGTCGAACTCGAGCTCGGTGCCGGGGACGAACAGGAAGCGGAGCATCTCAGCTCCCTCAGCCAGCGTCTGCACCCGCTCCTGGACCAGCGGGGCGGCCTCGGCAACCAGGTACGCCTGCTCCGGGCTGGGCGTCTCGGTCACCAGCCCGGCCCGAGCCAGGAACCGCTCCAGCCGCTGCGCGAACGCACCTGGCGACAGCAACCGGACGTGGCTGGCGTTGATGGCAAGGCACTTCTTCTCATCGAACCGGGCCGGGTTGACCGAGATCCGGTGCCCGTCGAAGGCCTGCACCATCTCGGTCATCGAGAACACGTCGCGATCCTCGGCGATCGACCAGCCGAGCAGCGCCAGGTAGTTCAGCAGCCCCTCGGGCAGGTAGCCGTTGACCCGGTAGTGGTACACCGAGGCCTGCGGATCGCGCTTGGACAGTTTCTTGTTGCCCTCCCCCATGACGTAGGGCAGGTGGCCGAACTCGGGCACGAACTCGGCCACTCCGATGCCGATCAGGGCCTCGTACAGCGCGATCTGACGAGGCGTGGACGGCAGCAGGTCCTCACCTCGCAGGACATGACTGATCCGCATCATCGCGTCGTCGATCGGATTGACCAGCGTGTACAACGGGTCGCCGTTACCCCGCACGATCACGAAGTCCGGCACCGAACCGGCCTTGAAGCTGATCTCGCCACGGACCATGTCGTTCCAGGTCAGGTCGTGGTCAGGCATCCGCAGCCGCAGCACCGGCTGCCGGCCCTCGTCGCGAAACGCCTGGCGCTGTTCGTCGGTCAGGTCCCGGTCGAAATTGTCGTAGCCGAGCTTGATGTCGCGACCGGCCGCCTTGTGCCGGGCCTCGACCTCCTCGTTGCTGGAGAACGACTCGTAGGCATAGCCGGCGGCCAGCAGTTGCTGGGCCACGTCGGCGTAGATGTCGCGGCGCTCGCTCTGCCGGTACGGGCCGTACGGACCGCCGACTTCGGGCCCCTCGTCCCAGGTCAGGCCGAACCAGCGCAACGTGTCCAGCAGCATCTCGTAGGACTCCTGGCTGTCCCGCGCCGCGTCGGTGTCCTCGATCCGGAACACGAAGGTGCCACCGGTGTGCCGGGCGAAGGCCCAGTTGAACAGGCAGGTGCGCAGTAGGCCGACGTGCGGATTACCCGTCGGCGACGGACAGAACCGGACGCGAATGGGCCGCTGCTCCAACGTTTCCAAACTCACTTGGCACGCACCGAGTTGATCAGATCACCGATGCCGTCGATCGATACCGTGACCGAGTCACCGTCGACGATTCGGCTTACACCCTCAGGGGTTCCGGTCAAGATGACATCGCCCGGCACGAGGGTCATCACGTGCGACATGAACGAGATGATCGTGGCCACGTCGAAGATCATGTCCTTGGTGTTGCCGTCCTGCGTGGTCTCGCCGTTCACCGCGCATCGCACCCGGACCGCGGACGGATCGAAGTTCGTCTCGATCCAGGGACCGATCGGGCAGAACGAGTCATAGCCCTTGGCCCGGGTGAACTGACCGTCCTCCTTCTGCTGGTCCCGCGCGGTCACGTCGTTGGCGCAGGTGTAGCCGAACACAGCTTCCAGCGCCTTCTCGCGCGGCAGATCCTTGGCCACCTTGCCCACGATGACCGCGAGTTCGGCCTCGTGCTCGACCTGCTGGGAGTCGGCCGGCAGCCGGATCGTGTCGAACGTTCCGATCACCGAGGTCGAGGGCTTGAGGAAGATCAACGGCCGCGGCGGTACGTCATTTCCGAGCTCAGCGGCATGGGCGGCGTAGTTGCGCCCGACCGCGATCACCTTGCTCGGCAGGATCGGGGCGAGCAACCGGACGTCGCCGATGGCGAACCGATCCCCGGTGAACTCGATCGGGCCCATCGGGTGATCCTTGATGGCCGCGATGGTCAGGGAGTCGAAGCTCGGCTTCGCCCCTGCCTCGGCCGGTCCTTCGACAACGCCCCAGGCGATGCCGCCGCCATGAACAAATCTCGCGATACGCACGACGACGAGGCTACCCGGATCGGCCGCGGCGCCCGCGTCGCGGATACTTGATGTCGTGAGCTCTGATCTGACCGACCAGGTGCGTCGGGTGCCGCCTCGGCAGCGGCAGTTCCTGGCCGTGCTGGTCGCTCCGGTCGGCCTGTTGTTGCTGGTCGCCGGGGCGTTGCTGACCTGGCGCGCCGGCTCGATTCTCGGACATCTCATCGGTGCACTGGTGGTCGTGGTCGCCCTGCTGTTGCTCGGCGTCGCCCACGGGCTGTTCTGGTCGGCCCGTCGCGATCGGTACGAGGCCGCCCTGGACGCGGCCGCCTTGGCGGTCGGCGGCACCTGCGGCGAGGACTGCGGTTCCTGCGCCGGCGAGGACTGCGCGGTGAAGGCGCTCCCCCGGCTCTAGCCGCCAGTCTGTTTGGGCCGCCCGAGTCACTACCGTCGGCGCCCGTTGTGGTGGCGCCGAGTGGTCACTTCACCCCTCGAGTGGCTGATTCTGTGCGACCACTCAAGGGGTGAACTGCCCACTCGCGAGAACTGGTGCGCCGACGGTGCTTGTCCTCCACGATGTCGCGGGCCGGTCAACCGCAACGTGGCCGTCAGTTCATACAGTCGCTGCGATCCGGTCGCCGATCTTC
>CAZZZW010000107.1:0-12353 GCA_964658795.1 Phormidium nigroviride PCC 7112
GCCCTGTGACTGAATGGGCATTGTGACGATGCGGAGCGAGATCCGGCGCAGCGAGTCGACCAGCGGGATGATCAGATGCAGCCCGGGCGCCCGAACGCCGACGACTCGGCCGAGCCGGAACAGCACGCCGCTCTGGAACTGCTGCACGATCCGGACCGACATGGCCAGGACCAGGAGTAGGACGACGACGACCACGATCAGGACGACGACGAGGGCCATCATGGCGTCGCCACCGGAGGAGCAGTGGATCGTTGTCGGGTGGACGGTGGTTGGCGATGCATGGTGCGCTCCTGTGGCCCCGTTCGGGGTCGGTCGGGTGCTGCGGTCGACGCCGTAGGCTCGGCATCGCGAAGATCGAATTGCCTTGTTCAGCAGAGAGATCGACTGATGGCGGCTAGGTTGTCCGGCGCGGAGTGGGCACTCGGCGGACGGTCGCAGCGGGCGGCAACCGTCTTCACGAACTGGCTGAGAGTCTCAGCGGAATTGACGCTACACCGGGTTGCTGTGCGGGCCCGGCTGCTCAACCCAGCAAGCGGTTCAGGATGTCGATCGCGACGCCGACCTCACTGCGATTGCTCGCCGCTGCCGTGTCATGCAGGGCCGACAAGGCCTGTTCCGGGGTGGCGCCGAGGCCGATCAGAACCCCGATCGCCTGATTGATCAGGGACGCCGCCCGCACCGTGCGGTGCACCGCTGGCCGGGCCGGGCTCAGGTGCGCATCGCGGACCAGGCCTCCCGGAACGCTGCCACTGAGTTCGGCGAGTTCGGCGTCGAACGCTCCGGCGGCGCTGGCGTAGAGCAGCAACGAGGGGCGCGGCCGGGCGCCCCCCAGCGGGATGAGCAGGGAGCTGCGAACCGGCGTACCGGTCGGCAATGTGCTTATCAGATAGGTGGTCTCGTCACCGAGGATGAAGGCGAAGCCGACCAGTGACGCAAAACCGGTCGTGAGTTCGGCTCGCAACCGGTCCAGGGCCGCGCCCAGGTTCAGCGACGGGTCGTCCACAGCCTCGGTGAGCAGGGCCAGATCGGCGACGAGGTCGGTGCCGGGATCGTAGGAGCCGGGCATCAGAGCGTGCTCCGCAGTGCGCTCCCGGGCGCGGTCCCTCAGCTGGTGGGCGGCACCGCAGGTTGCGATGCGCGTGGAAGGACGCCGGTGCCGAGGCAGGACTCGTCCGCCGTGGACTTCCGCACCCAACCTACTGCTATTCCGGCCGCCGGGACCGGGCGCGGCGCACCGCGTCGTCGACGATGCGTTGGGCGACCTCGACCAGCTTGGTGTGTTCGTGCTGGCTGATCGCCCGCAGCCGGTCGAAGGCCTCGGCCGCGGAGCCGCCGCTGCGGCCACGCATCAGGCCGATGGCCTGATCGATAATAGGTCGACTGGACAGGGCTATTTGCAACTGACCGGACAGCGCCACGGCGTCGGCCAGGATCTTGGCGTTGTGCACCGCCACCGCGGCCGGCCGCGCGAACAACTCGCCCAGGTCAGCGGCATGCTGGTCGAAGACGTCCTTGCTCCGGGCGTAGACGTTGATGGCTCCCACGACCTGGCCGGGTATCAGCAACGGCAACGACAGGGCGCTGTGCACCCCCAGCCGGCCGACGCGGGGTCCGAACCGGGGCCACATCTTCTCCCCGCCCAACGATCCGGTCCGGACGGTGCGTCGTTCCAGAACTGCGGTGATGCAGGGTCCTTCGTTGAGCGTGCTGTACTGCAACTCGTCGATCTCGGCCACGAACGGATCGCTGGCGGCCAAGGTCTCGATCTGTCGGTGCGGGGGATTGCCGCGCAGCAGGGTGACGCCGGCCCCGTCCGCGCCGGGGATCGCGCGGACCGCGAACGTCGCCACCTGATTCAGCAGATCGGGCAAGGGAAAACTGTCGGACGCCAGGTCCGCGAGGGCGGTCAGGCTGGCGCTCAGTTCGAGGGCATCGGCCGAGTCGGAGTTGTCGCCGTCCGGTTGGATGTGCGTCATCGCCGATCCTGCGGGAGAGAACCAGGGACGGCCGGAACCGTCCTCGGTTGGCGAGCTCGTGGCGTGTTTGTCATGAGCTGGTACGTGGCTTTGACTATAGCCGGGCGACGGCGTTAGCTGGACGGGCTGAGACCTGCCGGTCTGGAGCGGGCCGGTCTGCATCCGATGTCGCCGGCTCGGAGCTCACGCTCGCCGCCCAGGATTGCTGTGGAACGACGACGCCCTGGTCGCCGCATGACAGAGAACCATCCCACCCTGCTGACCGCTTCGGCCGATGGCCGCGCCGGGGAATTCGCCGTGATCGACGAGTACTGGCGGGCCGCCAACTATCTCTCGGTCGGACAGATCTACCTGATGGACAATGCACTGGTGTCCGAGCCGCTCCGGCCCGAGCACATCAAACCCAGGTTGCTCGGGCACTGGGGCACCACGCCGGGACTCAACCTGATCTATGTCCACCTGAACCGGGTCATCAAGGCCCGTGACCTGGACGCCATCTACGTCATCGGCCCGGGCCACGGTGGGCCCGGCATCGTGGCCAACGCCTATCTCGAAGGCACGTACTCCGAGGTGTACCCGGCGATCAGCCGGGATTCGCTCGGTCTGGAAAGGCTGTTCCGCCAGTTCTCCTTCCCCGGTGGCATCCCCAGCCACGTCTCCCCGGAGGTCCCGGGCTCCATCCACGAGGGCGGCGAACTCGGCTACTCGCTGGTGCACGCCTACGGTGCCGCCTTCGACAATCCGGAACTGCTCGTGGCCTGCGTGATCGGGGACGGCGAGGCCGAGACCGGCCCGTTGGCCGCGAGCTGGCACTCCAACAAGTTCGTCGATCCGGCCCGGGACGGCGCCGTCCTGCCGATCCTGCATCTCAACGGCTACAAGATCGCCAATCCCACGGTATTGGCGCGGATTCCCGAGCCGGAGCTGGTGCGGCTGCTGGAAGGTTACGGGCATCGGCCGATCCTGGTCAGCGGCGACGATCCGCTGCTCGTGCACCGCGCCCTGGCGGCCGCTCTCGACCAGGCCCTGGACGACATCGCGCAGATCCAGCGCGACGCTCGCGGGTCCGGCCCGGTCACCCGGCCGCGGTGGCCGATGATCGTGCTTCGGACTCCGAAGGGTTGGACCGGCCCCAAGGTGGTCGACGGCCTGCCGGTCGAAGGCACCTGGCGGGCGCATCAGGTGCCGCTGGCCGAGGTCCGGACCAATCCCGAACACCTCGATCAACTCGAGCAATGGTTGCACAGCTATCGACCGGGGGAGCTGTTCGGAGCCGACGGTGCGCTGCGGCCCGACCTGGCCGAGTTGCCGCCGTCCGGGAACCGGCGGATGAGTGCGAACCCGCACGCCAACGGCGGCCTGCTGCTGCAGGATCTGGCGCTGCCCGACTTTCACGGCTACGCCGTCCCGGTGCCTGAACCGGGCGTCGACAGCAGCGAGGCCACCCGGGTCGCCGGTGAGCTGCTGCGCGACGTCATCGCGCACAACCCGAACACGTTTCGCCTTATGGGACCGGATGAAACCGCATCGAATCGACTGTCTGCGGTGTTCGAGGCGACCGATCGGGCCTGGCTGGCCGACACCGTTGCCGGTGATGACCACCTGGCCCCGGACGGACGGGTGATGGAGGTGCTGTCCGAGCATCTGTGCCAGGGCTGGCTGGAAGGCTACCTGCTCACCGGCCGGCACGGTTTGTTCAACTGCTACGAGGGATTCGTGCACATCGTCGACTCGATGTTCAACCAGCACGCGAAGTGGTTGAAGGTGTCGAGGTCGATCCCGTGGCGGCGACCGATCGCCTCGCTCAACTACCTGCTGTCCAGCCATGTCTGGCGTCAGGACAACAACGGCTTCTCCCACCAGGACCCGGGCTTCATCGACCACGTCGTGAACAAGAAGGCCTCGATCGTGCGGGTCTACCTGCCGCCGGACACGAACACCCTGTTGTCGACGGTGGATCACTGCCTGCGCAGTCGCAACTACGTCAACCTCGTCATCGCCGGCAAGCAACCGGCCCTGACCTATCTGTCGATCGAGGACGCGGTGCTGCACTGCACCCGAGGTTTGGGTATCTGGGACTGGGCCAGCAACGACGGCGACGAACTGCCGGATGTGGTGCTGGCCTGTGCCGGTGACATCCCGACCTTGGAATGCCTGGCCGCCGCGGCCATCCTGCGGGCCGAACTGCCTGAGCTCCGGGTCCGGTTCGTCAACGTGGTCGATCTGATGCGGCTCGAGCCGGACACCGAACACCCGCACGGGCTGCCGGATTCTCAGTTCGACGCGTTGTTCACCGTGGACCGTCCGGTGGTCTTCGCCTTCCACGGGTACGCCTCGCTGATCCATCGGCTCACCTACCGCCGGACCAACCATCACAACATCCATGTCCGGGGTTACAAGGAGGAGGGCACCACGACGACGCCGTTCGACATGGTCATGATGAACGACCTGGACCGGTTCCACCTGGTCATCGATGTGATCGACCGGGTGCCGTCGCTGCAGGGCCGCAAGGCTCGACTCCGCCAGCAGATGGTCGACGCCCGGGTGCAGGCCCGCGAGTACACCCGGAGACACGGCGAGGACGATCCGGCGATCGCCGGCTGGACCTGGTCGGGCTGAGATGCGGGTTCTCGTGGTCAACGCCGGATCCAGCTCGGTCAAGCTCGACGTGGTCACCGACGGGGTGCAGACCGCCGGTTTTCGGGGCCTGCCGGACGAGCTGCCCGAGGTGGACGCGGTCGGACATCGGATCGTGCACGGCGGTCCCGATCTCGTCGAACCGGTGGTGATCGACGCGGCGGTCGAGCAGCAGTTGCGGGCGCTGATCGAGTTGGCCCCGCTGCATCAACCGGCCTCGCTGACCGGCCTGGACGCGGTCCGCCGCCGCTTGCCCGGCGTGCCGCAGGTGGCCTGCTTCGACACCGCCTTCCATGCCACCCTGCCGCCGGCCGCGTACACCTATCCGATTCCGGCCGGTTGGCGACGGCGGTGGGGCGTTCGCCGCTACGGCTTCCACGGCCTGTCCCATGCCTGGGCGGCCCGGCGGGCCCGCGAGCTGGTGCCCGGCGCGCGCCGGATCGTCAGCTGTCACCTGGGGGCCGGTGCCTCACTGGCCGCGATCCTGAACGGCCGCAGCGTCGACACCACCATGGGCTTCACGCCACTGGACGGCTTGGTGATGGCGACCCGCAGCGGCTCGGTGGACCCCGGACTGCTGACCTGGATCCAGGAGCGGGAGCAGCTGGGACCGGCTGAGCTGGCCGCCCGGCTCGAGCACGACTCCGGGTTGCTGGCGCTGTCCGGAACCGCAGACATGCAGGAGTTGCTCGCCCGCCGCGATCGGGACGCACAGCTGGCGATCGAGGTCTACATCCATCGGCTGGCCGGCAGCATCGCGGCGATGACGGTCGGCCTGGGTGGTCTCGACGTTCTCGTTTTCACCGGCGGCGTAGGGGAGAACGCCGCTCGCATTCGGGAGCTGGCCACTGCCGGCGTCGCTCATCTCGGGGTCGAGGTCGACCCCGAGCGCAACCGTGCCGCCGTGCCGGACTCCGCGATCGGTGCGGACCGGAGCGGTGTCCAGGTGCTGGTCATCGCCTCCCGCGAGGATCTGGAGATCGCCGGCGCGGTCGAACGGGTGCTGGCCGGCTCGCCGGGTGCGGTCAGGGCCGTGTGACAACCGAAACACCGTGCTGTACCTGCCGGTAACAACTGGCATTCTCAGTTGCCATGAGCACTGAGCTACGTCCCCGTCGTTCCTGTCTGGCCGTGCCCGGATCGAATCCGCGGTTCCTGGAGAAGGCCAAGAGCCTGCCCTCGGACCAGGTGTTCCTCGACCTCGAGGACGCCTGTGCGCCGTTGGCCAAGCCCGGGGCCCGGAAGAACATCGTGGCCGCGCTGAACGAGGGCGGCTGGGGCGAGCGGCTCCGGGTGGTCCGGGTCAACGACCTGACCACGCACTGGACCTACCGCGATGTCATCGAGGTGGTCGAAGGAGCCGGGCCGAACCTGGACGCGATCATGTTGCCGAAGGTCCAGAACGCCGGCCAGGTGCAGTGGCTGGACACCATGCTCACCCAGATCGAGAAGACGATGGGGTTCGAGGTCGGCAAGATCGGGATCGAGGCGCAACTGGAGAACGCCCAGGGCTTGCTCAACATCTCAGACATCGCCCAGTCATCGCCCCGGCTGGAGACGCTGATCTTCGGCCCGGCCGACTTCATGGCCTCGATCAACATGAAGTCCCTGGTCGTCGGTGAGCAGCCGCCCGGCTACGACGTCGGCGATGCCTACCACCACATCCTGATGTCGATCCTGATGGCCGCTCGGGCCAACGATCTGCAGGCGATCGACGGCCCCTACCTGCAGATCCGTGACGTCGACGGTTTCCGCCGGGTGGCCGGCCGGTCGGCCGCGCTCGGTTTCGACGGCAAGTGGGTGCTGCACCCGGGCCAGATCGATGCCGCCAACGAGGTCTACGCGCCGTCGCAGGAGGACTACGACCACGCCGAACTGATCCTCGACGCCTACGACTGGGCCACCTCCGAGGCGGGCGGTAAGAAGGGTTCGGCCATGCTCGGTGACGAGATGATCGACGAGGCGTCCCGCAAGATGGCCCTGGTCATCGCGGCCAAGGGGCGCGCCGCCGGGCTGAGCCGCACCAGCACGTTCGAACCCCCGCAGGACTAATCCGTTCGCCCTTCGGACCGAGGAGCTCGCACATGGCACGCCTGGCCCAGACCGCCGGATTGACCGACATCCAAACCGAAATCCTGTCCACCGTCCGCGGGTTCGTGGACAAAGAGATCATCCCGAACGCCAACGCCCTGGAGCATGCGGACGAATACCCGCAGGCGATCGTGGACGGCATGGCCGAGATGGGCCTGTTCGGACTGACCATTCCGGAGGAGTTCGGTGGTCTCGGCGAATCGCTGACCACCTACGCCCTGGTCGTCGAGCAGATCGCCCGCGGCTGGATGAGCGTGTCCGGCGTGATCAACACGCACTTCATCGTGGCGTACATGATCATGCAGCACGGCACGGACGAGCAGAAGCAGCGGCTGCTGCCGAAGATGGCCACCGGTGAGGTCCGCGGCGCGTTCTCGATGTCCGAGCCGGACGTCGGGTCCGATGTGGCCGGCATCAAGACCCGGGCCGTGCCGGACGGAGACGGGTTCAAGATCGACGGTCAGAAGATGTGGCTGACCAACGGCGGCCAGTCCCGGGTGGTGGCCACGCTGGTCAAGGACGACTGCACCGCGTCGAACGGGGGCGAGGACTCGGTCTACAAGAACATGACCACGTTCCTGATCGAGAAGGAACCGGGCTTCGGTGAGACCCGCCCCGGCCTGACCATCCCCGGCAAGCTGGAGAAGATGGGCTACAAGGGCGTCGAGACCACCGAGATGATCCTGGACGGCGTGCAGGTCGGGGCGGCGGATGTCCTTGGAGGCGTGGCGAAACGCGGTCGCGGCTTCTACCAGATGATGGACGGCGTCGAGGTCGGTCGGGTGAATGTGGCCGCCCGCGCCTGTGGCATCTCGATTCGGGCGTTCGAGCTGGCGATGGCGTATTCGCAGCAGCGCAAGACGTTCGGCAAGCAGATCGTGCAGCACCAGGCGATCGCGTTCAAGCTGGCCGAGATGGCGACCAAGGTCGAGGCGGCACACCTGATGATGGTGAACGCGGCCCGGTTGAAGGACGCCGGCCAGCGCAACGATGTCGAGGCCGGCATGGCCAAGCTGCTGGCCTCGGAGTACTGCGCCGAGGTGACCCAGGAATCCTTCCGGATCCACGGTGGCTACGGCTACTCCAAGGAGTACGAGATCGAGCGCCTGATGCGTGAGGCTCCGTTCCTGCTGATCGGAGAAGGCACCTCGGAGATCCAGAAGACCATCATCAGCCGCGGCCTGCTCCGTGAGTACGGCGCCTAGGTCTTTGCATTGTGCGGCCACACCTTGCGCATTCGCTCGGCGTGTCGCGCAAGCTCTGGCCGCACAACGCCGCCAAGAACCTCAGGCCGAAACCGGTTCCCTGGGGCGGGCCATGATCTGCGATGTCATGAACACCGCCGCCACGCCCAGCACCCCGGCCAGGCCGGCGAAGACCGGTAGCAGCCAGATCGCGGTGTAGATGCTGGTCGCGTTCGCGATCTGCCCGATCAACGCCGGCCCGAGCAGGAATCCGGCGTAACTGAAACTGGAGACCAGCGCGAGCTTCGGCCCGGCGCCGCCCGGTCCATCGGCCGCGGTGGAGAAGAACACCGGCACCATCACCGACAATCCCAAGCCCAGGCAGGCGAAACCGATCAGCGCGCCGACGGTGTCGTGGGCGACCAGTCCGAGGGCGAGACCGAACGTCCCGATCACCGCGAGGAATCCGATGCTGCGCATCCGGCCCAGCCGGTGCACCACCCGGTCGCCGGTCAGCCGGCCGATCGTCATCATCACCGTGAACGTCTGGTACGCCAGCCCGGCGTGACCGGAGGAGACGTGCAGGTTGTCGTGCAGATAGACCGGTGACCAGTCACCCGCCGAGCCCTCGGCCAGCAGGGCACACACGCCGGCGATCCCCAGCAATACCAGTCGGAACTCGAACACCCGGCCACCTTCGGCGTACTCCTCGGCCGGCTGGTCGTCGATGAACTGCCGGACCGACCAGAGCGTGATCACCGCGGCGAAGATCGCCAGGATGACCTGCTGCCGGGCCAGCGACAGCCCGGCCGACGCGCCCAGGATGCCGGCGCCGGTGCCGAGAACGGTGCCGACGCTCCACCAGGCATGGAAGCTCGACATGATCGGCCGTCCGTAGGCCTTCTCGACCTCGACGGCCTGAGCGTTCATCGACACGTCCAGGCAGCCGGTGAAGATTCCCCAGAAGACCAAGGACAAGAAGAGCGTGCCGAAGTTGCCGGCCAGGCCCGGGCCGGCCAGCACGAGGTAGGTCATGAAGGCCATCGCGGTGACCACCCGGCCGCTGCCCCACCGCGAGATTGCCTTGCCGACGAAGGGCATCGTCAGGATGGAACCGATGCCGGGGCCGAGCAGGGCCAGTCCCAGGGCCCCGTCGGACAGATGCAGTGCACCCTTGACCTCAGGGATGTGTGGCACCCAGGAGGCCCAGATGAAACCGTTGAAGGCAAAGGTCAACGCCGTGCCGACCCGGGCGCGGCGAAGCGCTGGTGCCACCGGAGCCGCCATCAGCCGATCTCCACCATGTCGTCGGCGCGAGGAGTGAACACCGGCAGCCGGGCCGCGAACGCCTCGGCGTCACCCTGACGGACCCAGCCGCGCATCTGGCTGACACTGCGCCGGCCGAAGAAGGCCCGCCAGAAGTCGTATTGGCCGGCTTCCACGACCAGATCCGGATCGCCCGATCCGATCAGCATCGGTTGCTCGTCCAGGGCCAGCTGGACGGTGCCCAGCGGGGACAGCCGCCGTTCCACCGCTCGGGCCAGCAACGGCCAGGCCGCGGCCAGTACGTCGGGCGCGATCCGGGGCGCTCCGATGGCACCGCGGATGTCGGCCTCGTGCGACAGGGCGTCGTGCAACATCGGAAACCACGAGCCGCTGGTCAGCGGGATCTCGACCAGGGCCGGCAGCCGGGACTCCCATTCGGCGATCAGCGCGCTGGCGGGCCGATCCCGGCGCGCGGCGACCTGGGCCGACGTCCATGGTTCGGAGCCCGGCTCGGCGGCACACTCGGCCGGGTCGTCGGACTCGCCGGTGAAGAAGCTGGCTTCGCCGGCCAGGTGGGCCAGCACGTCGTGCACGGTCCAGGCGGGGCAGGCCGGGGTGAGCCGGGTCAGCTCGTCGGGGGACAGCGGACCGACCAGGTCGGCGATCCGCCGCTGGCTGTCCACGTAGAGCTGGTTGTACACGCGCGATACCTCGAGGTTCGGAATCGATTCAGAAGGCGACTGCCACTAGCGTAGCGTCCAAGCAGCCGGAAGAGGAGTCGAAATAGATGTCGCACGATGCCGCGTCCACCACCGACGTTTCGCTGACCGAACTGGCCCAGGACGCCAGCCGGACCTACGCCGATGACCGCAACTACGTCTTCCACTCCTGGAGTGCCCAGGAGACGCTGAAACCGATGGTGATCACCGAGGCCCGGGGCAGCTACGTCACCGATGGCGACGGCAACCGGCTGCTCGACCTGTCCGGCCAGCTGGTCAACGTCAATATCGGCCACCAGCACCCGAAGGTGGTGGCGGCGATCAGGGAGCAAGCCGAGTTTCTGACCACGGTCGCCCCGCAACACGCCAACGCGGCCCGGAGCGAAGCGGCCCGGCTGATCATCAACCGGGCACCGGCGAACATGCGCAAGGTGTTCTTCACCAACGGCGGTGCCGAAGCGGTCGAGTACGCGATCCGGATGGCCCGCCGGCACACCGGCCGCAACAAGGTGCTCTCGACCTATCGCAGCTATCACGGCGGCACCCACACCGCGATGAACGCCACCGGCGACCCCCGCCGCTGGCCGAACGACCTGGGCACGTCGGGCAACGTGCACTTCTTCGGACCGTTCCTGTACCGCTCGCCGTTCCACGCGAGCACGGCGGCCGAGGAGTGCGAGCGCGCGCTGGAGCATCTGCGTCAGGTGATCGAGTTCGAGGGCCCGGGCACCATCGCGGCGATCATCCTCGAGACCATCCCCGGCACCGCCGGCATCATGCCGCCACCATCGGGCTACCTGGCCGGCGTCCGGGAACTGTGCGACGAACACGGCATCATCTACATCGCCGACGAGGTGATGTGCGGCTTTGGCCGGACCGGCAGCTGGTTCGCGATCGACCTGTACGACGTCACTCCGGACCTGATCACCTTCGCCAAGGGCGTCAACTCCGGCTACGTCCCGCTCGGCGGGGTCATCGTGAGTGAGAAGGTGCTGGCCAGCTTCGCCGACAAGCCGTTTCCCGGTGGGCTGACCTACTCCGGCCACCCGCTGGCCTGCGCGGCCGCGGTGGCCAGCATCAACGCGATGACCGACGAGGGCATTATCGACAACGCGGCCGCGATCGGCCGGGACGTGCTCGGCCCCGGGCTGCGGGAGCTGGCCGAGAAACACCCACTCATCGGTGACGTCCGCGGCGTCGGGGTGTTCTGGGCGCTGGACCTGGTCAAGGACCGGGCGAGCAAGGAACCCCTTGCCCCGTATGGTGGAACCTCACCGGCGATGGGTGAGCTGGTGGCCGCGTGCAAGGCCGGCGGGGTGCTGCCGTTCACCAACTACCACCGGTTGCACGTGGTACCGCCGTGCACGATCACGGCGGCGGAGATGCGAGCGGGGCTGGCCATCCTGGACCAGGCGCTGTCCTCGATCGGCTCGTACTACTCGGACTACCAGGGCTGATCCGCAGATTCGGCGCCCGAGCCGGTCCGGTTCGCGCTAGTCTCGCGGTCTCAGCAGCGCGATCGCCTCAACAGTGAGGCAACGGGGGAACACACATGACCTATGGCTATGCCCAGCCGCAGACCCAGCGCGGACCGGTCGGCAAGCAGCGAAACGGGATCGCCGTGGTGCTGCTCTCCGTCATCACGATCGGCATCTACTGGCTGGTCTACGTCTTCAAGACGCACTCCGAGATCAAGCGCTACAACGGCGTCGGGCTCGGTGGCGGGCTCGGCCTGGTGATCGCGTTCTTCCTCGGTTTTCTCACGCCGTTCCTGCTCGGCAACGACGTCGGCGCGGTCCGCCGGGTGGCCGGACGCGAACCGCGACTGTCCTGGCTGACCGGTTTCTGGACCTGGATCCCGCTGGTCGGCATCTTCATCTTCGAGGTCAAGGTGCAGAACGCGCTCAACGAGCTGTGGCAGACCGGCTGAGCCGGTTCGTGGGTCACCGGGTCGACGGTCACGTTTCGCGTGCTGACCGGTCCTGACCGCTGAACCGGACAACCCGCTAGCGTGGTGTCGTCGGGTGCCCGCGGCGCTGCAGCCCGGGCCAGCGAGTTGTGGAGGCCGAAGATGACGTTCTTGCGATTGCTGGTCCGGCTGATCGTGCTGGCGGTGATCATCGGTGTGGTGGCCAAGATCGTGCCCGGCATCCACACCCACGGCAGTTTCTGGTCGTTGCTCTGGATCGCGGTGATCTTCTCGTTGGTCAACACCATCTTGGGGCCGGTGTTCAAACTGTTGAGCCTGCCGCTGATCGTGCTCACGCTCGGCATCTTCCTGCTGGTCGTGAACGCGGCCCTGCTCGCCATCACGGCAGGGTTGTCCTCACACCTGGACGTCGACAGCTTCGGTTCGGCCGTCCTGGGTGGGCTGCTGATCGCGATCTTCAGCTGGCTGGCCGAGATGGTGTTCCCGACCAAGCGGGACGAGTTCGAAGAGCGGTTCGGCACGCGCCGCAACGACCGCGAGGTCTACTGAC
>CAZZZW010000108.1:0-12316 GCA_964658795.1 Phormidium nigroviride PCC 7112
GTGCGGGTTGATCTATTCATTGGCGACGTCCCGCAGGTAGGTCGAGCCGACCCCGTCGTCGGCGAACGAGCCCTTGGCCCGAAGCGCGGTCAGCGACCGGCTGATCAGACTCCGCACGGTGCCCACCCGGCATTCCAGCACCTGCGCCACCTCGTCGTCGGGCAGGTCGTGGAAGAACCGCAACACCACCGCCGCCCGTTGCCGGTCCGACAGCACTCCGAGCTCGTGCCAGATCGCCAGCCGCTCGTCCACCTCCGCCGCCTCGTCGCGTTGCTCGGGCTGTTCGGTGAACCGCTGCAGGGTCGGGTCGAACCGGATCTCGGTCGAGGACATCCGACGCTTGCCGGCCAGGAACCGGTTCACCACGGCCTTGCGGACGTAGGCGACCTGATGCTCGGCCCCCTGCACCTGCTGCCACCGGGGATACAGCCAGACCAGGGTGTCCTGCACCAACTCCTCGGCCTCACCGCCGTCGCGGGTGAGCAGGTACCCGGTCCTGAGCAGGGCAGCAGTGTGTTCGCGGATGAAGTCGGCGAAGTCCTCATCCGCCGCACGCTGCGGCTTGCTCACATCAATCAGGATGCGTCGAGGCCGGTCAGCCGTTGCGTACCGGGGAGAATTCCCAGGAGTGCCCCGGCCGGTCGATCAGCTCCAGCGGCGGATCGGCCAGCTGGCGGGCAGCCTGACCCGTCGCGTCGATGACCACCATTCGCGGCTCGCCGCCGTTGCTCCGGTACACCCGGGCCGAGGCGTCGATCCGGCCCAGTGCCCAGTCCAACAGCTCGTCCAGCCTGCCCTCGGCCGCTCGGATCTCCCACATGACGGTGGCCATCAGCGCTCCGATCGCAGGTCGAGTCGCATCACCAGGGCATCCACCCGGCCGTGGTCGAAGTATCCCCGCCGGGTCCCGATGACGTCGAAGGCCAGCTTCTCGTACAGGGTGCGGGCGGCCAGGTTGTCGATCCGCACCTCCAGCAACACCTCGTCGGCCGCCCGGCGGCGCGCCTCGGCCAGCAACTCGTGCATCAGCAGCTCGCCGATCCCCCGGCGCCGCGCCGGCGGCAACACCCCGACCGTCATGACCTGCGAGGTCTCGGCGATCGTCATCAGACCGGCCGAGCCCAACACTGTGCCGTCCTGCTCGGCAACCACGTAGTACCGGCTGTCCAGGTCGGCCAGCTCGTCGGCATAGCCCTGCCGCGACCAGGATTCGGTGCCGAACATGTCGACTTCGTAAGGCATGAGGGCGTCGAGGTCGGCCGTTCGCATCGGCCGGATCCTGATCACGGGCGGCTCATCGATTTCGGCGGTATGGCATCCGGCCGGCGTAAGTAGAGCGGAGCCAGCTGCTCCGAACCGGCGCCACCGAGCACCCGTGCGGCGGCCAGCCGGGCCAGGCCGAGGACGGACGGGTACGGGTCGGCGATGACCGGCAAGGCAAGCACGTCCTGATACTGCTCGGCCCCGGCGCCGGTGGCGGTCTCGACCACCAGGTCGGTCGGAAGCTCGGCCGGCCGGGCCACCGACGGGCCGAGCAGTCGGGTGCCGTAGCGGTAGGCCGCCCAGTAGATCTCCTTGCGGCGGGCGTCGGCCGCGACCAGCAGCGACTCGACGTCGGGATGGTTCACCCCGATGCCGTCCAGCGAGCAAACCCCGTAGGTCGGGATGCCCCGAGCGTCGGCGAGCGCGGCCGCGGTCACCAGGCCGACCCGCAGTCCGGTGAACGGGCCGGGTCCGGTGCCGGCCACCACCGCGTCAAGATCGGCCGGCCCGACTTCGGCCTGGTCCAGCACGGCCTGGATGGACGGCGCCAGCAGCTCGCCGTGCGCCTTGCCGTTGACGGTCACCCGCTCGGCCAGCACCGTGACGTCGGCGCCGGTGAATCGGACCAGACCGGCCGTGATCGCCGCCGACGAGGTATCGATAACCAGTGCCCGCACCCGACCACCCTAGCGAGCGCGCCCGGGCCGGGTTGATCGCGTACGGGACGGGGAACACTGCTCCCATGGCCGCACTGAGGCGTTCATGCCGGGCCGGCGCAGCGCTGGCCGTACTCTCCGTGGCCGCCGGCCTGCTGACCGGCTGTCATCACTCGGCCCGTGCCGCGAGCACGCCGGTGGTCCGCATCAGCCCGGCCACCGGCCCGGTCGATGCTCCGGTCACGATCTCGGTCCTCGGTCTACCGGCCGACCATGCGGTCACGCTGACTCTCACCGGCACCGATTTCCGACACGTCACGTGGACCGGCCGGGCCGACTTCCGGACCAGCGCCCAAGGGGTGGTGGCTACGACCCAGGCACCGACCGGCGGCAGCTACGTCGGTGCCGATCCGATGGGACTGTTCGAGACCATGGCACCGCCGGCTGCCACTCCGATCGCTGACGATGTCTTCCTGTTCGACCACAGCACCACCCTGACCCTCGACGTCGTCGAGGACGGCAAGGTGCTGGCATCCCACCCGATCGTGCGTAGCGTGCCGGCACCAGCGCATCGGCGCTTCACCCTCGCCGCCGACGGCTTCGTCGGTACGGTCTACGAACCCGCAGACACCGCATCGACGCATCCGGCCGTGCTGGTGTTCGGCGGTTCCGAGGGCGGCGAGGACATGGACCCGCTGGCCGCCCTCCTGGCCAGCCATGGCTACCCGACCCTGTCGCTGGCCTATTTCAAGGCGCCGGGGCTGCCCTCGACGCTGGCCGACATCGACCTGCACTATTTCGTGAAGGCCCTACGAACGCTGGACAAACTTCCCGGCGTGGATCCGACCCGGGTCGTCGTGTACGGCATCTCACGCGGCAGCGAGGCCGCTCAACTGCTCGGGTCCCTGTTCCCGAAGCTGGTGCACGGTGTGATCGCCGGCGTGCCGAGTTCGGTGGTGAACGGTCCCTATCCCGAGCAGGCCAAGCCGTCCTGGTTGCTGGCTGGTCACGTCATCCCCGAGGTGCCGACCTACCTTTACGGGACGCCTGATCCGGTCCAGGCTCAGAACGCGGTACTCAAGGACGAGTTGATCCGTGGGCCGATCCTGCTGGCCTGTGCCGGACAGGATGCGGTGTGGCCGTCCTGCCCGTATCAGGACGCCATCGTGGCCCGGCTCAAGGCGCACCATTTTGCTTATCCGATCACGGCATTGCGGTATGCCGACGGTGGCCACGGCATCGGCGCGGGCTATCGCTACAACGCCGAGACCAGCCAGCGCTATGCCACCCTCGGCGGCGATCTGCTGCCGACCCAGCAGGGTCGGGCCGATGTGTACCAGCATGTGCTGGACCTGCTCAGTTCGTTGCGTTGACCGAGACCGGCAGCGCCGCGATGCGTTCAGCCCAATCGCCGCCGACCGGATTCAGCTCGACCGTACGCACCTCGGAATCGGGTTGCCGGTCAAGGACGATCTCCAACCTGGCCTCGGCCAACTGCTCACCGCGGCCAGCGCCCCACTCGATCACCGTCACCGAATCATCCATCGAGATATCGAGATCGAGGTCGTCGACCTCATCCAGCGAGTCGAGTCGGTAGGCATCGACGTGGACCAGCGGGAGCCGGCCACCGGGGTGGACCCGGGCGATCACGAAGGTCGGTGACGCGATCCGTCCCTGCACCTGGAGGCCGGCCCCGATCCCCTGCGTCAACGCGGTTTTACCAGCTCCCAATGGACCGATCAGGATCAGCAGATCGCCCGGGCGCAGTAGCTCGGCCAGCTCGGACCCGAAGGCCTGGGTGTCGGCCGGGGTGGGCAACAACCTGGTCATGCCGACCGCCGTCCGCGCTTGGGCCCGGTCGCGGTCTGGGCCGGGTACACCGAGTCGATCAGAGCGAGCAGCCCATGGTTGACCACATCCGGGTGTTCGAGCATCAGCAGGTGCCCCGAGTTGGACGCCACGACCAACTCGGCCCGCGGCAGGGCGCGGGCCAGCGTTCGAGAATGCTCCAACGGCGTCAGCGCATCGCCGTCCGAACCGATGATCAACACCCTGGTCTGGGCCAGTTTCGACAGGCCCATCCGGCCGTCGTGGGCCATCAGGGTGGGGAAGAAATCAGCCACGACATCGACCGGGGTTGCGGCAATCATGTTGGCGGCAAAGGCGATCACGGCCGGCGGCACGTCCCGGTCGGCAAAGCTGAGCCGCTTGGTCAGGGCCCAGGCCAGGTCCTTGCCCAACGCCCGCCCGCGTTCGACCAGGGCGGCGTTGCGGCCGGCCCGCCGGATCACCCGAGGCAGCACCGGACCGGTCACCCGGGCGAAGGCAGGCGGCAGGCCCAGGGTGACGGTGCGCAGTTCGCCGGATGAGGTGTTGATCAGGGCGACAGCGCGGATGCGACCGTCGGCACCGAACAGCTCCGGATGCTGCGCGGCCAGCGCCATCACGGTCATGCCCCCCATCGAGTGCCCGACCAGGACCATCGGACCGGACGGGATCAGCCGGTCGATGACGCTGTACAGATCACGGCCGAGCTGCTCGATCGTGCTGCCCTCGGCCGAGGAATGTCCGGAACGTCCGTGCGAGCGGAGATCGAAGAACACCAGCCGGACCCGGTCCCCGAACTGGTCCAGAACAGCCTTTCGCTGCAGGACGAACGAGTTCAGGTTCAAGGCGTAGCCGTGCACGAAGAGCACCGTCAACGGGGCGTCGGCCGGCCCGACCTCCTCGGCGTGCAGGCTCACCCCGTCATCGGTCGGCACTCTCGTCTCCCGATCCGCGTGCCCCGCGGTCAGCCCGGCCGCCGAGTGCGGGCTGATCAGCGCCCGATCGGCGGCGATCGACTTGCGCTGCTGGGCGACCCCGGCCGCCGCGGCCGCACCCAGGAGTCCGGCGACGCCACCGACGATGGCCCCGACCTTGCCGACCTGCATCAGCCGACCGCCTCGGTGTCGACCGCGTGCCCGACATAGGTGCGCGGGACTCGATGGCCGATCCGGGTGACCACCTCGTAATGGATCGTGTCGAGCACATCGGCCCAATCCTGGGCGGTGGGCTCGCCGCCCGCGCCCGGTCCGAACAGCACGACCTCGTCCCCCTCGGCGGCCGAATCATCGCCCAGATCCACCACGAACTGGTCCATGCAGACCCGACCGGCAATCTGATAGCGGCGGCCACCGATGCTCACCGGACCCCGATTGGTCGCGGCCCGCGGGATGCCGTCGGCGTAGCCCAGTGGAACCAGCGCGAGCGTGCTGTCGGTGTCCAGCACGTACTGGTGGCCATAGCTGACCCCCTCGCCGGCCGGCACCCGCTTCACGTTGGCCAGCTGGCTGCGCAGGGTCATGGCCGGGGTCAGCCCGAACGTCCCCTCGGCCGGCACGGGTGACAGTCCGAAGATCGCGATGCCCGGCCGGACCAGGTCGAAATGGGCCTGCGGCAGGGTCAGGGTGGCCGCGGAGTTGGCCAAGTGCCGGACCTCGGGCGTCACACCCAGCCCTCTCGCAACGTCGAGGGCGTCGCCGAAGCGTTCGAGTTGCCGCATCGAGGTCGGATGCCCGGGCGAGTCGGCGTGCACGAAATGACTCCAGATCCCGTAGTTCTGGACCAACCCGGTCGCCGCCAGCTTGGCCGCCGCTTCCACCACGTCGGGCCATTCGGTCCGGGTCACGCCGTTGCGGGACAGCCCGGTATCGATCTTGAGGTGGAGCCGGGCCGGCTTGCCCAGTTCCGCGGCCACGGCGGCCACCAACTCGAGCTCGATCCGGCTGGACACCGAGACGTCGACGTCGGCGGCCAGGGCAGAGCGCAGCGAATCGCTCTCCCCCGGCGTCCACAACCAGGCCAGGATCGGCTGTTCGAGTCCGGCCTGACGCAGTGCGATGGCCTCCTCCAGCATCGCGACGCCCAGCCAGCTGGCTCCGCCGGCCACCGCAGCCCGAGCCGCCGGCACCAGTCCGTGGCCGTAGGCATCGGCCTTCACCACCGCCATGACGTCGGCAGCGGTGTTCGATGCGCACACCGCGACGTTGCCAGCGATGGCGGACAGATCGATCACGGCTTCGGAGCGGAGCATGTCGTCCAGTCTCTCAAATCCGGGCGGACGGGCAGGTTGGCCGGTTTCGTCCGCCAACTCGATGCGGCGACGCAGACCGGATTCAGTAGGAGGCCAGCACCTCGCCCAGCGCGCGGATCAGATCGCTGGCCACCACCGGGCCGGCCAACTCAGCCCGCTGGGCGGCCAGGCCGTGCAGGTAGGCCGCCTGGGCTGCGGCCCGGCCCGGCTCGAGACCGGTGGCGAGCAGCGAGCCGACCAGGCCGGACAACACGTCGCCGCTGCCCGCAGTCGCCAGCATCGGGCTACCGGTGGGATTGACGAAACCCCGGCCGTCCGGGTCGACCACGACGGTCGCGTTGCCCTTGAGCAGTACCGTCGCGCCTACCTGCTCGGCCGCCCGCCGGGCCGCAGCCAGCCGGTCCGGCCCGATCATGCCGAACAGCCGCTCGAACTCCCGATCGTGCGGGGTCAGCACGGTCGGCGCGCTGCGATCGGTGAGCCAGTGCCGGCAATCGGCCAACAGGTTCAGCCCGTCGGCATCCACGATCACCGGGACGTCCTGGCTCAACACCTGTTCCAGGGCTTCGACCGCATCATCGGCGCTGCCCAGCCCCGGCCCCACCACCCAGGCCTGCACCCGGCCGGCCTCGGCCGGCGTCTCGGTGACCAGGATCTCTGGGTGCGCGCGGACCACCTCGTCCTTGGCGTGCCCGGCGTAGCGGACCGCGCCGACCCCACCGAGCCGCGCCGACCCGGTGCACAACAGGGCCGCGCCCGGATACTGCGCCGACCCCGCGACCACCCCGACGACGCCGCGGGTGTACTTGTCATCGCTCGGGCCGGGGTGCTTGATCCGCACGTCGTCCGACTCGAGCTGACGAAGCCGTGGCGTGGGCAGAGCATCGCCGATACCGATGTCGATCAGCCTTATTTCTCCGGCCTGAACGTTGCCGGCGCCGACCATCAACCCGGTCTTGTAGCCACCCATGGTCACCGTCCGCTCGGCCCGGATCGCCGGTCCGTCGACGGCCCCGGTGTCCGGGTCCACACCGGACGGCAGATCGACCGCGAGCACCCGGCGCCCCTCGGTGTAGTGGACGAGCGGCAGCAGCCGTTCCCGCAGTGGCGGCCGGGCGCCGATGCCGACCAGGCCGTCGATGACCAGGTCTGCCTCGTTCGCCCCGGCCAGGCTGACCATCCGGCCGCCGGCGCGCGTGAACGCGGCCAGTCCGGCCGGATCGATCCTGTCCGATGCCGCGACCGCCTGCACCGCCACCCCCCGCCGGGCCAGGTCGGCCCCGGCCCACAGCGCGTCGGCGCCGTTGTCACCCGAGCCGACCAGCAGCAGCACCCTTGCGCCGTAGGCGAATCCGAGCAGCTCGACCGCGTTCACCGCGATCGCCCGGGCCGCCCGGGCCATCAGCGCACCGTCGGGCAGTCCGGTCAGCACCTGTCGTTCGGCCGCCCGGATCTCATCGGTCGTCCAGATTCCACGCATGTCTCCAGAGTGCCAGCCGTGGTCCACCTCCCGCCGGGTGGTCAGTTCAACCCTCGGGTGGTCGCTCAGGACCGCCCACTCAAGGAGTGAACTGGCCACTCAGCATGGACAGAGCCTCATCCTTCGGCGATGACTATTTCTGAGGTCGTCGCCTCATCCTTCGGCGATGACGACAGCCGAGGCGATGCCGCCGTCGTGTGACAACGACACATGCCATTTCGTCACGCCCAGCTCGGCCGCCTTGGCCGCGACCGTCCCCCGCACCAGCAGCGCTGGACGGCCGCGCTCGTCGACCGCGATTTCGCAGTCCTGCCAGGACATTCCGCCGGGCGAGCCCAACGCCTTGGCCACCGCCTCCTTGGCCGCGAACCGGGCCGCCAACGACTCCGCCGTCCGCGGCTCGCCATGCCCGGTGACCCGTTCGGCCGGGGTGAACAGCCGCTCGATCATGGTGCGGGTCCGGCTCGATGCGACTTCGAACCGCTCGATGGGGACGACGTCGATCCCTACCCCGATGATGCTCAAGCCTGCCCGCCTAGGACACGGTCGTCGGCGTGCCGGGCGAACCGATCATGCCGGGCGGCGCGTAGTCCGACAGGTGCCCGGGAAAGACCGAGGCCGATGGGTCGACATAGGCCACCGCGTTGTTGACCGCGGTCGCTACCTCGCCGAACCCGGTGGCGATCAGCCTTACCTTGCCGGGGTATTCGCAGATGTCACCGCAGGCATAGACGCCCGGCACCGAGGTCGCCATGGTGGTGTCGACGACGACATGCCGACGCTGCACGATCTCCAGCCCCCAGTCGAGCAGCGGTCCCAGGTTGGCGATGAAGCCGAGCGCGGCGACCAGCCGGTCACAGGCCAGCTCGTGCACCTCCGCACCGACCGCGACCCGGACGCTGGTGACCGGATCACCCAACACGTCGGCCACCTGGGCGTCGGTGATGATCCGGACCGAGGTCTCGCGCAGCGTCTCCACCGAGTGCGGGTGCGCGCGGAAGGCGGCCCGGCGATGCACCAGGGCCACCGACCGGGCGATCGGTTCGAGCAGCAGCGCCCAGTCGACGGCCGAGTCGCCGCCACCGACGATCACGACATCCAGGTCCTGGTACTCGTTCGGGTCGGGCACGAAGTGCACCACTCCGTGACCGAGCAGCTGTTCACCGGTCGGCAGCGGCCGCGGGGTGAACGTGCCGATGCCGCCGGTGACGATGATGGCCTTGGCTCGGACCCGCTGGCCAGCGGACGTGGTGACCACGAAGCCCTCGCCCCGTTCCAGGCCGATCGCCTGTTCGCCGAGCAGATAGCCGGGGTTGAACGGTCTGGCCTGGGCGACCAGGTTGGCCACCAGCTCCCGGCCCCGGATGGCCGGGAAGCCGGCCACGTCGAAGATCGCCTTCTCCGGGTACATCGCCGTGATCTGGCCCCCGGGTTCGGGCAGCGAGTCGAGCACGGCGGTGGACAGCCCCCGCACCCCCGCGTAGTAGGCGCCGAACAGGCCCACCGGCCCGGCGCCCACGATCAACACATCGACCGACGTCTCACCATCAGCTGAGGTCACAGCCTGAACCTATGCGACAACGCGGTCCAAGGCGAGCAGGACCGCCGGGTCGTCACCGGCGGCCGATCCCCTTCCGGCGGCGATCGGCAGGTCGTATTTTTTGGGCTGCGGGAACCTCCTTCCGCGCATGAGGAAGGTCGTACCCGATGGCTGACCGAGCCGAGATCGATCTCGGAGTGCTGGGCACCACGCGGTTCTCCCTCGCGGTGACGACCGAGCCGTGGGCCTTGGATCTCGACGCGATCGTCGTCTCGGTCGGGCAGACCCTCGGCTCTCTCGGTACCGCCCTCCGTAGGCAACTGTCCGATCGGGAGTGGGACGCCGTGGACCCCGCCACGATCAGATTCGGTGATCCGTACGTCCTCGAACTCGGGCCGAGCAGCAGGCCACGACCGCGCTACGTCATCCTGACCACCGCTCACCCGCGGGGCCAGGCCTCCTC
The DNA here is from genome assembly GCA_964658795.1 of Phormidium nigroviride PCC 7112. Lineage (GTDB taxonomy): Bacteria > Actinomycetota > Actinomycetes > Mycobacteriales > Jatrophihabitantaceae > Jatrophihabitans_A. The sequence continues at coordinate 9,478 of CAZZZW010000108.1, forward strand.
GATCACTCCGGACTCGGCCGCCGAGGCTTCGGTCGCCGCGTTGCGACGATACGAAGGCCTGATCATCAAGTCCGGCCGGATCGGCATTCCGCTGATCGGCACGGGAAACATCGGTCTTCCGGTCGGCCAGGTCGCCGCGTCGGTGGTGCCGTCCCTGATGAGAGCAGTGACGCCCACCGCGCCGGCAGTCGCGGAGATCGTGTTCATCTGCAACTCCGACCGTGACGCCGAGTCCATCGAGCGCAGCTGGCGGCAGCAACTGGGTCGAAGCATGGACCACGATTCCCCTGCCGGGTCGGATGAATCCTCGGTGCCTCCACCACAATCAGCCGCACCGCAATCAGTCCCGCCGCAGTCGGACCGACCACCGTCGACCTCAGCACCGTCCGTGCCGACCCAGACCCAGACCCAACCGAGTGAGCCCGCGTGGCAACTGGCCGGCTACACCAACGACGCGGCCGACGGGGAGGACGCCCTCGACCTGAGGACCGAGATCGACAGCCTGTGCACGTTGCTCATCGCCGAGAGCGTGGTTCCACCTTTGTCGGTCGGGCTCTTCGGCGACTGGGGCAGCGGCAAGAGCTTCTACATGCAGAAGATGCGCGATCGCATCCGAGCGCTGAGCACGGAAGCGGCCGAAGACCGCAACGACGGCCGGTCGACTCCGTTCTGCGAGAACGTCCGCCAGATCACGTTCAACGCCTGGCACTATGCCGACGCCAACCTGTGGGCCAGCCTGATGTCGGCGGTGCTGGCGGGCATCGCGCAACCGGCCGAGGAGCAGGACGAACGACGACGGCGGAATCGCGGCCTCACGCTGAGCCGCCTGGCCTCGGCCCGGGTGCAGCTTCAGGGGGTCCGGGAGCAACAACGACTGGCCGCAGCCGAATTGGCCGCGGCCGAGAGGCAGGTGGCTCGGGCTCGGGAGCACGAGCAGGGTTTCGCCAGTCCCGCGGAGGCGGCCACGGCGGTGCTGTCGGACGACACCCTGCGGGCACGGGCGGCCGGTACCGTCGCCGACCTGGTTCGTAGTGCGATCGCCAGGCCCGCCGATGCCGACAACCTTCAGTCCCTCTACAACGATGTCCGCGGAATTGCCACGGCCACCGGCTACCTCTGGCGCAACGCGACCCGTTCGTTGCGGGCCACCTGGATTCTCTTGACGCTCCTCCTCCTGGGCGGCATCGTCCTGGCGACGCCGCTGGTCGCCGGCCATCACCCGCTGACGAAGATCGCTTTCGCACCGGGCCTCCTCGGCCTGATCGGCATCCTGGCTCCCAAGGCGACCCAGATCCGCAGGGCGGCCGAGCAGCTCAAACGACAGGTGGGCGAGGTCGCCGATCGCGAGAGCGCCAGGGCACAGCAGCTGGTGGCCACAGCCGAGACGAAGGTCGATCACGCCCAGGCTCAGCAGCAGGCACTTACCCATGAGATTAGGGAGATCGAGGCCGGCCATCGCATCCTGCCGTTCATCCAGAGTCGGATCGCCAGCGCTGATTACGACGCCGAGCTCGGCATCATCGCGATGATCCGCAGGGATCTCGAACAGCTCAGTCGGATGATGACCGATCCCGACCTCGACGACGATGTCGAGCGCATCGGCCGGATCATCCTCTACATCGACGACCTCGATCGATGTGCTCCCGACCGGGTGGTCGAGGTGCTGCAAGCCGTGCACCTGTTGCTGGCCTTCCCGCTCTTCGTGGTCGTCGTGGGCGTGGACAGCCGGTGGTTGATCCGCTCCCTCGAACTGCAGTACAAGGAGATTCTCGATCAGGCACCCGCGCAGAAGAACGGCTCCGACGGGACGGCGACGATGTTTGCGACCCCGCAAAGCTATCTGGAGAAGATCTTCCAGATACCGCTCAGCCTGCGCCCGATGAATCCGGCCGGCTTTGCTCGCCTGGTGCGGTTGAACGCCGGGCAACTGGTAGCCGACGATGCAACCTCACCAGCTTCGGACGGCCCGCCAGCGTCGACAGCAGCCGGCATCGAGCCATCCGACGGCGTCGGGCCGCAGCCGGACGAGGCGCCCGCGCTGCCCACCACCGAGGTTCGAATCGACCCCACCAGCACGCCGACGGGGGCATCCCTGGTCACCGAGTTCGCCGCCTCCGACGTCCGCCAGCTGTTGTTTCCGCCCGTTCGCCGGGCGGTGTTCATCAGCAACGCCGAGGGCGATGTCGTGTCCTACAGCCGGCTCGCCGGCAAGGAGGTGCGTCGGATCTGGACCGCGCCCGAACCGGGTCGGACGGTGCTGGCACCCAACTGCGAGTGGGCGCTCTGGGCCGCTGACAGCGGGGACGACGTCCGTCTGCTGGACCTCACCGGTCAGTCACCGGATCAGACGGTGCCGACCCGTGGTGGCGTCGAATGGATCAGCATCTTTGCCCAGGGCGACCACTTCGTGGTCAAGGATGCCGAGTCCACCCGCCGGTTTCCCGCCGGATCGACCGACGCCGACCGGATCGAGGTCGAATTCACCGGTCGATTCGGCGACACCGCCTATGGCGACTTCGGCGGACAGTGGTCGCGGTTGTGGCTGGTGGGCCGGTCCGCGGGTTCCGGAACGGACGACGGACGCATTCCTGCCTGGGCTATCCATGGCTCCTCGATGGTGGTCTGGGAGCCGAAGGACAAGCGCCTCTCGATCACCACCGGCAGGCAGGGCCTCCGCCTTGATGTCGGGCCGACCGCGCCGGAGGCCGTCACCGTGTCCGGCACCGGCCGGATCGCCGTGGCGCTCGAGGATCGCATCGCCGTCCTCGACGCCCACGGCACCCCGACCAGCTGGATCCAGACGTCGGACCGAACCGCTCTGCTCGAGTTCAACGCGACG
>CAZZZW010000109.1:0-5416 GCA_964658795.1 Phormidium nigroviride PCC 7112
ATCTTGCCGAGCCCGAGCGCGCGCAGCGTGCCGCGGTGCCGCTGGCTCTGGCCGGCCTGGCCGCACCGGCGTCGGCGGTACAACCCGAGCCCATCGCGCCGCCGTCCGGCGCCGACCTGGCCGCGACGGTCCGGCCCGGCGATCGGCGTTACCCCGAGCTCAGCCGCGGCAACAACCAGCGGTTCGTGGCCGAGCCGGACTACATCCGGTTGATCAGCTCGTCGCGCGATGCCGAATTGGCCTTGTCGGCAGCGGTATCGGCCGGCAAACGGGTCAGTCTGCGCAGCGGTGGACACTGCTTCGCCGACTTCGTGTGCAACCCCGAGGTCGAGGTGATCCTTGATCTCTCACCGCTGAACCAGGTCGGCTACGACCCCGGGATGCAGGCCTTCTTCGTCGAGCCCGGTGCGCGATTGCTCAATGTCTACGAGCAGTTGTACAAGGGCTGGGGGGTCACCATCCCCGGTGGCATCTGCTGGAGCGTCGGGGCCGGCGGTCACATCGCCGGTGGCGGCTACGGTCTGCTGTCCCGCGCCCACGGCCTGGTCGTCGATCACCTCTACGCCGTCGAGGTGGTCACCGTCGATGCCCGCAAGCGGGTCCGGGCGGTCCGCGCGAGCCGGGACGATCGGGGTGCGCTGGGCGACCTGTTCTGGGCCCACACCGGTGGTGGCGGCGGCAACTTCGGCATCGTCACCAGGTACTGGTTCCGGTCTCCGGGCGCACACGGACGAGCCCCGGCCGACCAGCTCATCGCGGCACCGGCGCAGGTGTACGTCAGCTCGATCGCCTTCGACTGGGCCGAGCTGGACGAGGCCGGTTTCACCCGCCTGGTGGACAACTTCGGCGCCTGGCACGAGCAGCACAAGGCGCCCGGCACCCCGGAGTCGAACCTGTCCAGCCTGTTCAACGTGAGCCACCGGGCTCACGGCAGCCTGGGCATGTTCACCCAGATCGATGCCGCCGCGCCGGACGCCCGGCAGGTGCTGGATCGTTACCTGGCCGCCATCACCGACGGGGTACCGGTGACTCCACGGCCGGCCGTGGTGCCGCACGGCGAGCTGCCGGCCATGCCCGAGCTGTTCGAACCCCAGCTGCTGCCCTGGCTGCAGGCCAGCCGGCTGGTCGGGACCAACAACCCGACCATCACCAACCCGACGTCCCGTGGGGCTCACAAATCTGCGTATCTGAACAGCAGGTTCTCCCCGGCCCAGGTCAAGGTGCTGTATGAGCAGATGACCCGCGCCGACTTCACCAACCCCGACACGATGCTGGTGCTGTTCTCCTTCGGCGGCCAGGTGAACGCGGTTGCCGAGACGGCCACCGCGAACGCTCAGCGGCAGTCGGCGTTCAAGATGTGCCTGCAGACGTTCTGGGATTCAGCCGCAGACGACGACTTCTACCTTTCCTGGGAACGGGAAACCTACGAGGGCATGTTCGCCGCCACCGGCGGGGTGCCGGTTCCTGGTGGTCAGGCCGACGGCTGTTACATCAACTACCCGGATGTCGACGTCGCCGATCCGGCGCACAACCGGTCGAAGATCGGCTGGGGCGAGCTGTACTACAAGCAGAACTACCCGCGCCTGCAGCGGATCAAACGCGACTGGGACCCGACCGACTACTTCACCCACCACCTCGGCGTCCAACCCGGCTGAGCTGGATTCCCTCGATACTGATTGGTAATCGATATGACATCTCCGCCGCGCCGTCGCGCGCAACTACCGTCACTGACCGGCCTGCGATTTCTGGCCGCACTGTGCGTCTTCGGCTTCCACATCACGCTGTCGGCGTCCCCGATCCCGCCCAACCATCCGATCAACCCCTTCGCCGACCATCGCCTGGCCGACGACCTGGAATGGCTGTTCGGCAAGGCCGGCTACCTCGGCGTCTCGTTCTTCTTCGTGCTGAGCGGTTTCGTGTTGACCTGGTCCTACCAGCGGACCACCACGGCCACCGCATTCTGGCGCCGCCGCCTGGTCAAGATCTTTCCCAACCACGTCGTGATGTGGGCCCTGGCGATGCTGACGTTCGCCGCCGCCATCACCCCGACCAAGGGCTGGTTGCTCAACCTGTTCCTGCTGCATTCCTTCAGTCCGGACGGGTCGACCTACGTCAACGTCAACCCACCGTCCTGGACGCTGTGCAGCGAACTGCTGTTCTACCTGTCCTTCCCGGTCTTCATCGCCGGACTGCGCCGCATCCGCGCAGCCCGGCTCTGGTACTGGGCTGTCGGCATGGTGCTGGGCATGGTCGCTGTGCAGGTGGTCAACCTGACGCTCATCCCGGCAACGCCGAAATCGGCCATCACGCCGGTGTCGGTCACCCAGTTCTGGTTCGGCTACATCTTTCCGGTACCGCGGATGTTCGAGTTCGTGCTCGGCGCGTTGATCGCCCTGATCGTGGCCGAGGGCCGCTTTCCGAAACTGAAGGTCTGGCACGCGGTCGCGCTACTGGTCCTCGGCTACGCCGCCGCGCTGGAGCTGCCGTTCGTCTGGGGCTTCAACGTGGCCACCATCCTCGGCGTGGCGGCGTTGATCGGCACCGTGGCCGTCGCCGACGTCCAGGGCCGGCCCTGGCTGATGTCGGGTCGACGGATGGTCTGGCTCGGTGAGATCTCCTTCGGCTTCTATCTCTGCCAGGGTGTGGTCGTCTTCTACGGCCGGATCCTGACCGGCGAGCACACCTATCCGACCCCGGTCGCGCTGCTCGTGGTGGCCGGATTCTTCGTCGCGGCCCTGGTGGCCGGCTGGGCGTTGTTCAGCCTGGTCGAGTCCCCGATGATGCGGCGCTTCGCCCGCTCCCGTAAGCCGGCCCCGGTCGAACCGGCGAGCGAGTTCCGCCCGGTTCCCGCAGGCTGAACGCGGACGAGCTAGCTGACGGCGCGCTCGCCGGAGCCGAGCAATCGGTCTTCGGCGAGCGCGTCCAGTTCGATCAGGGCCGCAGCCGACGGTGAGCCGGGCCGGGCGTTGTACATCAGCATCCGCTGCCCGCTGTCGTCCATCGTGGCCAGCACCTCGAAGTCCAGCTCGAGCTCACCGACCGCCGGGTGCTGGAAGTACTTGAGCCCGGATATGCAGTTGTCGATGGGGTGTTCTCGCCACAGCCGGCGGAATTCCGCGCTCTGTTGCTCGAGCTCGGCTACGAAATCCTGCAGTCCGCGGTCGTCACCGAACCGGCCGGCCACCACGCGTAGTGATGCCGTCGCGCGGCCGGCCTCGTCGGCCCACTGTGGATAGAGCGATCGGGTGTAGGGGTCTTCGAACAGCATCCGGGTCAGGTTGGGCCGGATCTCCAGGCGATCCGGGCTCTCGAACGGCCGGTGCGGCGCCAGCAGGCGATGGCCGAGCCGGTTCCAGGCCAGGACCTCGGTCTGCCGGCCCATGATCAGCGCGGGAATGTCGGTCATGGACTCGATCAGCCGACGGGCCCCCGGCCGCGCGCAGGCATGCTCACCCGGCGGTGTGTCCGCCGGTTTGTGGGCCCGTGCGAGGTTGAACAGGTGAGTGCGCTCGGCCGGGGTCAGTGCCAGCGCCTTGGCCAGCGCCTCCAGCACCCCCTCGGAGGCGTTGACCTGCTGGCCCTGTTCCAGCCGGGTGTAATAGGTGCTGCTGACGCCGGCCAGTAACGCGATCTCCTCACGCCGCAACCCGGGCACCCGGCGGGCGCCGTAGGTGGGCATACCGACATCCTCGGGGCGCAGCTTGGCCCGGCGCGCCCGCAAGAAGGCGCCCATCTCGATTGGTTTGTCCACCTTTCGATTATGCCCGCGTACCCGCTCCGCTGCCTAGCACTGGCAGTGCTAGGCGAAGCCGGGTGTGGTTGCTCCGGCACAAGGCGCGCAGGCTCGATCCAGACGGGTTCAGCCCGTGCCCATCAGCGGAATCTTCACGAACCGGATCGGAAGGACCCCATGACCGAGACCATTCCGGCCCGCGCGGCCGCGACGGCGGCACCGCCGGATCAGCACGCCCGGCCGACCGGTCGGCAACGCCTGACCCTGATCGTCCTCCTGACCGCCAGTTTCACCCTGGCCGTCGACTTCTCCATCCTCAACGTCGCCCTGCCACGGATCGGCGCCGACGTCGGTTTCAGCCTGAGCAACCTGCAGTGGATCGCGACCGCGTTCTCCCTCTGCGCAGCCGGGTTCACGCTGCTGTTCGGACGGGTCGCCGACCTCTTCGGCCGGCGCCGGATGTTCCTGGTCGGTATGGCTGTTCTCGGCGCGGCGTCGATGCTCGGCGGGCTGTCGGTGTCACCGGCGATGCTGCTGGTGGCACGGGTCAGCCAGGGCCTGGCCACCGCCGCGGTCACGCCGGCCGCGTTGTCGTTGCTGACCACGTCATTCCCCGAGGGACGATTGCGCGAGCGGGCGCTCGGCCTGAACGGTGCCCTGATGGCCGGCGGCTTCACCACCGGCGCGATCCTGGGCGGGGTCCTGACCGATCTGCTCAGCTGGCGCTGGGCATTCTTCATCAACGTCCCGGTGGCAATCGGCGTGCTGATCGTCGCGCCCACGGTGTTGTCGGAGTCGCGACGGCCGGACCGGCCGCGGCTCGACGTGCCCGGTGCGATGACGGTGACGGTGGCCCTGCTGGCCATCGTGTTCGGGCTCAGCCGGGCCGGTCAGACGTCTCGGACCGACGGGCTGACGCTGGTCGCCCTGGCCGTGGGCGTGCTCTTGCTGCCGGTCTTCTACCTGGTGGAGCGCAGAGTGGCCTCGCCGTTGGTGCCGGTCAGCATCCTGGGCCGGCGCAATGTCGCCTGGGGCAACCTGGCCGGGATGCTGGCTTTCGTCACCGAGACCTCGCTGGTCTTCCTGCTGACCTTGTACCTGCAGAAGGTGCTCGGCTTCTCTCCCCTGGCGGCAGGATTGTCCTTTGCCGTGCTGGGTGTCGGCACGGTTCTCGGCGGCATCGTCGGACCTCGGGTGATCGGCCGTCTCGGTTCGGCCAACGCCATCGTGGGCGGATTCGCCGTGCAGGCGGTGGCCACCGCGGCCCTGCTCGCCCTCGGCTCGGACCGGATCTGGTTGGTACTGCTGCTGATCGCGACCTTCGTCGGCGGCATCGCCAACCTGGTGGCCATCGTCGGCTTCATGGTGACGGCCACCTCGGGCCTGCCGAACGAGGAGCAGGGCATGGCCACCGGACTGGCCACGATGAGCCAGCAGATCGGCATCACCATGGGTATCCCGATCATGAGTGCCATCGCGGCCGCGCGGGTGCACGCCCTCGGCGGTGAACGACCGAGCACGGTTCTGTCCGGTGTGCTCACGGCAATCGGCGTCAACGCCGCGCTGTGCGTGGTGACCGGGCTGCTGGTGCTGCTGTTCTTGCGCCCGCGGCGGTCGGTCGTCACCGACTGACCGGCCGACGGGACCGCGCCTGACCGAAATCCCGGATCGGTCAGGCGCGGT
>CAZZZW010000109.1:5426-12179 GCA_964658795.1 Phormidium nigroviride PCC 7112
CGGTCCTGCTCTGCCACCTCCGGCAGGCGTTCGGCCAACCCGGCGGCCAGCCCGGCGATGGTCAGCCAGTCGAACAGGCCGCCGCCGTACTCGGCCAGCCGGCGTCGCCGGACCGGTCCGAGCCGCAGCCGGAATTGGATCCGGGTGCCGTACCGATCCGGGGTGAGCACTATCGCCCAGGTCAGCCGGACCCGACCGCGTTCGGACCAATAGACCAGGTGCTGGGCCGGAGCCAGGTCCCAGACGGTGAACGTCGCGTGCTTACCGCCGTAATCCGGAACGATGTCGCCGACAGCCGGGTGCTGCCAACGCGGATCGATCGATCGGATCGCGCGCCGGGGCATCACCCGTTCGATCGAACGGGGCAGGTACCAGCCGGCCCGCCGCTTGCCCAACTGCACCAACCAGGGCCAGACCTGCTCGGGCCGGCCGGGCACCGTGAACGCACGATCCATCACCACGTCGGCCGCGACGACGTCGTCACCGGGTAGCGGCCGGACTCGTTCGGCGGCCGTGGGCTGGACACTGATCGGCACCATCGAGCTGATCCGCACCATTGGCTCAGAGCAACCCGGCCAGCCGACGTCCGACGTCGACCAGCCCGACCCGGTCCAGCGCGTCGACCTCGTCCAGCGCGAACCAGCGGACGCCGTCGGTCGTGCCGTCGGCCTCGACCCGCAGCTCGCCTCCGGTGATGTGGGCCCGGTAGACAATCCGTAATGCGTGCAAGGGCGAACTGTGTTCACCGATCCGCTGCTCGGGCGGCAGCACCCACGAATCGATACCCAGCAGCTCGTCCACCTCGATCCGGTAGCCGGTCTCTTCCATCAACTCGCGTACCACTGCGTCGGCCGGATCCTCACCGGGATCGATGCCGCCACCGGGCAGCGTCCAGCCCGTGCGGCCGCCCTCGTTCCAGTGCGGCAGCAGCAGGCCGCGGTCGTCGGTGACGATGGCGTAGGCAGCAACCCGGAGATCCACGCCGACGACACTAGCCGGGGCCGCTCAGCTGTGCCGACGGAGTTCCATCAGACCGCGCAGCCGCTGGCCGAGCTCGGTCAGATCGGCGGCCGGTGGGTCCACGGCGATCCTGAACTCGTGCGCGCCGTCGCCGTCCAGCCACCAGAACTCGATCGCCTCGGCGCGGAGCCGACTGACCTGGGCCGCGGCGATCAGTCCGGCCGGCCGCCGGGTGCACTGCGCGAGCAATGCCCGGACCTGGTCCTGGTGGTGCTCGGTCAGGTGCTGGGCGATCCGTCGACCGTGCGCCGCGATCGAATCGGGTTCGGCGGCGGCATAGCTGGCCAACGGGATCTCCCGACGGGGCTGTCCGGTCCGCCCGTGCGGGCAGGAGGCAAGCACCCGCTCGACCGACAACCCGACCGCGGCCTGTCCCGGCTCACGGTCGTCGGGCTCGCGCCACAGCGAGATCCGTCCGATCAACGTCAGCCCGACCCCGAACTCCTCGTTCGATTCGAGCAGCAACGCGGCGTGCGCGTTGCGGGTGGCGGCCACCGCGACCGAGCCCAGCACCGGCGTACCGAGGACCGCCTCACCGCCGTCGTCGGTGACCGTGACCTGGCATTGCCGATAGCGGGCCGAGCCGCCGTCGGCGATCACCAGCAGGCCGAACTCGGCACCGGCCAGCGTGGTCCGGGCCCGGCGAGCCAACTCGAACTCGTCGAACAGCAGGCTCGTCGCCGGGACCGGCCCGCTCGTTTCGGTCATGCCTGCCACCCATGCTCGAAGCGATTTAGTTAGGCAACCCTAACTTAGGTCGGCCTAACCAGCAATCCGGCCGCCGAAATTCGGTCGCCGTTGTCGGGGGGTAGTCGTAGCGTGAGTCATCGTGGCGAACGGGGTTAATCAGACACTGAAGTCTGATCAGCAGGCTGACGAGCGGTCCGACGAGGAAGCGGTTCAGAAGGCCCGATCACACGATCCCTATGACGGTCCGGCCGAGGGCACCCACGGCTCGCTGACCGTGTTGCTGCGACTCTGGCCGTGGCTGCGGCCGTACAAGAGCTACCTCGTCTTCATGCTGATCGTCGCCACCGGGGCGATGGTGGTGCAGTCGCTGCTGCCGCTGATCACGGCGGCCATAATCGACGGCCCGATCGCCCGGCACGAGACCTCCGGCATGCTCCCGTTGATCGGGCTGGCCCTGGTCTTCGGTATCGCCGAGGCCGCGCTGTTCGCACTCCGGCGACGCGCCATGAACGTGTCCTCGCTGGCCATCGAAACCGACCTGCGGCGCGACTTTTACCAGCATCTGCAACGGCTTCCGGTCACCTTCCACGATCGGTGGCCGTCCGGTCAGCTGCTGTCCCGGGTCAGTTCGGACCTGTCCACACTCCGGCGCTTCGTCGGCTTCATGGCCGTGTTCGTGGTCGCGAACCTGGCGACCATCGTGGTCGTCCTGGTGCTGCTGATCAAGCTGCAGCCGGTGCTCGGCCTTGCCGTCGCCGTCGTGATGCTGCCGCTGGCCTACGTCACCCGCCACTTCGAGAAGCTGTACAACATCCAGGCCCGACGGGCCCAGGATCTGACCGGAGACCTGGCCACCGAGGTCGAGGAATCAGTGCTCGGCATCCGAGTCATCAAGGCCTTCGGCCGCCGCCGGACGCTGCTCGGCCAATTCACCGGCACCGCGCAACGTCTGCGCGAGGCCGAGCTGACCAAGAATCGGACGCTGGCCAAGTTGTGGACGGTGATCGGCACCTACCCCCAGCTGGTCCTGGCCGGGGTCACCTGCTTCGGCGTGATCGCGGTCGCGCACGGCTCGCTGTCCAAGGGTGACCTGATCGCCTTCATCACCTTGCAGTTGCGACTGAACTGGCCGTTGATGGCGATGGGCTGGTTGCTGGCCGGCACCGAGGAGACGGTCGCGGCCACCGCCCGGCTGTTCGAGGTGTTCGACGCCGAGAGCAACATCGTCGATCCGATCGACCCGATCACGCCGGCCGCGATCACCGGACCGGCCCGGCTCACCTTCGATGACGTCAGCTTCCAATTCCACGGCGCGGACGAATATGCCTTGGAACACGTGACATTGTCGATCGAACCGGGCGAGACGATGGCCCTGGTCGGGGCCACCGGATCGGGCAAGACGATCCTGACCGCCCTGGTGTCCCGGCTGCACGACGCCTCGGCCGGCGCGGTCCGGATCGACGGCGTGCCGGTTGACCGGCTGCTCCTGACCGACCTGCGCAAGACGGTCAGCGTGGCCTTCGAAGAAGCCACCCTGTTCTCGGCCAGCGTCCGGGAGAACCTGACTCTGGGTCGTCCCGAGGCGAGTGAGGACGAGCTGGCCGAGGCCATCGCCGTCGCTCAGGCCGGCTTCGTCTACGAACTACCACACGGCCTGGACACCCGGGTCGGCGAACAGGGGTTGTCCTTGTCCGGCGGCCAGAGACAACGTCTGGCCCTGGCCCGCGCGGTGATCGGACGGCCGCGGGTGCTGGTGCTGGACGACCCGCTGTCGGCCCTGGACGTGCACACCGAGGCCCAGGTCGAACGCGCGCTGCGCCAGGTGCTGAGCCAGACCACCGCGCTGGTGGTCGCCCATCGCGCCTCGACCGTTCTGCTGGCCGATCGGGTCGCCCTGCTGTCCGGCAAGCGCATCGTCGCCGTCGGCACGCATCGAGAATTACTCGCCAACAACAGCGAATACCGAAATCTGCTGTCCCAGAAGGTCGAGGAGGCTCGGGTATGAGCACGACCTACGACGCCGTCCGGCCTGACGACGAGGAGCCGACCAACTCCCTGGAGCTGAACCAGTGGCGGGGTCGGTATGACAGGCCCGACGCCCAGGATGCGCTGCCGGACGGCCGGCCCCGGTTGCGGACCGAGGCCCGGCAGTTGCTGCTGGAGCTGATTCGCCCGTACCGCAAGCAGGTCAGCATCATCTTCGCTCTGGTGGTCGGGCAGGTACTGGCGACCATGGCCGCCCCGCTGCTGATCGGCAAGGTGATCGACAACGGCCTGCCCGACGCCATCGACGGCCGGTACTCCGACCTGATCCGGCTCACCGGCTGGCTGGTCGCGGCCGCCCTGGTGTCCGGCGTGCTGCAGTGGATCTTCCTTCGCCGGGTCGGCACCGTCGGCCAGGCGATCCTGTTCGGCCTGCGCCGCCGGGTGTTCGACCATGCTCAGCGACTGTCGGTGTCCTGGCACGAGGGCTTCACCTCGGGCCGGGTGATCAGCCGGCTCACCTCGGACGTGGACACGCTGCGCGAGTTGCTCGACGCCAGCCTGGACGGGTTACTGCTGGCCGTGCTGAACATCGCGGTCATCTCCGCGCTGATGCTGGTGCTCGACCCGTGGCTGGCCCTGCTGGCGATGAGCGCGTTCATCCCGCTGCTGTTGCTGTTCCGGTGGTTCTCCGCCGCGTCCACGGTGGCGTTCCGCCGGACCCGCGAGACGGTGGCACTGCTGATCGTGCAGTTCGTCGAGACGTTCAACGGCATCCGAGCGGTGCAGGCGTTCCGGCGCGAGCCGCGCAACGACGCGATCTTCGAAGGCCTGTCGAACGACTACCGCGACGCCAACCGAGCGGTCTACCGGCTGCACACGATCTTCATCCCGAGCGTGACCCTGATCGGTAACATCGCCACCGTCGTGGTGCTGTTCGCCGGCGGCGTCCGGGTTGCCCACGGCGGCCTCGAACTGGGCGTGCTGACCGCGTTCCTGCTCTATCTGCGGCAGTTCTACGGTCCGCTCGAGGACGTGGCGATGTTCTTCAACTCGCTGCAGTCGGCCACCGCGGCGCTGGAGAAGCTGGCCCTGGTGCTGGCCGAGAAACCGTCCGTGCCCGAGCCCTCGCATCCGGTTGAGTTGCCGGCCTCGGTGGCCGGACAGGTGAGCTTCGAGAAGGTTGAGTTCGCCTACACCGCCGAACGGGTCGTGCTGCACGAGTTGGACCTGGACATCGAACGTGGCCAGACCGTGGCGCTCGTCGGGGCGACCGGAGCCGGCAAGACCACCATCGCCAAGCTGATCAGCCGGTTCTACGATCCGAGCTCCGGACAGGTCCGGCTGGACGGAATCGCCTTGTCCGACCTGGCTGATCGCGACCTGCGCCGGGCGGTCGTGATGATCACCCAGGACGGTTTTCTGTTCTCCGGTTCGGTGGCCGACAACATCGCCTTCGGCCGCCCGGACGCCAGCCGGGACGAGGTGGTGGCTGCAGCCCGGGCGGTCGGGGCGGACGAGTTCATCCAGCGATTACCGGAGGGTTACGACACCGACGTACGCAAACGGGGTGGCCGGTTGTCGGCCGGCCAGCGACAACTGGTCGCTTTTGCCAGGGCATTCCTGGCCGACCCGGCGGTGCTCATCCTGGACGAGGCCACCTCGTCATTAGACATCCCGAGCGAACGAGCGGTGCAACGCGCCTTGCAGACGGTGCTCCGCGGACGGACGGCGTTGATCATCGCGCACCGGCTGTCCACGGTAGAGATCGCCGATCGGGTACTGGTGCTCGACGAGGGCCGAGTCGTCGAGGACGGCACCCCGCAGGTGCTGTCCGACACCGCCGACGGCCGGTTCGCCGCGCTGCACACCGCCTGGCGCGACAGTCTGGTCTAGCCGAACGTCTGGGCAGCCCGTTCGACTCGTGCCCGATGCGCCAGCCAATCCGCATCGTCAGCCTGCGGGCCGTGGGCCAGGATCTCCTCGCGCAGGATATCGGCGTGGCCGGCATGCCGGTTGGTTTCGATCACCAGGTGCACCATCACGTTGAACAGCTTCACCTCCGGGCTGGGCCACCACGGAACGTGACCGGGGGCATCGATCGGCAGCGCCTGGATGGTGGCGTCGGCATGGGCGCAGGCCTGGCGATAGCCATCGAGCACCGCCGCCCGCGACTCGTCCGGCCGGGCCCACATGTAATCACGGTTGGCGTAACCGGGATCGTCGTAGCTGGGCATCGGAACCGGGTACGGCCGGTCGAAGATCATCCCCAGGTAGCGGGCCTCCGACATGCTCAGGTGCTTCACCAGACCGAGCAGGTTGGTGCCGGATCGGGTCAGCGGCCGCCGCACGTCGTACTCGGACAAGCCGTCGAGCCGTGACACCAACTGCGCTCGCGCCCACATCAGGGCGTCGTGCAGGTAGTCCTTGGCGAAGTCGTCGATCATGGATACCAGCCTGGCACGGCAAAGCCCCCGTCGACCGTATCGACAGGGGCTTTGCCGTTCCTCAGGCAGCCTGTTCCGCGGTGGCCGCGACCGGCTCCAGGGCCAGCGAGATGACCTCGCGGACATCCGACACCGGGTGCACCGTCAGCGCCGCCAGTACCTCAGCCGGCACGTCATCCAGATCCGGCTCGTTCCGGCTCGGGATCAGAACCGTAGTGATGCCGGCCCGATGCGCGGCCAGCAGCTTCTGCTTCAGGCCACCGATCGGCAACACCCGCCCGGTCAGCGACACCTCACCGGTCATCGCCACGTCCGAGCGGACCAACCGGCCCGACAGCAGCGAGGCCAGCGCCGTGGTCAGCGTGATGCCGGCACTCGGACCGTCCTTGGGCACCGCACCGGCCGGGAAGTGGATGTGCACGCCTCGTTCGGCCAGGGCCGCCACCGGCAGCTCGAGCTCAGCCCCGTGCGAGCGCAGGTAGCTCAGCGCGATCTGGGCCGACTCCTTCATCACGTCACCCAGCTGACCGGTCAACCGCAGATCCGTCGAGCCGGTACCGGCCTCGGCCAGCGAAGCCTCGACGAAGAGCACGTCACCGCCCAGCCCGGTCAC
>CAZZZW010000110.1:0-12151 GCA_964658795.1 Phormidium nigroviride PCC 7112
GGTGCGTCGGGGTCGCGCTCCCCGCCGGTCCAGCGCACCCGCAGTTCGGCCAAGGCTTCGGCCTGGTCGAAGGCGACCTCACCGTTGCGATACAGCTCCAGCAGTCCGAGGAACCGGGCCACCACCTCCAGGGTGGAGGAACATTCGGCGACCAGTGCACGGAACGTCGCCGAACCGGTTCGAGCCAGGCGGGCACTCATCGAGGCCATGTGCTCGGCCACGCTAACCCGAGCGGCATGGATATGGTCGACGCCGACCACCGGGACCGGGCGAGGCTTCAGCGCGTCGGCGGCGACCGCGGCGAACTGGTGCAGGTCGACCCCGATCCGTAGCTCCGGGCTGAGCGAGGCGAACCGGGCCTCCAACTCGGCGGTACGCGGGAACCGTCGTGCGGCCTTCCTCTCCAACTCGCCCAGGTGCTGGGCGACCAACTTGTAGGCGCGGTACTGCAGCAACCGGGCGAACAACAGGTCCCGGGCCTCGAGCAGGGCCAGGTCCTCCTCGTCCTCCACCTCGGCCGCCGGCAACAGCCGAGCCGCCTTGAGGTCGAGCAGGGTCGCGGCCACCACCAGGAACTCGGTGGCCTGGCCGAGGTCGAACTCGGGCCCGGCCGCCTTGAGGTAGCCGATGAAGTCGTCGGTCACCTGGGACAGCGCGACCTCGGTGACATCGAGTTGGCGCCGGCCGATCAGTTGCAGCAGCAGATCGAACGGGCCCTCGAAGTTGTCCAGATGGACGCTGAACGTACCCGGCCGGGCCGGCGGCAGCTGAGGGTCGGCGGGCAGATCCCACTCCTCCGGCAGGTCCTCCAACGCCTCCGGCCCAGCCGTGGAGGCCGGGTTCACAGGCAGACCGGTCACGACCGGGACAGTACCTCCATGGCCAGCTCCCGGTAGGCGACCGCCCCGTTGGAGGTCGGCGCCCACGTGGTGATGGGCTCACCGGCCACGGTGGTCTCCGGGAACCGGACGGTACGGGAGATGACGGTGTCGAAGACCTTGTCCCCGAAGGCCTCCAGGACGCGGCTGAACACCTCGCGACCGTGCAACGTCCGGCCGTCGTACATCGTGGCCAGGATGCCTTCCAGCCGCAGGTTGGGGTTCAGCCGCTGCTGCACCTTGTCGATGGTGTCGATCAGCAGGGCCACCCCGCGCAGGGAGAAGAACTCGCACTCCAACGGGATGATCACGCCGCTGGAGGCGGTCAGCGCATTGACGGTCAGCAGGCCGAGTGACGGCTGGCAGTCGATCAGGACGAAGTCGTACTCGCCGAGCACCGGCGACAAGGCTCGGGCCAACGACTGCTCGCGGGCGACCTCGTTGACCAACTGCACCTCGGCCGCGGACAGGTCGATGTTGGACGGCAGCAGGTCCATGCCGGGCACGCCGGTCTTGAGCAGTACCTCATCGATGCCGATGTTGCGTTCCATCAGCAGGTCGTAAGTCGTGCGCTCGAGCTGATGCGGCTGCACCCCGAGACCGACGCTCAGCGCGCCCTGGGGGTCGAAGTCGACCAGCAGCACCCGCCGGCCGTACTCGGCCAGCGCCGCCCCGAGGTTGATGGTTGACGTGGTCTTACCGACGCCACCCTTCTGGTTGCACAACGAGATCACCCGAGCCGGACCGTGCTGGCTGAGCAGCTGGGGTTCGACCAACGGGCGGCGGCGGCGGGCCTTGGCCGGATCGACCGACCGCGCCTGGCTCACCGCCTCTTCCGGCGACCCGGGCTTCGGGACGGCCAACGGTCCGATCTCGGCGTGACCAGTATCGGTGGCCGGCGGCTCAGGCTGCTCGGCCGGGAGCTGGGTCGGCGCCGTGGGCTCGGTTCCGGGATCTGTCATCGAAACTGTGCGCTCCTCGCCACCGGGCCTTGCTGACTCGGTGGCGAGGTTACCGCACCGGTCGGACCCGGCCCGGCAGCACACACACCCCGGCCTGGATCAGTGCGCCACCAACCGCAGATGCACGCTGCCCGTCCCGCTCACCGTCAGGCCGGCGGCGCTGAAGGACGAGGCGAAGGCGATGTCATCGGCCGACGCGCCGGTCTTGCGCATCGCGTCGGTGACCGCGTCGAGGTTGACGAAGGCGGCCATCGTCGCCCCGGAGAGATCGGGCAGCGCGGCCGCGAAACCCGGCACGCCGGACAGTTTCGCGCCACTGGTCGAGGTCAGCTCGTCCAGATAGGCCTGATCAGAGGCCAGCGCCAGACCGGAGCCGGTGCTCTTGTACTTGATCGGCAGGTCCATCCCGGTGTTGCTGAAGCCGGTGGTGACCTTGTCCAACACCCTGGCCGCCGCGTCCCCGTCACCCTTGGTCAGCACGCCGAATTTCGGGGAGGCGGCGTCGGAGCCGAAGCTGGCCGAGTCGAGGCCGACGGTGACGTCATCGCCCAGCAGCGTCTCCAGGTCGGTCGGCAGGTTCAGTCCGAACTCGTCCTGCAGGATCGAGATCGGATCGCCGCCCCCGGACCCGGCACCGAAGAAGCCGGACGAAAGCGTCGAGGACACCCGGTTCCACTGCTGATCGATGGCCGTCTTGCTGACCGAGGAGGTGAAGCCGCCGATCGTGCCGGCCGGCAATCCCCCGAGGCTCTGGGCCGCGTTGGCCGCCGCCTTCGGTGCCGACGCGCCACCGATCGTCTTGGCGATCACGTCGGCGGTGTGGCCGCTGAAGCGCAGGGTGAAGGCGGCCCGTCCGCTGAAGTCGTGGGCAAAGCCCAGTCCGCTGGTCGTGGTCTGGCCACTCAGTTCGGTGAGATCGAACCAGCCCGAGGCCACACCGAGCGAACCGACCTGAGCCATGTCGGAGCGGTACTGCGGGGCCGAGGCCAGACTGCCGGCCTGGGCGGCGGCCAGCGCCTTGTCGGCCGCCTTCTGCGACGGGGCGACCAGCGCGTAGCCCTTGTAGAAGTCGATGCCGGCGTTGGGGTCGAACCGGGCGATGCCGAGCTTGGCCTGGCCGTCGTCCGTGCTCTGCAGGACGAGCAGCGGCTGCGGGCCGGCCTCGTCGCTGCTCTGGGCGACCGAAGCGTCAGCCGGCAGGGCGGCAACCGCCATCCGCTGGCCGAGCCACGGTTTGACGTCACGGTCGAAGTCCACGTCGCTCGGCAGGCTGTCAGTGTCCTTGAGCAGGCTGTCGAACAGGCCCTTGCGCCAGTCACCGCCGGCGCTGAGCAGGCCGCCGGACTTGGGCAGCTTGCCCAGGAACCGGGATGCGGCGAGCTTCTGCGACGCCGACGGGTTCAGGTCGAGCTTGACGAAGGCGATCGCCGTGCTCGGGGTGACCGCATCGGGCTGGGTGCCACCGCCGTTCAGCTTCGAGTAGGCCGCGTAGCTGACACCGCCGCCGACCAGGACGAGGGCGGCGACGCCGGCCGTGATCACCCAGCGAAGCCGCCCGCGACGGGCCGGTGCCGCGGTGCCCGGCGGCCAGGCCGGGCCGCCCGGGTAGCTCGGCATCGGGCCGGCCTGCGGTCCGTACGGATTCGGTGGCGGGTACCCGGTCGGGTTCTGTGGGGCATACGGGGCCGGTGGGGTGTAGGTGCTGCTCGGCTGCCCGTCCCAGGGCTGCGAAGGCAGTTCGGTGATCGGCGGCTGGGACCACTGATTGTGCTCGGCCGGCGGTTGAGCTGGCGGCTGGCTCCACTGATCCGGCCGTGGCTCGAACGGTTCACTCACGCTGCTACTCCCCGCGTCGTCGATGTCGGTCAGTTATATCGGTGGGTGTTCGACGGGGCTGAGGAACATCCGGAATC
This sequence comes from Phormidium nigroviride PCC 7112, assembly GCA_964658795.1. GTDB lineage: Bacteria > Actinomycetota > Actinomycetes > Mycobacteriales > Jatrophihabitantaceae > Jatrophihabitans_A. The sequence continues at coordinate 3,754 of CAZZZW010000110.1, forward strand.
GGCATCGAACCGAAACCGACCGCACGGTTAGGTTTGTCCGACGGACTGGACCACCGACTCAGCAACCGAGCATGACCGTCTCAGTTGACCGGCCGGCAGGTTCGGCTGCGCGGACTACGCGACGCCGAACGCCTGACCGGACACCTGACGACCTTCGGCGTCCGGGCTCGCAACCGCAGCGCGACCTTCGCGATCGGGCTCGGGCCGCATCATGTCGGGCAGGGCTGGGTGTTCTGACCACGGACGTTGGTGACGGCGTGGCTGACTGCCAAGACGAAGACCTCCGAGTGGAGTGCGAGCTGTCTCGGAACGCATTCACCAGAGGTCTGAGCTGCGTGCACGACCGGCGCGGGCGAGGTCAGCGTCGGGCCCGCGGGTGCGCGGTGGCGTAGACCTCACGCAGTTGATCGACCGTGACGAGCGTGTAGATCTGCGTCGTGGTGACCGAGGCGTGCCCCAGCAGTTCCTGCACCACCCGGACGTCGGCGCCCCCCTCCATCAGGTGGGTGGCGAAGGAGTGCCGCAGCGTGTGCGGTGAGATATCGGTCGACAAGCCGGCCTTGTCCGCTGCACTGCGCAAGACCGTCCAGGCGCTCTGGCGCGACAGCGGTCCGCCCCGTGAGTTCAGGAAGACCTTCGGCGTGCCCCGTCCGTGCTGGGCCAGCTCCGGCCGGACCCGGACCAGGTACGCCTCCAACGCCTTGGCCGCGTACGAGCCCAACGGGACCAGCCGCTCCTTGCCGCCCTTGCCCCGCAGCAGCACCGCCTTGCCGGCCAGATCAAGGTCGTCGACATCCAGCCCGACCGCCTCGGAGATCCGGGCCCCGGTGCCGTACAGGACCTCCAGCAGCGCCCGGTCACGCACCGACAACGGGGTCTTGTCGAAGTCGGCCGCCTCCAGCAACCGTTCGGTGTCCTCGACCGAGATCGCCTTGGGCAGCCGCCGGGGCGGCGCCGGTGGCTTGACCGCGCGGGCCACATCTGCGGCCAACTGCCCGTCGGCGTAACCGAACCTGTGCAGTCCCCGGACGGCCACCACGGCCCGGGCGGCCGACGAGGCCGACAGCGGCGGGTGTTCGTCATCGCCCTCCCGCAGCGCGGCCAGGAACGCCCCGACCGCATTGGCGTCGACCTCCTCCAGCGAGGAAACCCCATGCTGATCGAGGTAATCGGCGTAGCGGCGCAGATCGCGCCGATAGGAGCTCAGGGTGTTGGCCGAGCTGCCCCGTTCCACCGCGAGATGGTCGAGGTAGCTCTGGATGAGCTGCTCGACCGCGCCGGCCGGACGCCGGGACCGACGAGCTTCGACCACGCCGGTCATGCCGGGTTCGGCACCCGGTCCGGCTTGGCCGGCCAGGCCGCCTCGGCCGATCGCAGGCCGGTCCAGCCCCGTCCACGGGCTACCGACGCAGCCATGATCGCCGCCACCGCCGGTCCGTTGGTCACCTCACCGGCCAGAGCGCGTTCCACCAGGTCGGACAACGGGAAGCTCTGTACCTCCATGGTTCGTTCCTCGTGCTCGGTGACGTACCGGTCGGCCGCCGGCACCGGCGCCAGGCCACGGGCCAGGTACACCCGGATCGCCTCGTTGGTCATCCCGGGCGAGGTGTGCAGGTCGATCAGCACCGCCCAGTCCGTCGCCGTTGTCGAGGCTTCCTCGTACAGCTCGCGTTTGGCCGTATCCAGGGCGGGTTCACCGGCCAGGTCCAGCAGGCCGGCCGGCAACTCGATCAGGTGGGTGCCGACGGCCGGCCGGTACTGGCGCACCGTGGTGACCCGGTCGTCCTCGTCGATGGCCAACACCGCGACCGCGCCGACGTGATCGATGATGTCGCGACGGGCGACGTCGCCGTCGGGCATCCGGACCTGGTCGACCCGGACCTCGAAGGCATAACCGGAGTAGATGTGCTCGGACCCGACGACCGAGAAGTCGCCGTCCGAGGTCATCGGCTCACCGGGCTGGCCAGTTCCTCGTTGAATTCGACCGGCAGCCGCTCCTCGGAGTTGTACCGGACCGCGGCGCCGACGAAGGATGTGAACAGCGGGTGCGGACGGGTCGGTCGCGACTTCAGCTCCGGGTGGGCCTGGGTCGCGGCGAAGAACGGATGCACCTGTCGGGGCAGTTCGACGAACTCGACCAGCCGGCCGTCCGGGGAGGTCCCGGAGATGACCAGGCCGGCCTCGGTCAATGCCTGCCGATAGGAGTTGTTGACCTCGTAGCGGTGCCGGTGGCGTTCGGAGACATCGGTGGTGCCGTAACTCTCGGCCACCACCGAACCGGGAGTCAGCACCGCCGGGTAGGCGCCGAGCCGCATGGTGCCGCCGAGGTCGGCGTTGCCGGCGACGATGTCGACCTGATCGGCCATGGTGGCGATCACCGGAGCAACCGTCTCCGGGTCGAACTCGGCCGAGTTGGCGCCCTCGATGCCGGCCAGGTGCCGGGCCGTCTCGATCACCATGCACTGCAGGCCCAGACACAGCCCCAGGGTGGGGATGCCCTGCTCGCGGGCGTGCCGGATCGCACCGAGCTTGCCCTCGATGCCCCGGATTCCGAAGCCACCGGGGATCAGCACCCCATCGACCCCCTTGAGCTGGGTGGCCGCGCCGCTGGGCGTCTCACACAGGTCGGAGGCGACCCAACGGATGTTCACCTTGGCCCGATGGGCGAAACCGCCCGCGCGCAGGGCCTCGGTCACCGACAGATAGGCATCGGGCAGGTCGATGTACTTGCCCACCAGCGCGACCGTGATCTCGGACTTGGGGTGATGGACCCGCTCGAGCAGGCCACCCCACAGCGTCCAGTCGACGTCGCGGAAGGGCAGCCCGAGCCGGCGCACCACATAGGCGTCCAGCCCTTCGGCGTGCAGCACCTTGGGGATGTCATAGATGCTCGGGGCGTCCACGGCCGCCACCACGGCCTCGGTGTCGACGTCACACATCAGCGAGATCTTGCGCTTGACGTTCTCCGGGATCTCACGGTCGGCCCGGCACACGACGGCGTCCGGGGTGATGCCGATGCTGCGCAGGGCGGCCACCGAGTGTTGCGTCGGCTTGGTCTTGAGCTCGCCGGACGGAGCCAGGTACGGCACCAGTGAGACGTGCAGGAAGAAGCAGTTCTCCCGGCCGACATCGTGCCGCACCTGCCGCGCCGCCTCGAGGAACGGCAGCGATTCGATGTCGCCGACGGTGCCACCGATCTCGGTGATCACGATGTCCGGGATCTCGCCGTCGGCCGCCGGGGCGGACATCGATCGGATGCGTTCCTTGATCTCGTTGGTGATGTGCGGGATGACCTGCACGGTGTCACCCAGGTACTCGCCGCGGCGCTCCTTGGCGATGACCGTGGAATACACCTGGCCGGTGGTGACATTGGCCCAGCCGACCAGGTCGGTGTCGAGGAACCGCTCGTAGTGGCCGATGTCGAGGTCGGTCTCGGCGCCGTCCTCGGTGACGAAGACCTCGCCGTGCTGGAACGGGTTCATCGTTCCGGGGTCGACGTTGAGGTAAGGATCGAGCTTCTGCATAGTGACCCGCAGGCCACGGGCCTTGAGCAGGCTTCCCAACGATGAGGCGGTCAGACCCTTACCCAGGGACGACGCAACGCCGCCGGTGACGAACAAATGTTTGGTGACGCGGGCTGACTGAGCCAACGAGACTCCCGTGGTCGCTTCCGATACGAACGGCGGAGAGGAACCCGTCAACGAATTCCCATATATCCACGGAAGTTCACAGTAACACCTGACCCGGGCCGACGCTGCGCGACAGGCCCGGAGCGCGGCGCTACTGGCTCAGCCCGGGCAGCAGCGCGTCGGCGTTGGCCGCGGTGCCGAAGTTGCCCCGGTGGTTGGCGAGACGGTCGGCCAGGGTGAGCGCGGCCGTGAGTTGACCGAGCGGCGTGTCGACGTCGTCCACGGTGGACACCGCCTTCTGCACGGCGGCGTTGTCCCGGACGAGTCCGACCAGGCCGTGCTGAGTGGCCGACGCCTGATCGCCGGCGACCACGGTCGCGCCCTCAGTCGATCCCAACTGGGTCGCGAACGAGACCAGCATCGAGCCGCCCTCGTCGCCGCTGGGTAGACCACCGGAGGTGATCAGCACGGCGGCGTCGGCCCCCGAGACGGTGCCGCCGTCGACGCTGAGCATGTTCAACGTGCTGAACGCGGTCAGCACCTGCGTGATGTCGGTGGCCGATCCGTGGCCGAGCAACACCCACCCGAGCAGCGAGCCGGCCAGGACGCCGGTGTCGGTGGACTGCGGGAGCTGCAGGCCGATCGGGTGGGCGCTGCTGGTCAGGGACTGGATGTCGTTGCCGTGCGCCGGATCGTCGAAGTTCTTGGCCAGTTGGATCGAACCGGTCACCGTGCCACCGGCCGCAGCGATCTGGTTGCCGACGTTGGCCTTGATCGTCTTGGCCGCGCCCGGCAGGCCGATGATCACGATCTTCTTGCCGGCCAGTGTCTTGGCCGCGATCTTCGGTCCGAAGGTCTGGGCCAGTTGGTCGGCCGCGCCGCCCCGAGCCTGCAATGTCTTGTTCTGCGCCGAGTTGGCGGCGACCGAATTCTTCAGGTCGGTGTTCTGCCGGCGCAGGTCGCCCACGACGGCACCGTTGAGGGCGCTGGTGCCGATCACGATCCCGAGTGCGATGCCAAGAAAGACGCAGATCAGGGAAACCAGGTGGTAGCGGAACGAGATCACGAGAACAGGCCTCTCAACCAGCTGGTCAGATGGTCCCAGCCTTGGGAAATCAGATGGAGATAACTGTCGGTGGTGCTGCCGGCCACCAGGGCGACGACGACCACGGCAAGAGCGGCCAACGCCAACAGCAGGACGGTGAAGGAGGAGATTCGGGTCTGGAAGAGCTGCGCGGCCGCCTTGGCGTCGACCAGACGGCCACCGACCTTGAGCCGGGTCAGCACGGTCGAGGCCATCCCGCCCCGGCCGGAGTCCAGGAACTCCTCGAGCGTGGCCCGCATGCCGACGGTGACGATGAGCTTCGCCTCGCCGGCGTCGGCCAGCAGCATCGCCGCGTCCTCGCTGCTGCCCGAGGTGGCGAAGATGGCCGGATCGATGCGCAGGTCCTGGACCCGGTTCAGCCCGGTGACCCGCCCGTGATGGTCGGCCTTGGCCACGACCTCGCCGGCTGCCCGCAGCGCGGTGTCCGACACGCCGTCGAGTTCGCCGACGATCAGATCCGGCTGATAGCCGGCCGCGGCCAGCACGTCGGCGCCGCCGTCGACCCCGACCAGGACCGGACGGAATTCCTTGATGTAGTGCTTGAGCGCCTTCAGATCGGCCTTGTAGTCGTACTCCTTGGCCACCAGCAGGACGTGCCGGCCGGCGAACCGGGTACGCAGCTCCGGCACTCCGATGCCGTCGAGCAGCAGCTCTTTCTCTCGGAGCATGTGCTGCTGGGTGCTCGAGGCGAAGAGCTCGAGCTGGGTCGACAGGCCGGCCTTGGCCTCCTGCATCGCCGCCCTGATCGAGTCGGCGTTCTGGCGGTAACCGGAGGCGGTCGGCCGTTCACCGGCGAAGAGGGTGTCACCGTCGAGCCGAAGCCGGGTGCCCTCCTTGATGTCGGCGAAGATGCTGGTGCCGACCGAATCCAGCAACGGGATCTCGTGCGCCATCAACACCTCGGGTCCGAGGTTCGGATAACGGCCGGAGATGCTCGGTTGCGCGTTGATCACCGCGGCAACCTTGGCGTTGACGAGCGCATCGGCGGTCGAGCGATCGAGGTCGGCGATGTCGATGACGGCGATGTCGCCCGGGTGCAGCCGACCCAGCAGCCGGTTCACCCGACGGTCGAGCCGGGCCACCCCGCTGGTCCCCCCGGCCGAGGCGTCACGTCGCTTCTCGCCGGGGCGCATGGCTGCGATCTTCATGGGATTTCATGCTGCCATCGCACACAGTGATCGCCCGGTTGCGCCACGCCCGTTCGGGATTCGGTTTACTCACACACCGCGCTGGTCACCGACGGCTGCGTTTTGCCTTACCGGATCGGGAGGTTCGGTCGGCTTTGGCCGTCTCGAGCAGCTCGGATGCGTGTTCCCGGGCCACCGGCGTGTCATCACCGGCCAGCATCCGGGCAAGCTCGACGAGCCGATCGTCGCCCTCGACCTGCCGGATGTCGCTCCGGGTCACACCACCGGCAGCGCGTGCGCCCTTGCCACCCGAGACCGCCTTGTCCACCACCAGATGGCGGTCGGCGAACGATGCGACCTGGGCCAGGTGGGTCACGACGATGACCTGGTGATCGCGGGCCAAGCGGGCCAGCCGCCGCCCGATCTCGACCGCGGCCCGGCCACCGACGCCGGCATCGACCTCGTCGAAAACCATGGTCGGCACCGGGTCGGTACCGGCCAGTCCGACCTCGATGGCCAGCATCACCCGGGACAGCTCTCCCCCGGAGGCGCCGCGCTGAACCGGCAGCTCCGGCGCGTCCGGATGTGGCCGCAGCGTCAGCTCGACCTCGTCGATGCCTTCCGGGCTCGCGCCCACGTCGGCCCCGTCGAGGGCCACGCTGACCTCAGCCGGACCACGGTGACGGACGTTCACCTGGACCCGGGCGGCCGGCATGGCCAGGGCCGCGAGTTCGGCGGTAACCAGGGCGGACAACTTCTCGGCCGCCTGTCGGCGCTGGTCGGAGATGGACTCAGCCACCTCGAGGTAGCGCCTGGCCGCATCGTCGCGGAGCTGCGACAGCCGGGCCAGGGTCTCCTCCGAGGTGTCCGACGCGGCCAGCCGCTCGGTGGCCGACGCCGCCCAGTCCAGCACCGAAGCCAGATCGGCACCGTATTTGCGCGTCAACCCGGACAGGGCGGCCCGCCGCTCGTGTACGCCGGACAGCCACGCCGGGTCGGCGTCCAACTGGCTCTCATAGTCGGCCAGCTCAGCACCGACGTCGGTCACCGCGGCCAGCAGGTCGGTGAGCCGCCGATCGAGAGCGTCCAAGTCCTCGTCGGTGCCGGACACCTGGCCCAGTGCCCGGCGGGCCTGCCCGACCAGCGACTGCACATCGGCGGCGTCGCCGGTCGGATCGTCCGGATCACCGAGCAGGGCGTTGTGGGCCGTCCGGGCCGCGATCCGAAGCGCGTCGGCGTGTTCCAGCCGCGCCGCCAGGGCAGCGAGCTCGACGTCCTCGCCGGGCTGCGGGGCCACGGCCTCGATCTCGGTGATGCCGTGCCGTAGCAGCTCGGACTCCCGGGCCAGCTCGCGGGCGTCGGTGGTTCGCCGGTCCAGTTCGGCGACCGCGGCCCGCCATTCGGCGAACGCCTGCCGGCAGTCGGTCAGGTCGAGTCCGGCGAAACGGTCCAACGTCTGTCGTTGTTCGGCCGGCTGGGTCAGCCGCTGCTGGTCACTCTGGCCGTGCACCGCGACGAGGTCGTCGGCCAGCCGGCTCAACACCGCGGCCGGGACCGCGGCGCCGCCGGCGGCGGCCCGGGACCGGCCCGCGGCGCTCACCACTCGGCGTAGCACCAGGCAGTCGTCATCGATGTCGCCGCCGGCGTCGGCGATGATGTCCGCGACGCCCGACGCCGTGCCGAGCAGGATCCGTCCCTCCACGCTGGCCGAATCGACACCCGGTCGCAGCCGGGAGGTCTCGGCCCGGCCGCCGAACAGCAACCCCAGGCCGGTGACCACCATGGTCTTGCCGGCTCCGGTCTCACCCGTGACCACGGTCAGACCGGGGTCGAAGGACAGCACGGCATCATCGATGACGCCGAGTCCCTGGATCCGGATCTCCTCGAGCATCGGTCAGGACGCCGAGTTCTGCTCGCGCCAGCCGCGCACCGGCAGCTGGAACTTGGCCACCAGTCGCTCGCCGAACGGCGTGGGATGGGGCCGAGCGATGTAGATCGGATGCTCGGCGCGGTCGATCTTGAGCACCGTGCCACACGGCAGTGCGTGGGTTCGCCGACCGTCGCAGTTCAGTACCCCGGCGTGCTCGGCGCCAACCAGCTCGATGCCGATCTGCGAGCTCGGTCCGACGACCAGCGGCCGGGCGAACAGCGCATGGGCGGCATTGGGCACGAGCAGCATCGCCTCGACGTTCGGCCACACGATCGGGCCACCGACCGAGAAGGCGTAGGCAGTGGAGCCGGTCGGGGTGGCACAGATGATGCCATCACAGCCGAACCGCAGCAGCGGGCGTTCATCGACCGACACCTGCACCTCGAGCAACTTCTCGCGGAAGCTCTTCTCCACCGACACCTCGTTCATGGCCCAGTCCTCGGCCACCACCTCACCGTCGAGCACCGCCGTGACGCGCAGGGTGAACCGCTGTTCCACCTCGAAGTCACCGTCCACGATGGCCTTGACGGTTGCATCCAAAGCATCGATCTCGGTCTCGGCCAGGAAGCCGACGTGGCCCAGGTTGACCCCGAGCAGGGGGACGCCG
>CAZZZW010000111.1:0-12120 GCA_964658795.1 Phormidium nigroviride PCC 7112
CGGCGCGGTCGAGCGCGGGCCGGCCACCCGGCCGCAGCCGGTGCTCGACACCCGGGTCGTCGACGGCCGCGTCCAGGTGCGCCGCGACGAGGAGCGCACGCTGCGGCTCAACCCGACGAGCTGACCCGGTCCGCGGTCCGGCCGGACCGGTGCAGATAGGCCTTGTGCTCCATCGGCGGGTCGGCGTGGATGACGAGGTTGACGTCGTCGACGTGGATGCCGCGGGCCGCGATGTCGGTCGCGATGAGGGTCCGCACCGAGCCGTCGGAGAAGGCGTCCAGGTTGCGGGTCCGGGCGCCCTGGCTGAGGTTGCCGTGCAGCTCGACGGCAGGCACGCCGGCGGCGATGAGCTGCTTGGTGAGCTTCTTCGCCCCGTGCTTGGTCCGGGTGAACACCAGGGTCCGCCCCGGTGCCGAGGTCAGCTCAACCAGTACGGGCAGCCGGTCGGCGGCCGTGATCTGCAGCGCGTGGTGGGTCATGGCGGCGACCGGCGACTCGGCCGAGTCCACGCTGTGCGTGATCGGGTCGGTCAGGTAGCGCCGAACCAGGGTGTCGACACCGGCGTCCAAGGTGGCCGAGAACAGCATCCGCTGACCATCGTGCGGGGTCCGGTCCAGCAGCCGCTTGACCGCGGGCAGGAAGCCCAGATCGGCCATGTGGTCGGCCTCGTCCAGCACCGTGATCTGGACCTGGCTGAGGTCGGCGTGGCCGCCGGAGATCAGATCCTCCAGGCGTCCGGGGCAGGCGATGAGCAGGTCGATGCCACTGCGCAGGGCGCTGATCTGCGAACCGGCCGACACGCCACCGAAGACGGTGGTGGTACGCAGGCCGAGGGCGCGGGCCAACGGCAGGGCGGTGGCCTCGATCTGGCTGGCCAGTTCGCGGGTCGGAGCCAGGATCAGCGCACTGGGCTGGCGGGCCGACGGGCGGCCGCCGAGTGCGCTGAGCCGGGTCAGGGTCGGGATGACGAAGGCGTAGGTCTTACCGGAACCGGTCCGGCCGCGGCCGAGGACATCCCGGCCGGCCAACGAGTCCGGCAGCGTGGCGCTCTGGATCGGGAACGGCTCGGTGATGCCAAGTCCGGTGAGGGCCTCGACGACAGCAGTGGGCACGCCGAGGGAGGAGAAACTGGCCGAAACCGAGTCGGGACGCGCAGAAGCAGGGCGGGAATCCGCCATGGTGGTGGTACTCCAAATCTTGACAGGGCGTCCTGTCCACGCGCGAGGAACGAAGCGCGGAAAACTACGGGGAGAACCCGAGGTGATGGCAGCTGGAGACAGAACTGATCCGAACCGCTGCCACCCAGTCTAGCGGCTGCGTGCAGGTCCCGTGACCAAACGGGATGCGGCTCCACCAAGCCAGCCGTCCCTCGAGCCGATGCCCTACTGATCCCCCGAGTCATGTCCTACTAACCGGTAGCTCGTCTGACTCCAAAGGTGATGTAGCCAACTATTAGGGTGGGCACGGGATCGCCGCAGCGCTGCGGGCGGAGGAAGGCGGAGAAGTGTTCGGTCGGATCGCGATCATCAACCGTGGTGAAGCAGCGATGCGTCTCATCCACGCCGTACGAGAGCTCAACGCTGCGGGCGGGGCACGCATCCAGACGATCGCGCTGTACACCGACGCCGAGAGCTCGGCCAAGTTCGTGCGTGAGGCCGACATCGCCTACCCGCTCGGGCCGGCTTCGGAACGGCCCTATCTGAACCTGGAACTGCTGGGCCGGGCGCTGACCGAGACCAGGGCCGACGCGGCCTGGGTCGGCTGGGGCTTCGTCGCCGAGCAACCGGAATTCGTCGAATTGTGCGAACGGCTCGGGGTGATCTTCATCGGCCCCAGCGCGCAGGCGATGCGGTCCCTCGGGGACAAGATCGGTTCGAAGCTGATCGCCGAACAGGTCGGGGTGCCGGTGGCACCGTGGAGCCAGGGTGCGGTGACCAGCCTGGACGATGCGCTCGAGCACGCGCACCAGCTGGGATATCCCTTGATGCTCAAGGCAACCGCCGGCGGTGGCGGCCGGGGCATTCGCAAGGTGGCCAGCGACGAGGAGCTGACCGCGGTCTTCGACCAGACCAGTGACGAGGCACTGCGGGCGTTCGGCAGTGGCGTGATGTTCTTGGAATCGTTGGTGACCGGTGCCCGGCACGTCGAGGTCCAGGTCATCGCTGACGGCCAGGGCACCGCCTGGGCGATCGGGGTGCGCGACTGTTCGATCCAGCGACGGAACCAGAAGATCATCGAGGAGTCGGCCTCGGCCGTACTCGAACCGGAGCAGGCAGCCGAGGTGAAGGCGGCCGCCGAACGGCTGGCGGTCGCGGTCGGCTACGCCGGAGCCGGCACGGTCGAGTTCCTCTATCAACCGCAACAGAAACTGTTTGCCTTCCTCGAGGTCAACACCCGGCTCCAGGTCGAGCACCCGATCACCGAAACGGTCACCAGCACCGACCTGGTGAAGATGCAATTGCACGTCGCCGACGGGGGGAAGCTCGACGGCGTGCGCCCGTCCGAGCTCGGTCACGCGGTCGAGGCCCGGCTCAACGCCGAGGATCCGGATCGTGACTTCGCGCCGGCCCCGGGCCGGATCGAGCTGCTGGACCTGCCGGCCGGTCCGGGCATCCGGGTCGACACCGGGTTCAGCGAGGGCGACCTCATTCCCGCTGATTTCGACTCGATGATCGCCAAGATCATTGCCTACGGCCCGACCCGGAACGAGGCGCTGGCTCGGCTGCGGAGGGCGATGGCCGAGACCGAGGTGATCATCGAGGGTGGTGCCACCAACAAGAGTTTCATCCTGGAACTGTTGGATGAACCGGCCGTCATCGATGCCACCGCCGACACCGGCTGGATCGACCGGGTCCGGGCCGAGGGCGGGTTGGTCTCGCACAAGCATGCCGGGATCGCCCTGATCGCAGCAGCCATCCAGGCCTACGAGGTCGCCGAGGACGCCGAACGCCAGCACTTCCTGGCCACCGCGCACGGTGGTCGTCCGCAGGCGCGGCACACCTCCGGACGCACCGTCGAGCTCAAGCTGCGGGGCGTCGGTTACAAGCTGCAGGTGGCCCAGCTCGGCCCGTCCCGATTCCGGGTCGCCCTGTCGGACAAGGACGAACTGCGCCAGGTCGAGGCCCGGGTCGAGCAGCTGGATGCTCACCACAGCCGTCTTGAGGTCGGTGACCAGCGGTTCCGGTTGGTCAGCGCGACCCACGGCACGGTCAACGTCATCGAGGTGGACGGCACCACCCACCGGGTGACCCGGGACGAGGGTGGCGTGCTGCGCTCGCCGGCACCGGCCCTGGTGGTCGCGGTGCCGGTGCGGGTCGGCGACGAGGTCGCGGCCGGGGCGCCGGTGCTGGTCCTGGAAAGCATGAAGATGGAGACGGTGCTGACAGCGCCGTTCACCAGCCGGGTGCGGTCGCTGCTGGTCAGTGCCGGCGGCCAGGTCGAGACCGGCATGCCGATGATCCGCCTGGAACCGATCGGCGACGCCGCCGAGGCCGCCGCGAACAAGGATGCCGGCCCCGAGCTGGAGCTGCCCGGCGAACGCGGGGAGTCCGTCGAGGTGCGGGCTCGCCGCCAGCTGCAGGACCTGCGTGACCTGCTGCTCGGCTTCGACCTGTCCGACCCCGCGCAGACGCTGGCCGACTACCAGCGGGCCCGGGCCGAACTGGGGACCGACGGCCTGCTGGCGGGCGAGTCGGCGGTGTTCACCGCCTTCGCCGACCTGTGCGAGCTGGCCCGCAACCGTCCCGGCGGCGAGGAGCCGACCAATGACCGGGTACACAGTCCGCGCGAGTATTTCCACTCCTACCTACACAGTCTCGACATCGACCGGGAGCAGTTGCCGGACTCGTTCCGGGAGCGGCTGACCCGGGCGCTGCAGCATTACGGCGTCACCGATCTCGACCGCACCCCGGCCCTGGAAGAGGCGGTCTATCGGATCTTCCTGGCCCAGCCCGGGGCCGCCTCGCACCAGCAGCTGGTCACCGGACTGTTGCAGCAGTGGCTGCTCGACCCGGTGCCGGCCGAGGGCGTTCAGGCGCGGGACGTGCTCGACCGGCTGGTCGCCGCCACCCAGCTGCGCTACCCGGTGGTCGGCGACCTGGCCCGCAGCGTCCGTTTCCGCTGGTTCGAACAGCCGATCGTGGATGCGGCCCGGGATCAGGTGCTGGCCGGGGTCAGGGATCAGCTGGCCTACCTGAGCGAGCACCCGGACGCCCAGGACTACACCGAGCGGCTGGACGAGCTGGCCGCGGTCCCGGAACGGATCGTGCAGTTCCTGGCCGAACGGCTCGAGGCCGGTGTCTCGGCCCACGAACCGATGCTGGAGATCTTGGCCCGGCGGCACTACCGCGAGTACGAGCTGCACAACCTGCGCAACTTCGTCGCCGCCGACCGGCCGATGGTGGCCTGCGACTACACCCTGGACGAACGGCCGAGTCACCTGTTGACCACGGTGGCCCGGATGCCGGAACTGGTGCCCGGCTCGCCGCTGGTCACCGAACTGCTCAATCAGCTTGATGCCGCGGGCGAAACCCATGAGTGCGTGGTTGACCTGTACCTGCTCTGGGACGCGATGCCCGAAGCTCCGGCCGAGGCGTCGGCCCAGTTGCAGGCCGCGCTGGCCGAGCTGGGCCTGGTGCAGCGGGTGCGCCGGGTCGCGGTGGCCGTGGTGCCGGGTGGCGGCCGTCCGGTCGGGTACTTCACGTTCCGGCCGTCGAAGCAAGAGCCCGGTCAGGTCATCGAGGACGACCTGGTCCGGGGCGTGCACCCGATGGTCGGGCGTCGACTGAACCTGTGGCGGTTGCGGGACTTCCGGATCACCCGCCTGGACGCCCCCGACGATGTGCTGCTGTATCTGGCGGTCGCTCCGGACAACGAGGCCGACCAACGGTTGGTGGCGTTGGCCCAGATTCGAGAATTGTCCTTGGTTCGCGACTCATCCGGCCGCGTGGTGTCGATGTTGCAGGCCGAGCGCGCAGTGGCGGCCTGCGGTGAGGCGATCCGCCGGGCCCGGGGCGCGCACGCCGGGTCGCGGCTCGACATGAACGTGGTGTCGTTGCAGATCTGGCCGGTCATCGACGCGCCGCTCGACGAATTGACCGCGTTGCAAAGGACGATCTCGCCGTTGACCGTCGGGGCCGGCATCGAGAGCGTGCAGGCCGAGGGCCGGATCCTCGGACCGGACGGCCAGGTCCACCAGGTCAGCGCGACGTTCTCGTTCCAGCCCGGGGCCGGGGTGGTCTTCACGGTGTCCGGTCCGGTCAAGGATCGCTTGCAACCCTTGGACGATTACGACCAGAAGGTGCAGCGCGCCCGGCGCCGGGGCAACGTCTATCCCTACGAACTGACGTCGATGATCGCCGGTCGCCAGGGCCGGTTCGTCGAACACGATCTGGATGACTCCGGGGCACTGGTGCCGGTCGACCGCGCGCCGGGGGGCAACAAGGCCGGCATCGTGGTCGGCGTGGCCAGCACCCCGACCGAACGGCACCCCGAGGGTGTGACCCGAGTCGTCCTGCTCGGTGACCCGACCCGGGCCCTGGGCGCGGTGTCCGAGGCCGAATGTTCCCGGATCATCGCGGCTTTGGACCTGGCCGAGTCGATGCAGGTGCCGGTGGAATGGTTCGCCTTGTCGGCCGGCGCCCGGATCGCGATGAACTCCGGCACCGAGAACATGGACTGGATCGCGCGGGCGTTGCGGCGGATCGTCACCTTCACCCAGGCCGGCCACGAGATCAACGTGGTGGTAGCCGGGATCAACGTCGGGGCGCAGCCGTACTGGAATGCCGAAGCGACGATGCTCATGCACACCAAGGGCATTCTCGTCATGACCCCGGACAGCGCGATGGTCTTGACCGGCAAGCAGTCGCTGGACTTCTCCGGTGGTGTGTCGGCCGAGGACAACTTCGGTATCGGCGGCTACGACCGGGTGATGGGCCCGAACGGGCAGGCCCAGTACTGGGTGCCCAACCTGGCCGCGGCCTGCGAGCTGCTGGCCGAGCATTACGCGTATTCCTATATCGCGCCGGGCGATTCGGCGCCGCGTCCGGGACGGACCCAAGACCCGATCGATCGCGATGTGACCGGCTACCCGCACCAGCATCCGGACAGCGAGTTCACCACGATCGGTGAGATCTTCTCGAGCGCCACCAACCCGGATCGTAAGAAGCCCTTCGACATCCGGACCCTGATGCGTTCGGTGGCCGATCAGGATCTGGCCGTGCTGGAGCGCTGGGCCGGCATGGCCGATGCCGAGACGTCGGTCGTGTTCGATGCCCACCTCGGTGGCCGCCCGGTCTGCCTGATCGGCATCGAATCCCGTCCGATCGGCCGCCGCGGTTTCCCGCCCAGCGACGGTCCGGACATCTGGACGGCCGGCACGTTGTTCCCGCGCTCGTCGAAGAAGACGGCCCGGGCCATCAACGCGGCCAGCGGCAACCGGCCGGTGGTGGTGCTGGCCAACCTGTCCGGCTTCGACGGCTCCCCGGACTCGATGCGCAACCTGCAGCTGGAGTACGGCGCCGAGATCGGCCGGGCCATCGTCAACTTCGACGGCCCGATCGTGTTCTGCGTCGTTTCCCGTTATCACGGCGGGGCGTTCGTGGTGTTCTCCAAGGCGTTGAACGAGAACATGCGGGTGCTGGCCGTCGATGGCTCGTTCGCGTCGGTGATCGGCGGGGCTCCGGCCGCGGCCGTGGTGTTCGCGGCCGATGTCGATCGGCGGACGGCCCAGGACGGACGGCTGCGGGAACTCGAGTCGAAGGTGGCGGCCGAGACCAACGCGCTGCGCCGGACCGAGCTGCTCACCGAACTCGGCGAGCTGCGCTCGACCGTCCGGGTGGAGAAGCTGGCCGAGGTCGCGACTGAGTTCGACGGAATTCACAGCATCCGGCGCGCGGTCGAGGTCGGCTCGGTCGATGAGGTGATCCAGGCCGGCGAGCTACGCCCGAAGCTGATCGAAGCGCTCGACTAGCGCGGGTTTCATCACCATCGGGGTCTTCGGCGATCTTGCTCCGTTCCACCGAAGTCAAAACCTGCAAACCGGTCTCGCGTGCTCAGCGTCAGCAGACGTGAGCTGACGTTGGCGAGGCAACACCAGGTCCGGATTCCCCTGCACACGGCCGGAGCGGGCCGGTCACGGGCTGGATCTGGTCAGCTCGCGTAACCGAGATGCGCGGCCACGACTGGTCGCGAGTTACCACTCGGCGGGCGGCTCCGGCTCACCCGCGGCCTCGGCGAAGGCGTGCAGCGCCCGGACCAGGGTGTCGCGTTCGGTGGCCGGCATCGCGGCCACGATGGTGGCGATCTCGGCCCGCCGCTTGGTGGTGACCCGGCGGACCACCGACCGTCCGGACGGGGTCAGCCCGAGCAGTACCTCGCGCCGACTCGCCGGGTTGCTGCGGCGGGTCACCAGCTCGGCCGTGATGAGCCGATCGACCATCCGCATCGCCGTCGACGGGGTGACGGCCAGCAGTTCGGCCAGTCGGTTCAGGTTCATCTCACCGTGGCTCTGCAGCACCACCAGGGTGCGGAACTGGGTGACGGTGACGGCGTCCTCGACCCCGGTCAGCGATCGGGCCGAGACCCCGACGAGCACCCGGGACGCGGTCAGCAGCCCGGTCACCAACTCGTCGATATCGGTCACACCAGCTAGTCTCGCACATGCTTAATGTTGCATACTGCAAATATGAGCTTGTCACATGATCTGCGGTCCCGAGGGCTCCTGGCCATCCGGACGTCCGACACCGGCCTGCTGGTGCTGGCCCTGCTGGTCGGGGCGGGGGCCGGCGGTGGGGCGATCGTGTTCCGCTGGCTGATCTCGACCTTCACCCGGGCGTTGTCCGGGCACCGGGACTTCGCCGGGCTCGGGCACGCCTCGAACCCGCACGTACCCTGGCTCGGTCACTGGTTCGTGCTGTTGGCGCCGGTGCTCGCCGGCCTGATCTACGGCCCGCTGGTGCAGGCGTTCGCGCGAGAGGCCCGCGGCCACGGCGTGCCCGAGGTGATGTACGCGGTGGCGCGCAAGGGTGGCCGGATCGCGCCGCAGGTCGCGGTGGTCAAGGCGCTGGCGTCGGCACTGTGCATCGGTGGCGGTGGGTCGGTCGGACGGGAAGGCCCGATCGTCCAGATCGGTTCCGCGCTGGGTTCCAGCCTGGGTGGCCTGCTCCGGGTCGGCGAGGCCCGGCTGAGAGTGCTGGTCGGCTGCGGTGCGGCCGGTGGCATCGCGGCCACCTTCAACGCGCCGCTGGCCGGGGTGTTCTTCGCGATGGAACTCATCCTGGTCGATTTCACCGGGCTGTCCTTCGGCATGGTGGTGCTGGCCTCGGTCACCGCGAGCGTGGTCGGTCGGGCGGCGCTGGGCGACGCGCCGTTCCTGCACCTGCCGTCCTTCACGGTCGACCATCTCGGTCAGTACCTGTTGTTCGCGCTGCTCGGACTGCTGGCCGGCGCGATCGGCGTCGGCTTCGCCCGCGTTTTGTACCTGATCGAGGACGGCTGCGACTGGGCCTGGGCGCAGACGCGCTTGCCGGAATGGTCCCGGCCGGCCATCGGCGGGCTGCTCCTCGGCGGGGTGTTGCTGGTACTGCCGCAGATGTACGGCGTGGGATATCCGGTGCTGGGTAACGGGATCGCCGGCCGCTACGCGATTCCGTTCCTGATCGTCCTGATGATCGGCAAGATGATCGCCACCAGCCTGACCATCGGTATCGGTGGATCGGGCGGGGTGTTCGCGCCCAGCTTGTTCATCGGGGCGATGTTCGGCGAGGCGTTCGGCCTCACCGTGCAGCACATTGCGCCGGGTGTGGCCGGTCCCGCCGGAGCCTATGGGCTGATCGGCATGGGCGCGGTGTTCGCCGGAGCGGCCCGGGCGCCGATCACCGCGGTCGTGATCATGTTCGAACTCACCGGTGAGTACAGCATCATCCTGCCGCTGATGGCGGCCATCGTGCTGGCCACCGGGCTGTCGAACGTGTTGTCCGGTGACACCATCTACACCTTGAAGCTCCGCCGCCGCGGGGTCGACCTGGCGGCGGCACCGAGTGAACGGATCACCGTAGGCGAGGTGATGGAGCCGCTGCCGATCAGCCCGATCGATCCGGAATCACCCGTCACGGTCAGCATCTTCGACACCCTGGCCGCGGCGCTGACGGTGCTGCACGAGGCTGATGACGCCGTGCCGGTGCTCGATCCGGACCAAGGCGCCGTGGTCGGCCGGCTGACCCATCGCCGCGCCCTGCAGGTACTGGCCCGCTAGGCCGCGCCGTCGCGCCGGCCCGGCGGAAACTACCGTCACGCCCAGCTGGATCGGAAGTACAGCCCGGTCCGGCCGCTGCCGGCCAGTTCGGCTGCCTCCCGGCCGAAGCTGATCAGCGGTGCCATCATCGACCGGACCGGGCACGCCTTGACCTCGATGGACGGGGCCTGCCGGCCGACGATCCGCAGCAGCCGCCCGGGTACCTCGACGCCGAGATCGAGAGCACCGTTGGCGATGACCCGTCCGTCAGAGATCTGCCAACGATCCACAGCATGATCGTGACGGCCGGTGTGCAGGTGCAGTCCGTCCACGCCGACGGTGACCGAGTCCCGCCCCAGGGCCAGCACGGTGCTCGGCGGCTCCGTCGGCACGATGCCCCGGATCGGCGTGCTGCCGCCGCCGGAGAACAAGCCGAAGCCGGTAGCCGGGTTCTTGGCCAGGTAGTTGTGCAGCTGGCTGAGTTGACGATCCAGTTGCATCGCATGGTGATAGTCGACGTGGGCGTGGTTGAGCCGCAGTACCTGCAGCGTCGAGACGTCGCACTTCTCGGCCGCCCAGTTGAGGAACGAGACGATCAGCACGCGCTCGCCGAGGAATCGCTCGCTGGCGAACTCGTTGCGCCAGCTGGCAAAACGCTGGAAGTCCTGGGCCTGCAACGCGTGGTCGGCGTGGGCCGGGTCGAGCCGCCAGTCGTACAGGTGGCCCTCGTCGTCATAGACCGGGGTGACCGAACCTTCGAGTTCGGCCGGGGCGTGGTGCGGGACGGGGCCGGTCACCACCGTCGCGCGCAGTTGGTCGTGGCCGGCGCCGCTGAGGATTCCGGTCATTCCAGTGTCCGTGCTCACTGCTGTCGTCATCGTGCTCGCACCTTCCGACTGCTCCGATGACTCGAGCGTATTCCGGTTGATCGCGGGCTGGCAGGCGTCGATGCAGATCCACAGAGAACGCTGTGCAAAGCCGTTGCCGGGTCAGGCCGGGCGGTGCGTGATGACGGCCTGATCACCCAGTTCCAGCCGGGTGTGCGGGGTCAGCGGCACCAATCGGCCGTGACGGGTCAGCACCGAGATCCACACCTCGAACGGCGGCTGGGTCAGCTCGGCCAGGGTGCGGCCGGCCAGCTCGTCGGAGATCGTGAAATCCTGCTGCACGGTGGGTTCGTCGCTGAGCCGCACCCCGAACGCCCAGGGCTGAGGTTCGGCCGCCCGCATGCGTAGCTTGAGCACGCCCGCCAACGCGGGCAGCGTGCTGCCCTGAAACAGCACGGAGAACGCCACGACCACCACGACGATGCCGAACAGCCTTTCTCGGCCGGGCAGATCAGCGGCGAGCAAGAAGGTGCCGAGCAGGATCGGGACCGCGCCCTTGAGCCCGGACAGCAGCACGAATCCCTTCTCGTTACGCGCCAAACCCGCTCCGAGCAAGGTCGGGGCGGCCAGGACCGGCCGGATCACGAAGGTCAGGATGAGGGCCAAGGCGAGGCCGGCCAGCCAGACGTCCGGATGCCGGAGCTCGGACAGGCTGACCGTCAGCCCCAGCACCACGAAGGCGACGATCTCGCCCAGGCTGGCCGCGGCCGCGTGCACGTGTTCGACCTCGCGCCGGTAGGGCATCCGGGACTCGCTGAGCAGGATTCCCGCGACGAACACGGCCAAGAAGCCCGAGCCGTGCAACAGCGCGGCCACGCCGAAGAGCAGGAAGATCGCGCCCATGGTGCGGACCGGATGCAGCGCGGCGCTCGGCAGCGGGACCCGACGGATGAACTCGATCAGCCCGTACCCACCCACCACGCCGACGGCGGTGCCGACCAGCATCTGCAGCAGGAACTGACCGAACACGTCACCCACCGCGTGCCCGCTGATCCCGCCGGCCGAGATCAGGCTGGCCATCAGGGCGATGCCGACCGGATCGTTGGCCCCTGATTCACCCTCGAGGATGGTGCCGGCCGGCCCGTCGATCTCCCGATTACCCAACACCGAGAACACCACCGCCGGATCGGTCGGCGCGATCGCGGTGGCGACCAGCAGGGCCGGGTACCAGTCCAGGCCCAGCACCCAGTGTGCGACCAGGGCGGCACCGGCCGCGGTCAGGAAGGTGCCGCCCACCCCCAGGGCAGCTATCGGCCGGAGCGCTCGGCGGAACCGGGACCAGCCCAGGTGCAGACCACCGTCGAACAGGATGAAGATCAGCGCGATCGAGACGATGTGATCGACGTCGTGCAGGTTCGGCCGGTGCACCGACGGAACCAGCTGGACGACGATCGCCGTGCCGATCAACACCAACGCCGGGGCCGGCACGTAGAGCCGTTCGGTGATCCGGTTGGCGAGCACCGCGGCCAGCGCGATCACGCCGACCAGCAGCAGGACGGTGGCGAAGGCCATCGGCAACTCATTCCCTTGGGCAGCACAAGCACATTTCGCCGACCAGACTTCCCGGCACACCAAGTCCTGCAACTCTAGCTGGCCGGTCCCGGCCGGCTTATGCTTCTGGGCCAGAGGGCACCACCGGCCGGCACTGCCGGCCTGGTACTAGTACCGAAGTCCAATGGTGCGACCGACCACGAGTACGGGAGAACTGATATCGACACACCCGTCGAGATCAGGAGAAACCCATGAAGGCACTAGTCATCGCCTGCGGCGCCGCCGCAGCGGCCATCGCCGCGGCCGCGCCAGCCGCGGCCGGCATCACCGGAAACCCCTCGTTCAGCCACACCATCCCGGTCCGGGCACCGGCCAGTGGCCAGGTCGCCAGTTTCGATGACCACGGGGGCGGGCGCGCCTCGAAGTCCCCGTCGGCACACCCTTCGGCCACGCCGACCCGGACGGACGACCACGGCGGCCTGCGGCCCTCCAAGACCGCTGAGCCGGGGG
>CAZZZW010000112.1:0-12086 GCA_964658795.1 Phormidium nigroviride PCC 7112
GAACTTCGACACCAACGTGTTCAGTGCGTCGGCGTTATTGCCTTTCATCGCATGCCAGAACGTCACCGTCACGTTGCCCGCGCCGTTCAGCACATCCGAGGCCGGAGCGCTGGAGTTGGCCGTCGACGAACCGCCGGAGCTACCGCTGCAGCCGGCGGTGATCGCCAGCGCCGCGGTCGCGAGCCCGGCGGTCGCGAGCCTGAAGAAGGTCGGCTTCATTGCATTACCTTTCACCTGGTTGGCAAATCTCGATCGGTTGATCATCGGAGGGCGCCCGCGGTCAAACCGCGGACCAGGAATCGTTGACCGAACACGACCAGCGCCGCGGTCGGTATCAGGGCCAGCGTGACCCCGGCCAGGATCAGTCCGGGATCGGCCGCCTCGGCATCGTTGAGCGAAGCCAACCCGATCTGCAAGGTCTGCATCCGGGGTGAGTCGGTGATCAGCAGCGGCCAGAGGAACTGGTTCCAGGCCGAGAGGAACACGAAGATCCCGACGCTGGCCAGTGCCGGTTTGGACAGTGGCAACAGGATGCCGAACAGGAACCGGCCGTTGCTGGCGCCGTCGAGCGTGGCCGCATCCCGCAGCTCGACCGGGAAGGTTCGGAAGGACTGCCGGAGCAGGAACGTCCCGAAACCACCGGCCAGGAACGGCAGCACCAGCGCCAGATAGGTGTTGCGCAGCTGATGGTCGGCCATGAACAGGAAGTTCGGAATGATGATGGATTCCCACGGCACCATAAGGGTGAACAGGAACACCGCGAAGAACGTCCGCCGCAACGGCAGGGCCAGGAAGACGAAGGCGTAGGCCGAGAGCACGGCGCAGATCAGCTGGGCCACGGTGATGACGATCGCGACCAGGGCCGAGTTCAGGTATTGCCGCCCGAGCGGAACGGCTTTGAACACCCCGCGATAGTTGTGCAGGGTCAGACTGTGCGGGAACAGCGCCGGTGGCGACGAGGCGATGTCGCCTGGCCCCATCAGGCTGCCGGCGATCGTGTAGTAGACCGGAAACAGGATGAGAACGACCAGTACGAGCAAGGCCACGACCCGAGCCAGCCGGCCGGCCCAGAAACCCCTCATCGGTAGAACACCTTTCGCTCGAGGATGCCGAACTGGATCGCGGTGATCACGATGACCACGAACAGCAGCACGATCGCCTGGGCCGATCCCTCGCCGTAGTCGGAGGCGCCGTTCTCGAAGGCGGTGTGATAGATCCAGTAGACGAGAGTGGTGGTGTGCCCGGTCGGGCCGCCCTTGGTCAACAACCGGATCTGCCCGAAGCTCTGCAGGCTGGCGATCGTGTCGACCACGATCAGGAAGAACAGGCTCGGCGTGATAAGGGGAATCGTGATCGAGCGCGCGACCCGGAACGCGCTGGCACCGTCCAGCCGGGCCGCCTCGTACAGCTGCTCGTCGACTCCGCCGACGCCGGCCAGCATCACCAACATGTTGTAACCGACGTTCATCCACACGGTGGTGATCGCGATGCTGATCAAGGCCGTACCGGGCCGGGTGAGCCAGTCGACCGGCGCGAAACCCAGTTGGGTGACCAGGTAGTTGGCGATGCCGATCGCCGGGTTGAACAGCGCGGCGAACACGACCGAGGCTGCCGCCACCGAGTAGGCGAACGGCATGGCGAAAGCCGAGCGCAGAAACCGCATTCCGCGTAAGGGGGTTTGCAACAACAGGGCGAGCACGAGGGCGAGCAGGATGCTCGGGATCACCGTCAACAGCACGTAGCCCGCAGTCACACCCAGCACCTGGCCGAACTGCGGATCGTGGATGACCGACTTGAAGTTGGCCAGCCCGACCTGGCGGTCGGCCCGGCCGAACAGGTCCTGGCCGGTCGTGCTGAGCTGAAAGGTACGGACCAGCGGCCAGAAGATGAACACACCGAAGATGACGAGCGATGGCAGGATCAAGGTCAGGCCGAGCAGCCGTTCCCGTCCCAAGCCGGCTCGGGTTGCCTGCGCCAAGACTCTCCCATCCCGTGGACCCACATCGGGCCGGTCATCGCTCCTGAGTCCGCTGCTCGAACGTCAACGAAGCATGATGAACCAGATGTTAACCAGGTGGACAGGACTTCACACGCGCATCCGGCCAGGGGCGACAACAGTGACAGAAACCTCACGCGGCCGGCGTCGGCCGGCTACTGTCCGAGCAGCCATCCGTCGGGGCCGGCCAGCTTGCGGGCGGCCGCCGGCCCCCAGGAGCCCGGCGCGTACTTCAACGGCGTGCGGGTCAGGGACAACACCGGCGCCGCCACCTGCCAGACGTGACCGAGGCCGTCCGGCCGGGTCACCAGGGACCGGTCTCCGGACAGGACGTCGTGCAGCAACCGGACATAGGGCGGCAACGGCTCCCGGTCGGCAATCGAGGCGACCGGGATCGCGGTGTGCGCCACGCCCAGTTGCAGGCCCACGCCCGGCTGCTTGGCCAGCAGCGACAGGTCGATCTGGCCGTCTCCGTTGAGCTCGAAGGTCAGCACGTTGCCGGCGCTGGGCAGCTCGGTGAACGGCGCGGCCGGATCCCGCAGGATCAGCGAGACGCTCTGGTGGCTGGCATGCAGTCGTTTGCCGGTCCGGAGTAGGAACGGCACGCCCGTCCAGCGCGGGGTGTCGACCCAGAGCCGTGCCGCGACGTAGGTCGGCGTCTTCGATCGGGCCGCCACCCCGGCCGTCTTTCGGTAACCGTCGAACTGACCGAGTACGACCTCGGCCGGGTCGATCCGGCGGAACTTGGCGATCACCTTCTCGCGCGCCGCCTGCAACTGGTCCGGGGCCATCGAGGCCGGTGGCTCCATCGCTATCTCGGCCGCGACCTGGAACAGGTGGGTCACCAGCATGTCGAGCACCGCGCCGGTGTGGTCGTAGAAATCAGCACGATCGGCGATGCCGAGGGTCTCCGGCACATCGATCTGAACCGCACGGACGCTGTGCCGGTCCCACATCCGGGAGAACATGCCGTTGGCGAAGCGAAGCACGTGCAGGTCCTGGGTCGCCTCCTTGCCCAGGAAGTGATCGATCCGATAGATCTGGCTCTCCTCGAACACCCGGTGCGCGGTCCGATCGAGTTTCCGGAACGATTCCAAGGAGGTTCCGAACGGCTTCTCGTACACGATGCGCGCGCCGCGGTTGAGGTCGTGCTGGCCGATAGCGGTGGTGAGCGGACCGAACGCGGTCGGCGGCACGGCCAGGTAGTGGATCAACTCGGCGTCGGAGCCGAGGTCGGACGAGGCCTGCGCGATCTCGTGCCGGAGCGCGTCGTGCCCCTCGTTGGCGAAGTCCCCGCCGGCGAAACGCAGGTTGGGCTTGAACTTGCCCCAGGTCTTGTTGTCCGGCTTGGGGCCGAACTCGGTCAGGCTCTGCCGGATGTGCTGGGCGAAGTTCTCGTGCGAGACATCGCCACGGCCACTGCCGATCAACCGCCAGCGGTCCGGCAACAGGCCGAGCTTGGCCAAGGAGTAGAAGGCCGGCAGCACCATACGTTTGGCCAGATCGCCGGTGGCGCCGTACAGGACGAAGATGGCGGGGCCAGGGCGTTCGGAGTTCGGCATGTTTCGACACTAGCCAGCCGGGTCCGGCCCAGTGCTAGTGGGCGACGGTGACGCTGATCGTGTGCAATCCGGTCGCGCCCGACGGGAACGGTTCGGCGTCGTTCGCGTCCTGGGGGTTTCCCTTTGCGTCATAAGCCCGAACTCGAATCTTGTGATGGCCGATGTCGGTCGGCGTCCACAGCAGTACCCATTGTCGCCAGGTGTCGGCCGTCGGCACCGGCGCCAGGGTTGCCGGTTGCCAGGGGCCGGCGTCCACCTGGACCTCGACCCGGGACACGCCGACGTGCTGGTCCCAGGCCACCCCGGCGATCGCGACCTGCTGGCCGAGCTGGAGCTTCTGCGACCCCGACGGCCGGTCGATCCGGGAGGCGAGCCGGACCGGCCCGTCCTGCGCCCAGCCGCCCTGGACCCAGTAGGCCGAGTCGGCGGCGAAGGTGGTGGCCCGCAGTTCGACGATCCACTTGCAGGCCGAGACATAGCCGTACAGCCCCGGTACCACCATCCGGACCGGGAAGCCGTGTTCGACCGGCAGTGGCTGGCCGTTCATGCCGACCGCGAGCATGGCATCGCGGCCGTCCATCACGACCGAGGTCGGCGATCCGATGGTCATCCCGTCGGCGGACACGGCCAGCAGCTGATCGGCCGCGGCGGCCACGCCGGCCTCGTCCAGCAGGTCCTTCAACAACACGCCGCGGAACAGCGCGGTGCTGATGAGTTGGCCGCCGACCTCATTGGACACGCAGGCCAGGGTGATCCAGCGCTCGACCAGCGGCCGGGCGAGCAGGTCGGCGTAACTGATGCTGAGTTCCTGCGCGACCTGCCCGTGGATGTGCAGCCGCCAGGTCGCCGGGTCGAGTTGCGGGACCGACAACGCGGTGTCGATCCGGTAGAAGTCCTGGTTCGGCGTCTGGAACGGCACCCCGCTCTTGCCCAGGTCGTAGCCCACCCTGGCGGCCGGCGCCGCGGTGGCCGGCGGCGGCAGCACGATCTTGGCCCGGGCCTCGTTGGCATTGAACCGACGGCTCTGCAGCAGTCGCCCGAGTCCGCTGCCGAGCCCGGCGACGGCCACGGCCGAGAGCGCGGTGACCAGGAATCGTCGACGGTCAGTGCGGAGGTCATCGGCGGTGGCCGGGGCGAGCGTGCCGAGCAGCCGGTGCAGAAACAGCATTCCGACGGCCGCCCCGACGATGGACGGAATGACATCGGTGGTCTGCGCGGCATGGGCGGTCAGCGCGCAGTAGCAGCCGAGCAGACCGAGCAGGCCGACCCCGAGCAGACCCTCGCGGGGTCGTCGGACCGAGATCAGACCGACGACGACTGCGAAGACCGCCAACATCAGGTAGATGCCGGTCAGCAGCGCCTGCTTGTCGCCGGTGCCGAACTCCCGGATCGCCCACCGCTTGATCGGCTCCGGCGTGAGCAGGATCAGCCGGTTGCCGACCGCGATGACCGGGGCCGAGGCCGGCCGGAACAGCGCGGCCGTCAGCTCTCCGATCCCGAGCGACACGCCGGCGGCCAGCAGCCCGAAGAGGCCACCGAGCAGCCGACGATCGATGCCGGCCCGTGCGGGCGGTCTACGGGTCTGCGTCACCCGGTCATCCTCTCCCTCGATCCGATGGGGCTTCCTTAGGTTTCGATACGGAGACGAGGTTCGGATTTACTAACGCCGACTTGATACCTAGCTGATTCTTAGTTACGTTGCCCGGACGCCCGACCGGTGCGGAATCCTCATGCACAGATTGAGAAAAATGCGTTCCTTGACACGCCTGGCCGGCGCGAGTGCGGCCGTCCTGCTTGGACTTTCCTCCGTGGCCCTGAGCACCGGCGAGGCTTCGGCCGCGCCGGCCGCGACCCTGGTCGGATCGGCCCCGGCCAGCGCCCACGGCCCGGGCACGGTCACCTTCAGCTACGCGATCACGCTGCCGTCCGATGTCGATGCGGCGGTGTTCAGCACCCGCCAGGCCGCCGCGTTGCCAGCCGACCCGACCTCGGTCATGGTGGACGGGGTCGCGGTCCCGCCGGCCCAGATCAGCGAACCGTCGACGATCGACATCGCCGTGCACGCCGGGCCGACCCCGGCCGACGGCCTGACCGCGGGGCCGCACACCGTCACCTTCACCGCGCCGGTGTCCAACCTGGCCTCGGTCGCAGCGTCATCGACGGCCACGTTGAGTTGGACGGCCGCCGGCACGCCGGACGCGGTCACGTCCGATCCGGTCGTGGTCGAGCTGAACGCGCCCGACCTGGCAGTGACGCTGACTCCCGGCTCCGGTGAGGACCAGGTCGGCTTCCTGGGAACCGGCCGGGACATCGACGTCGCCGTCGATGTCGAGAACGACGGTTACGGCGCGCCGAACTCCACCCTGACCATCGGGCTGCCGGTCGGCATGACCCTGGGCCGCGACGGAGTCACCCGCGACACCGACGACAGCGCGCTGACCTGCCGGCCCGGGGCCGGCTCCACGATCACCTGCGACCTCGGGCCGGTCGGCCGCGGAGTGGTCGACCCGACCCTGGTCATCGACCTGGTCACGATGCCGCACCCACCCGTCGGCACGACCGTGCCGGTCACCTTCTCGGTGGCCCCGAACGCCGGCGAGGGTGTCGACAGCAATCCGGCCGACGACCAGACGTCGGTGCGGGTGCTCTACACCGGCTCGGCCGCGCTCAGCACCACCATCACACCGGCCTCGTCCAAGGTTGCGCTCGGCCAGACCACCAAGGTGCGGCTGACGATCCACAACGCCGGACCGCAGACCGCCCCCGAGACGCTCGCGTTCGCCGTCGTCATCGGCAGCCAGTTCGAGGTGACCGGCTTCACCGGCAAGAGCCTGCCGATCGACCCCAATCCGGGCTCGGCCTCGGCCGCGGCCCTGCGGCGGGCGCACCTGCTCACCGCGCCGACGCTGTCACCGGCGGCCGGCCTACCGCTGGCCAGTACCGCCGAGGGGACCGAACTGCTCTGGCTGGTCGGCGATATCCCGGACGGTGGTTCGGTCAGCGCCGTGGTCAGCCTGAAGGCCCAGAAGCTGGGCCAGGCGCAGCTCGGCCTGCTCGCCATCTCCGGTGCCGGGGACCCGAACTGTCCGGACTTCAACTGCGACCCGACCATGGTGTCGGTCCAGGTGGTCAAGGCCGCCCCGGCGCCGACCTCGAGCGCTCCGGCGCCCGCCGGCTCGGGTACGGCCGGTCTGGCCAACACCGGCGCCTCGAGCCGTCCGGCCGCCTTCGGTGGGCTGTTCCTGCTGGCCGGTTTCGCCATGCTGTACGCCGGTCGGCGCCCGACCCGGCGCCGGCACTGACCGTCGGCTGCTCACGCCGAGGGGGGTGACTCCTCGATCAGGGCATTCGCGAGCATCGTGCGTCGAGGTTTGGCGCCGATGTCGCGCACCGCGCGGACCAGGGCCGGCCCACTACCGTGCACGACGGACAGGTGCCGCTGAGCCCGGGTCAGGGCGGTGTAGACCAGCGGCCGGGACAGCATCCGGCTGGCCTCCGGCCCCATCACCACGATGACCGCGGCGAACTCCGAACCCTGGGCCCGGTGCACGGTGATCGCCCAGCCGTGGCTGATGTCGGCCAGCATCTTGCCCGATACCTCGGCCGGAGCTGGATTCGTGCCCGTGCCGAAGTCCACCGTCACCACGCCGTTGACCACCTTCAGCACGGTGCCGACCTCACCGTTGGCGAAGCCGGTGGGTGTCGCCTCCAGGTGATTGGCGGTCGCCACCACCCGGTCGCCCGGATCGAACCTGGACCGGCCGGCCGTGGCGGTCTTGCTGAACGGTTGCGGATTGAGCTTCGCCTTCAAGGCTGAATTCAGTTCGATGGTGCCGGCCGGGCCGCGGTGCACCGGGGTGACGACCTGGATCTGATCGGGCTGGATGCCCAGTGCACGTGGGATCGAATCGGTCATCAACTGCACCACACGGTGCGCGGACTCGGCCGAGCCCCGGGCTGGCACGATCACGACCTCGTGCTCGGGGGAGTCGACCACGGGCAGGTCACCGGCACGGACCGCGGTGGCCAACCGGGCGATCGCGCCCCCGGCGTCCTGGCGGTACAGCCGCTGCAGTTCGACCACCGGGACCGTGTCCGAGGCGATGATGTCGGCCAGCACCTGACCCGGCCCGATCGAGGGCAACTGGGCCGAATCACCGACGATCATCAGGTGGGTGCCGTCGGCGCAGGCGATCAGCAGGGCCGCGGCCAGTTCGACGTCGAGCATCGAAGCTTCGTCGACGACGACCACATCGGCGTCCAGGGGCCAGTCCGGACCCCGGGAGAAGCCGCCGCTGAAGTCGACCTCATCGGAGTCGGCGCTGCTGCGGGCCTGGACGCCGAGCAACCGATGGATGGTCATCGCCTCGGCATCGCACAGTTCACCCAGTCGCTTGGCCGCCCGCCCGGTCGGCGCGGTCAACGCCACCGTCTTGCCGGCCTGTTCGGCCGCGCGCACGACGGCCGCCACGGTCCGGGACTTGCCGGTGCCCGGGCCACCGGTGAGCACGCTGACGCCGTGCTGCAGCACGTTGTCCACAGCCGAGCGCTGGACGTCGTCCAGCTCGTCCTTGGCCTTTGTCCTCTTGGCCGATATCGGTTGCGCGCGGTTGGTGAGTCGATGGATGGCCAGCGCGATCGCGAGCTCGGCCAGGTGGTACCGGTTCAGCGCCAATTGCTCGCCGACCCGGAAGACGTCCTCAGCCGTGCAGGCGTCGTCGATCGCCTTCGCCACGTCCGCCACCCGGTACAGCCGCAGGTCATGTCCGACGTCCTCGGCCGGGGTCAAGGTGTGACCGTCCCGGGCGTTGCGGGCCAGCACGTGACCGACCAGCGCCTTGGACCGGCGCGGATCGGAGGGGTGCACGCCCGGGATCGCGACCTGGGCCAACGCATCGGCGTCGGGCACGTCCACGCCGTTGAGCTGCAGCAGCCGCCACGGATCGTCGCGCAACAGGCGATGGGCCCCGGTGCCGAACTGCTCGGTCGCCCGGCCGGCCAGCCGAGCCGGCAGGCCGGCCTGGATCAGCATCTCGGCGACGTCATAGGTCGGTCCGGCGGCGATGAACGCCGACGCGAGCCGGCCGGCCCGCAGTCGCCCGACCTTGGGCAGCCCGGCCAGGGCGTCGGCGCTGACGTCGTCCGGACCGGTGATGCCGGCCTCAGGCAGGGCGGCAGCCAGCGTGCTGCCGAGACCGGGCCACAGTCCGGCGGCACAGAAGGCCTGAAAGACCTTGGCGGGGGACGGCTGGTTCAGTGTGCGTCCTCGGGGTAGCCGATGCTCGGGGCAGAGACGTCGTCCAGGGCCAGCTGGATCTCCAGCGGCAGTTCCACGGTGAGTGACTGCACCGCCGCGGTCAACTGGCCCAGGGTGCGGGCGCCGACGATCGGCGACACCACGCCCGGCCGGTTACGCAACCAGGACAGCGCGACGGTGATCGGGGAGGTGGCCAGACCATCGGCCGCGGTGGCGACCGCCTCGACGATGCCGACCTGGCGTGGGTCGGAGTACGCGGCCAGCCCGTGTCCCTGGGCCGCTCCGCGGGAATCCGACGGGACACCATGCCGATACTTGCCGGTCAGGATGCCACCGCCGAGCGGGGCGTAGGGCAGGATGCCCAGTCCCAGGTCCAGGCAGGCCGGCACCACTTCGCGTTCCACGCCCCGGTCCAACAGCGAGTACCTGACCTGGTTGGACACCAGCGGCGCCCGGTCGGGCAGGGCGCGTTGCCAGGTCGCGGCCTGCGCGGTACGCCAGCCCGGGTAGTTCGACAGCCCGACGTAGCGGACCCGGCCGCTGGCCACCGCATAGTCCAGCGCGGTCAGGGTCTCCTCGTACGGCACGCTGGCATCGATGGTGTGCACCTGCCACAGATCGAGGTGGTCGACGCCGAGGTTGCGCAGCGATTCGTCCAGCTGACGCAGCAGTGCACCGCGGGAGGTGTCGACCTTGCGCTCCTCGCCGAACCGATCTGAGATGCCGGCCTTGGAGGCGATGATCAGTTCCGAGCGCGGCACGACGTCGGCGATCAGAGCACCGAGGATGCGTTCGGCCTCGCCGTCGGAATAGCTGACCGCGGTGTCGACGAAGGTCCCGCCGGCGTCGTGGAACGCGACCAGGATCGCGGCGGCCTCGTCCGGATCGGTGCCGTTGGCCCAGGTCGCAGTACCCAGACCGAGCCGGGAGACCTTGAGTCCGCTGCGTCCAACTGTGCGCTGTTCCACGCAGAGCAACCTAGCCGACGCCCCGCCTGCCGACACGCCCACCGTGCCGGAGGTGGATAGGGTGTCGGGGTGAAGCTGGGATTGAACCTTGGTTACTGGGGTATGGGCAACGATGCCGAGAACTTGGCCTTGGCGCGAGAGGCCGACGTACTCGGCTTCTCCTGCGTGTGGGCGGCCGAGGCCTACGGCTCGGACGTGCCGACGGTGCTGGCCTGGGTAGGAGCGCAGACCCAGCAGATCGGCCTGGGCAGCTCGATCCTGCAGATCCCGGCCCGGAGCCCGGCGATGGCCGCCATGACGGCCGCGACCCTGGACTCGTTGTCCGGCGGCCGGTTCCGGCTCGGATTGGGCGTGTCGGGTCCGCAGGTCTCCGAGGGCTGGCACGGCGTCCGGTTCGCCCAACCACTGGCCCGGACCCGGGAGTACGTCGACATCGTGAACCTGGCGTTGTCGCGCAAGCGGGTGCGGTACGAGGGCAAGCACTACACGCTGCCGCTGCCGGACGGCCCGGGCAAGGCGCTGCAGCTGACCGTGCATCCGGTACGCGACCACATCCCGATCTACCTGGCCTCGGTCGGGCCGAAGAACCTCGAGTTGACCGGCGAGATCGCCGACGGCTGGCTGGCCATCTTCCTGTCGACCGAGTTCGTCGGCGAACAGCTGGAGCTGATCTCGGCCGGCCGGGCCAAGGCCGGCAAGACCCTCGACGGCTTCGACGTGGTGGCGACCGCGCCCCTGTCCATCCACGACGACCTGCAGGTCGCGGCCGACCCGATCCGCGGTTATGCCGCGCTCTACATCGGAGGTATGGGTAGCCGGGAGGTCAATTTCTACAACCAGCTCGCGGTCCGGATGGGTTTCGAGGGCGAGGCGGCGGCGATCCAGGAGAAGTTCCTGTCCCGCGACTATGAAGGTGCAGCGGCCGCCGTCCCGATGGACTTCATCGATTCCACCTCACTCCTCGGCCCAGCGCCGCGGATCGCCGAACGGATGGCCGAGTTCGCCGCCGCCGGCGTGACCACGCTCAACGTCGTCCCGTACGGCGCCACCATCGAGGACCGGCTGGACAGTCTGCGCACCGCAGCCCAGGCGTTGCAGGATTCCGGCGTCGCTTCGTGATCCTGTTCTTCAGTAAGGAAAAAACCGCATGAGTGAGCATCGCAGTGAGTTGGCTGTCCGCGCGCAGAGCAGGGAAGTCCAAGAGTGAGTGCTCAGGTCAATGCCGTCCAGGCCGTCGTCTACGGACTGGTACAGGGGTTGACGGAGTTCCTGCCGGTGTCCTCGACCGGGCACCTGCGGCTGTTCCAGGCCTGGCTCAACCCGAACGTCAATCAGGCCGGGTTCACCGCCTTCACCGCCGTCATCCAACTCGGCACCACCATCGCGGTGGTGCTGTACTTCTGGCGCGAACTGGTGCACATCGCGGTGGCCTGGCTGCGTGGCCTGGTCGACCGATCCGTCCGGGACAGCTTGGAATACCGGATGGGCTGGTACCTGATCCTGGCCACCATCCCGGTCGGGGTGTTCGGCCTGATCTTCAGCCACCAGATCGAAACCGGTGCCCGCAACCTCTGGGTGCTGGCGATCGCGTTGATCGTGATGGCGCTGGTGCTGCTGGTGGCCGAACGCACCGGCAAGCGCGATCGCGACGAAGAGGAGATCAACACCAAGGACGCGATCGCCGTCGGTACCGCCCAGGCCCTGGCGCTGATCCCCGGCGTGTCCCGCTCCGGATCCACCATCACCGCCGGCCTGTTTCGAGGCCTGGATCGGGTCGCGGCCGCCCGGTTCTCCTTCCTGCTCTCGATCCCGGCCGTGGTCGCGTCCGGACTGTTCGAGGCCCGCAAGATCGGTGACGCCAACGCACCCGGCATCGGCGTCACCGTGGTGGCCACCCTGATCGCATTCGTCGTCGGGCTGGCTTCGATCGCCTGGCTGCTGCGTTTCGTGGCCCGGCACTCCACCTATGTCTTCATCGGGTACCGGATCCTGCTCGGCGCCTTCGTCATCGTGCTGTTGGCAACCGGCACCACCTCGGCGACCTGAGATGGCTGTCCACCGGCACGACCCCGCAGCGACCTGCGCGACCAAGGCGAGCTGAGGAATCTCATGGCTACTGTCTTCCTGCTCCGGCACGGCCTGACCAAGCTGACCGGACCCGTGCTGGCCGGCCGGGCGCCGGGCACCACTTTGGACGACCGGGGCCAGGCGCAGGCGGTGGCCGCGGCCCAACGGCTTCAGGTCCTGCCGCTGAGCACCGTCGTCACCAGCCGCTGGAACGCTGCGCCGAGACCGCGGCCGCC
>CAZZZW010000113.1:0-12030 GCA_964658795.1 Phormidium nigroviride PCC 7112
GCGCAGGCGCTGGACGTCCAGTTCCCGGTTCTCCTCCTGGTTGCAGATGACCAGGTCCGGCGCCGCCGCGACGATGGCCTGGACGTCGGGGTTCTTGGTGCCGCGGTAGCGGGGCACATCCAGTCCGGCCGGATGGCTGCACCACTCGGTGGCGCCGGCCAGCAGCTCCGGTCGGCTGGCGGCCAGGGCCTCGGTCAACGACGGCACCAGCGACACCACCCGGGTCGGCGGGGCGTCGAGTTCGACCGGCGCGTCGAGGTCGTCGTGCAGCATGGCTGTGATCTTGGCACGACCTCACCGACGGAGTTTTGTCGTCGAGGTCTGGCAGTCTCGTCGGCATGGTCCCGCCCCGAACGTCGCGTCGCGTGGATTTCCTCCGCGCGCAGGAGACGTCCGACGGCCGGGAACTCGATCTGGCCGATGTGCGCTGGCTCGATCCGTTGCACCTGGTCGGCATCGCGGCCGAGGCCCACCAGGCTCAGCAGGCCGGTAGCCGGTTGCGGCTGGTTGGGGTGCAGGCCGATCAGGCCAACTACGCAGCACGGATGCATGTCGGGCGCATCATCGAACTGTTCGGCGGCGAGCACGAGCTGCCCGAGGTCACCGAGCGCGATCAGCACGACAGCCTGCTCGAGGTCCGGCCGCTGCGCAATCCGGAGGATGTCGCCGAGTTGACCGAACTGGTCTACCACCGGGTGGCCGTCTCCGATCCGACCGCGGCGCACGCGTTGCACGTCGCCCTGGGCGAGGTGGGCGAGAACGTCTGCCAGCACGCGCAGAGCATCGGCTTCATGGCCGCGCAGACGATCGCCGAGCACGGCGTGTTGCGGTTCGCGGTGGCCGATTCCGGGGTCGGGCTGCGAACCACGCTGGCCGGTCTGGGTGCGGCCGACGATCTCGGTGCGATCGAACTGGCCCTGGCCGGAATCCGGCGCTGGCAGCAGCCGGGCCACGGTTACGGACTGCCCCGCACGGTCGAGATCATCACGCAATTGCAAGGTGAAATGCTGTTGGCCAGTGGGCTGGCCGCCCGCAAGATCGAGACCGGCCGGGTCTTCGACCGCACGTTGGACCGGCCATACCTGGGCACGATCTTCGAGGGGTCGGTGCCGGCCCATCCGGCAGCTGACGCCGATCCGGCGACAGGGCGGGCGGCCCGGCCACCGGACGCGGCAACCACAGATACTGGGCCGGAGCGTGGGTAGGTGAGACTATGGAGTACGCACACCCGGTTCGAAGGGGGAGACATGGCCGCTCGCACGTTGCAGTTGCCCCGGCTGGTCGCCGGTCGCGACTACGCCGATGACCTGGTCAGTTCCCTGGCCCTGGAACCAGACGCCGAGGTGCTGGTCGACGGCAGCGCGCTGTTGTCGGGCACGCCGTCGTTCGCTGCCGAACTGGTTCAGCGGATTCTGGTCGAGGGCAAGGCTCGCTCGCTCCGGCTGGTCGGAGCTCCCGGCGACTTCATCGATTACGCCGAGGCCGCGGCCAGGGATCTCGCGGTCGGCGACCGGTTCCAGGCCAGCGAACACCTGTCGCCCGCGGTCTAGATCGGTGCAGGCCTGCAGCTGATCCCTGCCCGTCCGCGCTTAGCGCGCTTCACCGGTGAGTAGCCGGCCGATCGCAGTGTTCAACCGCAGCCATAGTTGTTCCTCATCGCCCGCGGTGGCCTCGTCCTGTTCGCTGATCGAGGTGATCTGCGCAGTGCTGCGCCATTGCTTGATCAGCTCCCGCAGGTCGGCATCTTCCAGTCGGCTCATCCGGACCTCGAGTTCGCCCCGGGCGTGGTCGAACGCCGTTTGCGCATCGACCAATTCATCCGGCTGCTCGTTCGGGAAGCGCCGGAGCAGCCGGCCGTAGTCCTGCAGTGCCTGTCGTAGCGCAAGCGCCGCATCCTGGACCTCGGTCAACGCGGTCTGCCGGCGCTGGTACTCCCGACCCGCGCTGCCGGAACGGACGGTGGCGTACCAACCGATGCCGGCCACGATCAACGCGGCGACGGCCCCGATCAGCGCCGATTCGAGGTTAGAAGCAGCATCGGACAGTGCCAACTGCATTCGTCCTCCCTGCTCGTCGGTGCTGCTCATGGGCTACGGCTCATCGGCTACGGCTCATGGGCCGCGGCGCTTCGGCTCCGTCCGAATTAGACCATCCGCCCCCGACGAATCCCTGGACCGCACCAGCGCGCAGCACCGCGTCCGAAATCCGGCAACCACAACCACACCGCGCGTAGTTTGCCATCGTCGCTGGACCGGCCTACGTTCGTCATGAGCAGGGCTGAACCCCCAACCCATGCGTGCGGCTGATGCCAAGCACCGGTTGCACACGCAGCATTGCGGGAGCGAAGGCATGCACGAAGCGGATTTCAGCCAGTTGGCTGACCCGGCCGAAGAGATCCTTGTCCACGTCGAACCCTCGTTCGTACAACTGGCCGACCATCCGGCCATCGACGAGCCATCGCCGGCCCGCGACCTTGACTGAACCGGCCGGTCGGCCGGTCCGGGGCGTCCTGTTCGACGTCGATGGCACTTTGGTGGACAGCAACTTCTTCCACACCGTCTGCTGGTGGCAGGCCTTTCGGCAGCAGGGTATCGATGTCCCGTCCGCGATCATCCATCGAGCGATCGGAATGGGCGCCGACAAGCTGATCGAACATGTGTTGTCCGAGTGCGACCTCCGCGCCGACCTCGACGACAGCCAGGTCACCGCCGCGCATGACGCGCTGTACGCCGCCTACTGGCCTGCGCTCCGGCCGCTGCGCGGAGCGCGGGAACTGCTGCGCCGTTGTCACGACGTGGGCGCGACCACCGTCCTGGCCAGCTCGGCCTCGGAACAAGAACTGGCCGTGCTGATCAGGGTATTGGCCAGCGACACCGCCATCGATGTGACGACGAGTTCGGCTGACGCCGAGGCCAGTAAGCCGGCCCCGGACATCATCGGCGTCGCGCTCGACAAGGCGAAACTCACAGCTCAGGACGCCCTGTTCATCGGTGATTCGGTGTGGGATGTGCACGCGGCCGGCCAGCTCGGCGTGCGGTGCATCGGCCTGGAGAGCGGTGGTACCAGCACGGCTGAGTTGCTCGAGGCCGGTGCTCTCGCCACCTATCAGAACCCCCGCGATCTGCTTGATCACGACCACGATTGGCTACCGTCATGACGAACTTCGGCTACACCCTGATGACCGAGCAGAGCGGTCCGAAGCAGCTGGTCGGCTACGCCGTCGCGGCCGAACAGGCCGGCTTCGACTTCGCCGTCTCCAGCGACCACTTCTTTCCCTGGCTGACGGAGATGGGCCATTCCGGCTATGCCTGGTCGATGCTCGGCGCGGTCGCTCAGGCCACTGACCGGATCGAGCTGATGACCTATGTGACCTGCCCGACCACCCGCTACCACCCGGCCGTGGTCGCCCAGAAGGCCGCGACGATGGGCCTGTTGTCGGACAACCGGTTCATCCTCGGCCTCGGCAGTGGGGAGAACCTGAATGAACACGTCGTCGGCCAGGGCTGGCCGAGTGCGGCCGTCCGGCAGGACAAGCTGATTGAGGCGATCGAGATAATCCGGCTCCTGCACCAGGGCGAACAGGCCACCTGGGCCGGCGAACACTTCCGGATCGACTCGGCCAAGATCTGGGACCTGCCCGACCGACCGGTTCCGATCGGGGTGGCGGTGTCAGGACCGAGTTCGATCGAGAAGTTCGCACCGCTGGCCGACCATCTGATCGCGGTCGAGTCCGAGCGCGAGCTGATCAGCCAGTGGAACAGGGTCAAACCCGACTCGCGCAAGGTCGGTCAGCTACCGATCTGCTGGGGACCGGACAAGGACCGGGCGGTGCAGCGGGCGCACGAGTTGTTCCGGTGGTTCGGTGGCGGCTGGCCGGTCAACGCCGAGCTGCCGACGCCGGTGGCCTTCGATGCCGCGAGCCAGTTCGTCACTCCGGAGAACGTCGCCGAGTCGATCGCCTGCGGGCCGGACCTGGACGAACTGGCCGAGTCCTTCCGGCCGTTCTTGGCGGCCGGCTTCACCGATGTCGCTCTGGTGCAGGTGGGCGATGAGAGCCAGGAGCGGTTCCTGGCCGAGATCGCCCCGGAGCTGCTGGTCAGGCTGCGTCGGCTGTAGCCTCGGCGGCATGCAGACGAGGGTCGGCATCTCCGGCTGGACCTACCCACCGTGGCGTGGCGACTTCTACCCGTCGAAGCTGCCGCACAACCGTGAATTGGCTTATGCCGCAAGCAAGTTGAACTCGATCGAGATCAACGGCTCGTTCTATGCGCTGCAGCTTCCGACCAGCTACCACCGCTGGCGGTCCGAGACCCCGGACGACTTCATGTTCAGCCTCAAGGGGGCCCGCTTCATCACCCACATGAAGCGATTGACCGACAGCGAACACACCCTGCCCAACTTCTTCGCCAGCGGGGTGCTGAGCCTGCAGGACAAGCTGGGTCCGGTGCTCTGGCAACTGCCGCCCAACTTCTCCTACGACCGACCGCGGATCGAGGCGTTCCTGCAACTGCTGCCGCGCAGTACCGGCGAGGCGGCCTACCTGGCTCGCAAGCACGACGAGCGCCTGGCCGGTCGAGCCTGGACCGGCACCGCCGCCGACCTACCGATGCGGCATGCCCTCGAGGTGCGGCACGCCAGCTTCGTCAATGACGATTTCCTCGATCTGCTCAGGCAATACTGCGTCGCCGCCGTCATCGCCGATACCGCCGGCAAGTGGCCTCAGTTCGACACCGCCACCGCTGATTTCGTCTACCTGCGCCTGCATGGCGCCAGCGAGCTGTACGTCAGCGGTTACACCGAGGACGAGCTGATTCGCTGGGCCGCCAAGATCCGCCGTTTCCAGCAGCAGGGCCTGGACGCCTTCGTCTATTTCGACAACGACGTCAAGGTCCGCTCGCCCTACGACGCGATGAGGCTGGCGGCGTTACTCGCCTGACCTCGTGGTGGCCAGGTGGGGCGGCCGCGATGAGGTTGGCGGCGTTACTCGCCTGACCTCGTGGTGGCCAGGTGGGGCGGCCGCGATGAGGTTGGCGGCGTTACTCGCCTGACGGCCGGTGGGGCAGGTCGGGCAGCGTCCCGGTCTCCATCACCTCACTGGCCACGTCACGCAGCTTGCGATGCAGGTTCTGACTGGCCGAGCGCAGCAGGTCGAAGGCGACCTCGTTGGTGATCTTGCGATGGGCCATCAGGATGCCCAGCGCCATCCCGATCTCGCGACTGCTCTGCAGCGCGGTCTCCAGGTTGGCCGAATGGTCCTCGGCGGCCAGCAGGGCGATCAGGGTCGAGGCCTGGGAGGCGAAGATCGTCGCGATGCTCATCGACTCGTCACCGAAACCGTCGGCACTGTCGCTGTACATGGTCAGCACGGTGTCGGTGGCATCGGACAGCTTGAACGCGAGCACCGTCCGGATCTCGGTGTGCTTCACCGCAGCGGCGGCGAAGCGCGGCCAGCGGGACTCCGAGATCAGGTCCGTCAGCACCTGGGCCTCGGGCAGTTGCGCCGCGTCCCAGCTCGGGCCTTCGGCTAATTCGATCTGCAGTTGCTCAAGCTTGGCGCCGGTCGGTTCTGAGCTGGCCAGCAGCTGACCGCTCTGGGCGCGAAGGGTCGCGATGGTCGCGTAGCGGCATTCGTCGACCGACTTGACGGCCAGGTCGACTATCCGTTGCAGGGCGCCGGGTGTGTCGCCGGCAGCACGGACCTCGCCCGACAGCTGCGCGAACCCTTGCGACAGCTCCACCATGTCACTGTGTTGTTCCATCATGGCCCTTTGAAGTCATGATCCGATATTGGTGCTCGCGCAGTGCTCCGCTGCTGAACCGCTACGCAAGAAATGTTTTACCAGATGCTCAAATTGTGGTCGATGAGGAGCCGTCGTTCTCGGCGGAGTAAGACGGCGACCGCCCCCGAACCGGCATGGTTCGGGGGCGGTCTCATCGGTCGTGCGCGACCTAGATCACGTCACCAGCCGACGTGGAACACGCTGGCCAGCGCCAGTTGCGGCACGAACCGGGCCCCGTCGAAGGTGCCGACGCCGGTGGAGAGGTCGTAGCCCTTCAGGGCCGGGTACCCGGTCACGCCGGCGAAGGAGTTGTCTCCGCTGGTCACGTCGACGATGCCGTTGGCATGCAGCGCGTTGAGCGTGTAGAGCTCCGGGTTGATCTGGCCGAGCCGGTGGTGGGCCAGCTGCGCCGTGATCGCCACGATGCCCGAGAACAGCGGTGACGCCTCGCTGGTGCCGCCGACCAGGTGCCAGCCCGGACGGGTCGGGTCGAAGGTGTAGTAGACGATCAGTGCGCCATCGACCGCGGCGCTGGCCGAGATGTCCGGTGTACCGCGCTGAGCACCGACGACCGAGCGGACACCGGCCTGGTAGGACGGCCGTGCGAACACGCTGCTCAAGCCGCCACCGCCGGCTCCGTAGCCGTCGTTCCAGACCACGTCCGGCGACGTCCGGTTGCCGGTCGCGTCCAGGTGCAACTGGGTGCCCCCGATGCTGGTCACCAGCGGGTCCGACGACGGCCACGAGTTGACCGGGTACGGGTAGTCGCTGCTGCCGTCCTCGACCTGACTGGTCGCGCCGTTGTCCCCGGAGGAAGCCAGCACCGTCACGCCGTGCGCGGCTGCGTTCATGAACGCCCCGCGCAGGTCGAGCAGGCTCTGCTTGGACGGGAAGGTCTGCTCGGTGGCCCCGAAGCTCTGGGTGATCACATCGGCCATGTGGTGGTTGATCACGTAGTTCTCGGCCGCCATCATCTCCGGCAGGCCGGTCACGCCCTCGGTCTCGGCCACCGGCGTCTCGACCAGCAGGATGTTGGCCCCGGGGGCCATGGTGTGGGCGATCTCGACGTCCAGCGTCGTCTCACCGGCCCAGTTGAGCATCGTGGCATCGGTGTTGTCGAAGGTCACCGGACCGACCGGCTGGATGATCTTCAGCGAGGGCGGGTCGGCGATTCCGTAGTTCTGGTCGTAGACGTGTAGGTCGTTGGCGATCGTCGGCGAGCCGAACGAATCGACGATGGCGATCGTGCGGCCCTTGCCGTTGAGCCCGAGCTTGTAGAGCGGAGCCAGGTCGTAGGCCTTCTGGTACTGGATCGGCGAGTAGCAGTTGATGCCCAGGTTGGCCTGGCAGTACGCCGTGTCCGGCGGGCTGGCCAGCGTCCGGGTCATGATGTGGCCGGTGATGGCCGGGATCGCGGTCACGGTGTGATGCGCGGGGCTTGCCGACACGGCCGGGGTGGTGGCCGAGACCGACAACGCGGCGCCGAGCGAGACCGTGGTGACGGCTGCCAGCGCCAGACGCGCGGAGCGGGAGGTCAAAGCACGCTTCATGCGGGCTCCTTGGGGTGAGGACGTCCGAGCGGTCGCCCGGACGCACGTATCCTCAGACCAAGGAGCCCGAACGCACAAGAGCCGCGTTGGCTCCATTTGCAGGAAATGTGAGGGACTTTATGGCCGCCACACGCGGAAGGTCCGATAAAGCCTGATGGCGTCGGAGAAATCACGACTCATCCTGGTCACCGGCGCGTCCGGTTTCATCGGCTCCCGACTGGCGCAGGAGCTGGTCGAGCAGGGTTATTCGGTGCGGGCAATGACCCGGCATCCGGATGACTACTCCGGTGCCGGCGAGCCGGTGGCCGGAGACGTCTCCGAGCCCGACAGCCTGATCGAGCCGCTGACCGGCGTCGACACCGCCTACTACTTGGTCCACTCGCTGGACTCCGACGACTTCGAGCAGCTGGATGCCGATGCGGCCCGCACCTTCGGCGAACAGGCCGCGGCGGCGGGCGTGCACCGGATCATCTACATGGGTGGCCTCGGCGCCGAGGACGAGCAGCTCTCACCCCACCTGCGCTCCCGCCGGCAGGTCGAGGAGTTGCTGGCCGAGGCCGGGGTGCCGGTGACGGTGCTGCGGGCGGCGGTGGTGGTCGGGCACGGCGGTATCTCGTGGGAGATCACCCGCCAGCTGGTCGACCACCTGCCGATCATGATCGCGCCGGCCTGGGTGAACACCCGGACCCAGCCGATCGCGTTGAGCGACGTGATCCGGTACCTGGTCGGGGTACTGGACGATCCGCACCCGGACAGCGTGGTCTATGAGATCGGCGGCCCAGAGGTGCTGCGTTACATCGACATGCTGCGCCGGGCGGCCAAGGTGATGAACAAGCGGACGCTGCCGGTCTTGCACGTGCCGTTGCTGACCCCGCGGTTGTCCTCCGGCTGGCTCGCTCTGGTCACCGACGTCGATATCAAGACCGCGCGAAACCTGGTCGATTCGATGACCACCGAGGTCGTGGTGCGCGACCGGTCCATCGAGCAGGTCGTGCCGGGTCAGCCACTGGGTTACGACGATGCGGTCCGGGTCGCGATCGCGGATCGGGAGCAGGCTGAGCGGGCGAAATCGACGTCCGAATGAGTTCTGCTCTGACCTGGTTGCAGAAGGTCGTGCGCCCGGCGTTGATCGATCCGGTGCCGCGGGATCACCTGCAATCCGACGCCGAGTTCCGGCGTCGCCGGATCGTCTCGCTCATCACGCTGATCGTCGGTACCGCCGTTCTGGGCGTGTCGTTGGCGGTGAAACCGGGTGATCCGGCGTTCTACCCATTGACCGGCGTGCTGGCCGCGGTATGGGTGATCGGCGGGTTCGCCTCCGGCCCGCTGCATCTGGGCCGGATCGCCATCGGCGGCCGGCTACGACGACCGATCATCACCCCGATCGCCATCGGCCTGATCGCGTCGGCGATTTTCGTACTGGGCGCGTTGGTGGTTCGCGAGATCGGGCCGCTGGCCGACTACACCCAGAGCGTGCTCGAGCATGCTCGCAAGGGATCGTTACCGCTGCTGGTGTTGATCACGGTGGGCAACGGCATCACCGAGGAGGTCTATTTCCGCGGGGCGTTGTACGCCGCCGTCGGGATCCGGCATCCGGTTCCGATCACCACCGTGGTGTACGCGATCGCCACGATCGCATCGGGCAATCCGATGCTGGTGTTCGCCGCCTTGACCCTGGGTCTGGTGCTGGCCCTGCAGCGGCGAGCTTCCGGGGGCCTGCTCGCGCCGATCCTGACCCATGTGACCTGGTCGACCTGCATGCTCTTCCTGCTGCCGCCGATCTTCGGCAGCCGCTGACCGGCAGCTCCCGCTCTTTCGTGCTCGCTCGTGAGTGGCTATTTATTCTCCGGGTGGCTGAATATTTCCAGCCACTGGCGACCGAAATAGCCACTCACGATCGGCGGCTGGCGGAGGGCCGGTCGGGTTGAACACCTGCCGGCTCGAGGGCCAGGCCCCCGGCCTCAGCACCGGCGGCGATTTCTTCGTGTACATAGCGGTTTCCGCGCAGCAGCGAGGCCGCGGCGCCGACCAGTGACATCGCGATCGCCATGCTGAACACGATCATCAGACCGTGGTGGAACGGCTGGGAGATCACCTGGGGGAAGAACTCCTTGCCGGTCAACGTACTGGCGTTCTGGGGCGTGAGCTTGGACAGCGCGTCCGGGCCGAGGAGGGACTGGATCGGGTTGTCGCCGAGGAAGGCGGCGAACAGGCTGCCGACCGGCGGCCGGTTGCCGATCTGGGTGGCCAGGTCGTTGGAGACGCCGTGCGCGGCCAGCCCGTCCCGCAGCGTGTGCGGCAGGGTCGAGGCCAGACCGGCGATCATGAGGGAGAAGAACACCCCGATGGACAGGCTGGAACCGGAGTTGAAGAAGGTCGCCCGCATGCCCGAGGCCGAACCGCGGGAGTTGGCCGGCACCGCATTCATGATCGCGGTGGTGTTGGGCGAGGAGAACAATCCGGAGCCGATGCCGTTGAGCACCAGCAGCCCGGCGAAGGCCCAGTAGTTGAAGTCGACGGGTAGCAACAGCAGTCCGAGGAAGCTCAGCGCGACCAGGACCAGACCGCCGGTGGCGAACGTCCGGGCACCGAACCGGTCGGACAGTGCGCCGGACACCGGACCCACGATCAGGAACGCGATCGTCAACGGCAGCAAGTAGATTCCGGCCCACAGCGGGGTGTCGGAGTAGTTGTAGCCGTGCAGCGGCAGCCAGATTCCCTGCAACCAGATGATCAGCATGAACTGCAGGCCACCGCGGGCGATCGAGGACAGCAGCCCGGCCAGGTTGCCGGCCGCGAATGCCTTGATCCCGAACAGGTGCATGTCGAACATGGGCTGGTCGATCCTGGTCTCGGCGATGCCGAAGGCGATCAGCAACACCACCCCGCCGATCAGGCCGGCCAGTACCCAGGGGTTCGTCCAACCCATGCTGTGGCCGCCGTAGGGCTGGATGCCATAGGTGATCGCGGCCAGCAGCGCGGTGAGGCCGATGGCGAACAGAACGTTGCCGACCCAGTCGATCTTGGAGGTCTGCCGGCTGGAGAGCTCGTGCAGGCTGCGGTAGGACCAGATGGTGCCGAGCAACCCGAACGGGACAGACACGAAGAACACCAGCCGCCAGTCCACCTCGGACAGCAGGCCGCCGGCCACCAGGCCGATGAAAGAGCCGGCGATAGCGGCAACCTGGTTGATTCCCAAGGCCATTCCTCGTCGGCTGGCCGGGAACGCGTCGGTCAGGATGGCGGTCGAGTT
Source organism: Phormidium nigroviride PCC 7112 (assembly GCA_964658795.1). Taxonomy (GTDB): domain Bacteria; phylum Actinomycetota; class Actinomycetes; order Mycobacteriales; family Jatrophihabitantaceae; genus Jatrophihabitans_A. The sequence goes on from CAZZZW010000113.1 coordinate 10,584, forward strand.
GGCGAACAGCATGGCCGCCCCGATCCCTTGCAGCAGCCGCCAGCCGATCAACCAGAGCGCCCCGCCGGCGCCCCGCAGCGGATCGATCGCCAGCAGGATCGAGCCGGCGGTGAACACCACGAACCCGGCGTTGTACATCCTGACCCGGCCGTAGATGTCACCCAGCCGGCCGAAGGACACCACGAACACCGCGGTCACCAGCAGGAAGCCCATCAGCATCCAGAGCAGGTAACTGACGTTGCCCGGCGCCAACGGGTCGAGGTGGATACCGCGGAAGATGGCCGGCAAGGAGATGATGACGATCGAGGAGTTGATCGTCGCCATCAACATGCCGAGGGTCGTATTGGACAGCGCGACCCATTTGTAGCGGGGATGGTCCCGGTCGACGTTGAGACTGGACCAGCGGGAAGGTTTCGTGACCGGCGTGGTCAAGGGCGCATCACTCCGAGAGTCATCGTGATTGTTAGCTAGGCTAAGTTTACGCCGGCCCCGGTCGGCTCAGCTGTCTGGTTGGCCATAGCTGGCAAAGGCATCGGCGGCCTCGGCCAATTGGCGCTCCGTCAGCGTCCGAGGTTGGCCGATCTGTCCGGCCCGCCAGGCCAGTTCAGCCACGAACTCGATCGCCTCAGCCGCCACCATCGCCTCCGCCAGCCGGGCCCCGACGGTGATCAGACCGTGGTTGGCCAGCAGCACCGATCGAGATTCGCCCAAGGTGACAACGCAGTTCTCGGCCAGGTCGGCCGAGCCGTAACGGGCGTACGGCGCCACCGGCGGTGGCCCACCGGCACGGGCCAGCAGGTAGTGCACCGCCGGGATAGTGCGGTGCAGGCTGGCGTAGACGGTCGCGAACATCGAATGCGTGTGCACGATCGCGTGCACGTCCGGTCGCGCGCGATAGACGGCCAGGTGCAGGGGCAGCTCCGACGTCGGCGCCAGTCCGGTGACCAGCTCGCCGTCGGCCAGCCTGACCACGCTGATCGACGCCGGATGCAACCGGTCGTAGGGCACTCCGGTCGGCGAGGCGTGGACCAGATCACCCTGCCGGACCGAGACATTCCCAGAGGTGCCACGAACCAGACCGGAGCTCAGCAGGTACTGGCAGGAGCTGACGAGCTCGGCGGCGATGTCCATGGTTGTGCAGGTTATTAGGGTGTGCAGGTGCGCACCATCGACTGGCGGGACGGCCGGATCCGGATCATCGACCAGACCCGGCTGCCCGGCGAGCTGGTGACCATCGACATCGACAGCGTGGACGAGCTGGTGGTGCACATTCGCTCATTGGCGGTCCGGGGTGCGATGGCCCTGGGCGTGGCCGGTGCCTTCGGCATGGCGCTGGCCGCCGACCGGGCCGGCGACGACGCGGACCTGGATGCGGCCTTGGCCGTCGCCGCGCAGCGGCTGTTCGACGCCCGGCCGACCGCGGTCAACCTCGGCTGGGGCGTGCGCG
>CAZZZW010000114.1:0-5110 GCA_964658795.1 Phormidium nigroviride PCC 7112
GCCGAGCACGACGTCCTGGAGAACACCCGCCGGCGACTGCCGGCGGCGAAGTTCGTACTGGAAAACGTTGCCACGCAAGGCAATACTGCCGTCACCGAGATCATCAACGCCCTGCAGCGACTGGAATCCGACCGGGACGTCGACGTCATCGTGATCGCCCGGGGCGGCGGCAGCGTCGAGGACCTGTTGCCGTTCTCGAACGAAGCCCTGCTGCGGGTCGTCGCAAAGCTCACCACGCCGGTGGTCAGCGCGATCGGGCACGAGACCGACCGGCCGTTGCTGGACCTGGTCGCCGACCTGGCCGCGTCCACCCCGACCGACGCCGCCAAACGCATCGTGCCGGATCTGGTCGAAGAAACCAGGGCGTTGTCCGATGCCCGCGCCCGGATTCGGACCAGCGTGCAGCGGCGGCTCGAGCACGAGTACCAGTTGATGGCCGGTCTGCCCGAACGGTTGCGGGCCGCAGTCGTCCGGCAACTGGACAACGGCGATCGCGAAGCCGCGCAGGCCCAGGACCGGATCCGGACCCGGCTGGCCACGTTGCTCGAACTGGCCGAGAACGAGACCGAGCAGTTGCTGGCGCGGGTGATCAGCCTGTCACCGCAGCGTGTTCTCGATCGCGGTTACGCCGTGCTGTGGAACGCCGACGGCGAGGTGATCCGGCAACGGGACCAGGCCGTCGCCGGCACCGACCTGCATGCCCGGGTGGCCGACGGCGAGTTCGCGGTCCGGGTCCAGGCCGCCGAGGCCACACCCGCTAGCGTGGATGCATCATGAGCAAACCCAAGACCAACGCGGCCACCGACCCCAGTTACGAGCAGGCCCGGGCCGAACTGCGCGAGATCGTCGGCAAGCTCGAATCCGGTGGTCAGCCACTGGAGGAGTCGCTGGCGCTGTGGCAGCGGGGCGAGGAGTTGGCCGGCATCTGCCAGCGCTGGCTGGCCGGGGCCCGCGCCCGGCTGGACGAAGCGATCGCGACCAGCGACGCCGACGAGGACAACTAGCCAGGACCGTCAGTAGCAAACCTCAGGCCGCAGTAGCTCAACGCAGCGCAGCGGCCAGCTGGGTCAACTCGTCCAGACCGGCATTGCCGGTCACCAGCACGGTCACCTTGCCGGACGTGTGCCGTAACAGCGTCTTACCGTCCGAGGTCTGGAACTTGGTCCAGGTGGTCGACCCGACCGGCGTCGATCCCTGCGTGGTCAACGGCCCGTACTGCGCCGCGACGGCATCGGCCGCGTCGTCGCTCTCCAGGAACTCGGCGTACTTGCCGGCCGGCGTCACGTACCCGATCCGGAACGTCGGTGCCGAGGCGCCGCTGGCCGGCACGTATTCGGTCGACGTCGGGCGCCATGTCGTCGGCAGCCCGGCCGGCACCTCGATGTCGAAACCGGCCTGCTGCCGAGCCGCAGCCACCGCCCCGGACGGGTCGATGACATGCACGCCGTCCGAGTGCGGCTGGCCCGCCCGCTCGTAGAGCACCAGCAGGCCGACGATCACCACCAGCGGGATCAGCGCCCGCCACAGATTGGCCGGCGTACGCAGCCGCTGACGTTGTTGGGAGGTCAGCGGCCGGGTCACCCATCCATCATCACACGGCCGCGGACGGCGAGCTCTCGGCCTCCTGCCGGACCCGGCTGTGGTGGTAGCCGTAGGCGAAATAGATGATCATGCCGACGGCCAACCAGATCGCGAACCGGATCCAGGTGTCGACCGGCAGGTTCACCATCAACCAGGCGCAGGCGATGACCGAGATGATCGGCAGCCACGGGACGCCCGGCACCTTGAACGGCCGTTCCAGGTCCGGACGGGTGTGCCGCAGCACGATGACCCCGATCGACACCACCACGAATGCGAACAGGGTGCCGATGTTGACCAGTTCGGACAGTTTCTCCAGCGAGATGAACGCGGCCAGCACGGCCACCACGATGCCGGTGATGATCGTGGTGATCCACGGCGTACCGAACCTCGGATTGACCGACGACATCGCCTTGGGTAGCAGGCCGTCCCGCGACATCGCGAACAGGATCCGAGATTGTCCCATCATCAGAACGATGATCACCGTGGTGATGCCGAGGATGCCGCCGAAGCTGACCAGCCGAGCGGCCCAGTCGGCCCCCACCGACTTGAACGCCTCGGCCAACGGGGCGGCTGAGTTCAGCCGATCGTCGGAGTACTTCAGCATGCCGACGACCACGGTGGACACCGCGATGTAGAGGATGGTGCAGATCACCAGCGTGCCGATGATGCCGCGGGGCATGTCGCGCTGCGGGTTCTTGGTCTCCTCGGCCGAGGTGGCCACGATGTCGAAGCCGATGTAGGCGAAGAACACCAGTGAAGCTGCCGCGATGACGCCCCAGAGGCCGAAGTGCCCGGGCGCGATCCCGAGGACGGCCTGGAGCAACGGCTGGCTTCCACCCGCGCCCTTGTCGGCCGGCTGGGAGTGCGGCAGAAACGGGTGGTAGTTCGCGCTCTTGACGTAGAACAGCCCGGCGACGATGACGAAAAGTACGACGGCGACCTTGATCACCACCATCACCGCGGTGACCCGGCCGGACAGTTTGGTGCCCAGCAACAACAAGATCGTCACGGCGGCCACGATCAGCACGGCCACGATGTCGAAGTGCGACCCATCGCCGGAGATCGAGGACGGCAGACTCAACAGGTCCTGGAAGTACCCGGACCAGCCCTTGGACACCACCGCCGCGCCCAGGGCCAGTTCCAGGGCCAGGTCCCAGCCGATGATCCAGGCCACCACCTCGCCCAGGGTCGCGTAGCTGAAGGTGTAGGCACTACCGGCGACCGGCACCGACGCCGCGAACTCGGCGTAGCAGAGGGCGGCGAAGGTACAGGCGACCGCGGCCAGGACGAACGAGATCCCGATGGCCGGCCCGGCGTTCACGTGGGCCTGCACCCCGGTGAGCACGAAGATGCCGGTGCCGATCACCACGCCCACGCCGAAGACGGTCAGATCGAAGGCACTCAGGCTCTTGCGGAGCGAGTGTTCGTCGGTGCTGCTGCCGTCGTCCTTGGACTGTTCGATGGACTTCCGGACGAAGATGCCGGCCACGTAACGCTCCGTTCCAACCGCGGTCGGTGTCTGTTCACCTATCCCCTTCCTACCCGCTGAAAGCGATATCGATAACCGCGCCGCATCCCGGGTGGCGCGGCAACGATAGGGTTTGGTCAGCATTTGACGACCAGAAAGGTGCGCCGGATGAGTGAACCGATCAGTCCCGGAGCGAGTTCGGTTCCACCCGAGCTCGCAGTACAGCGGCAGGCGCCCGATCGCAACCTGGCCCTGGAGTTGGTGCGGGTCACCGAGGCGGCAGCCATGGCCGCGGCCCGCTGGGTCGGCCGGGGCGACAAGAACGGCGGTGATGGCGCGGCCGTCGACGCGATGCGCACCCTGATCGGCACCGTCGCGATGGACGGCGTGGTCGTCATCGGTGAGGGCGAGAAGGACCAGGCCCCGATGCTCTACAACGGCGAACGGGTCGGCGACGGCACCGGGCCCGAATGCGATGTCGCGGTCGACCCGATCGACGGAACCACCTTGATGGCAAAGGGAATGCCGAATGCGGTCGCGGTGATCGCGGTCGCCGAGCGAGGCTCCATGTTCGACCCGTCGGCGGTGTTCTACATGGAGAAGATCGCCACCGGGCCGGAGGCGGCCGACGTCATCGACATCACCGCGCCGGTGCGGACCAACATCCAACGGGTGGCCAAGGCCAAGGGCGGCCGAGGCCCCGAGGACGTCACCGTGGTGATCCTGGACCGCCCTCGGCACGCCGACCTGGTCAAGTCCGTGCGCGAGGCCGGGGCCCGGATCAAGTTCATCTCCGACGGCGACGTGGCCGGTGCGATCATGGCCGCCCAGAACGGCACCGGCATCGACCTGTTACTCGGCATCGGCGGCACCCCGGAGGGCATCATCGCCGCCGCCGCCCTCAAGTGCATGGGTGGTGCGATCCAAGGCCGGCTCTGGCCCCGTGACGAGGACGAACGACGCAAGGCCCTCGACGCCGGCCACGACCTGTCCCGGGTCCTGCATACCGCAGACCTGGTGGCCGGTGAGGACGTGTTCTTCTGCGCCACCGGCATCACCGACGGCGAACTGGCCGCCGGCGTCCGCTACGACCGGGGCGGGGTGCACACCTCGTCCATCGTCATGCGGTCCAAGTCGGGCACCATCCGCAACATCGAGTCCGTACATCAACTGTCCAAGTTGCGCGCCTATGCTGCGGTGGACTTCGACCGCAACTAGAGGCGGGCTCAACTCGATCATCGGGTGGAAAGGCGAAATCCATGTTGTGCGTGACCATGAACGACATCCCAGGCTGGGAGATCCAGCGCGTCTGCGGCGAGGTGTTCGGCGTGACCGTGCGCTCCCGCAACGCGTTCTCCCAGATGGGGGCCGGTTTCAAGTCCCTGGTCGGCGGCGAGCTGGCCGGCATGACCAAGAACGTCATCGACAGCCGAAACGAGGCGATGACCCGGCTGTTCGCCGAGGCCCAAGCCCGCGGCGGCAACGCCCTGATCGCGATGCGCTTCGACACCACCGAACTCGGCGGCAACTGGAGCGAGATCTGCGCCTACGGCACCGCCGTGGTCGCGATCCCGGTCACCGAGGCGGCCAAGCAGACCGCGGTGCAGCTCGGCTACGGCCAGCCTGGGCAGCAGCAGCCCGCACCGCAACACCAGCCCCAGCAGTCGGCGCCGCAGCAGCAGCCCACCCAGCAGGGCTGGCAGCAGCATCCGCAGCAGCCGGCCGGCCCGCAGCAGGGCTGGCAGCAGTAGCAGTTAATCCCGCCACCCGAGCCGTACTACCTGGCGCTTCGCGGGCGTGCTCTGGTTAGGCTCGTCAGCGAGACCGAGCCGCCGGCCAGCCTTGAAGAGGGAGCGTTCGCACACCATGTCTGAGCAGAGCAACAGCGAGTACCGGGTCGAGAAGGACTCGATGGGCGAGGTCCGGGTTCCGGCCGCGGCCAAGTGGCGAGCCCAGACACAGCGTGCGGTTGAGAACTTCCCGATCTCGGGCCAGCCGATCGAGCGGGAGCTGATCGCCGGGCTGGCCGCGGAAGATTTCAGTGGCGGAGTCGAGCGGGGT
>CAZZZW010000114.1:5120-11834 GCA_964658795.1 Phormidium nigroviride PCC 7112
CCCCCGGGTGCGGGCCAAGCGCGGCCTGCTCGATGGCACCAAGGCCGAGGCGATCGCAGCCGCGGCCACCGAGGTCGCCCGCGGCGACTGGGACGCCGAGTTCCCGATCGACGTGTTTCAGACCGGCTCCGGCACCTCGTCCAACATGAACGCCAACGAGGTCCTGGCCTCGCTGGCGGCCGACCGTCTCGGTGACAACGTCCACCCCAACGATGACGTCAACGATCCGCTGTCCTCCAACGACCAGTTCCCGTCGGCCATCCACGTCGCCGCGACCAAGGCCGTCGTATCCGACCTGGTTCCGTCGCTGCAGTACCTCGCCGCCGCGCTCGAGCGCAAGGCAGCCGATTTCGCCGACGTCGTGAAGTCCGGCCGGACCCACCTGATGGATGCCACCCCGGTGACCCTCGGTCAGGAGTTCGCCGGCTACGCGACCCAGATCCGGTACGGCGTGGACCGAGTCCAGGCCACCATCCCGCGGGTGGCCGAGTTGCCGCTCGGTGGCACCGCGGTCGGCACCGGCATCAACGCCCCGGCCGGTTTCGCGGCCGAGGTGATCGCCCTGATCGCCTCGGAGACCGGGCTGCCGTTGACGGAGGCCAGCAACCACTTCGAGGCCCAGGGCGCGCGGGATGGTCTGGTCGAGCTGTCCGGCGCCCTTCGTACCGTGGCGGTAAGCCTGAACAAGATCAGCAACGACATCCGCTGGATGGGCTCCGGCCCGCGGACCGGCCTGACCGAGCTGTTCCTGCCGGACCTGCAGCCGGGCAGTTCCATCATGCCGGGCAAGGTGAATCCGGTGCTGTGCGAGGCGGTCTGCCAGGTCGTGGCCCAGGTCGTCGGCAACGATGCCGCGGTCGCCTTCGCCGGCGCGGCGGGCAACTTCGAGCTGAACGTGATGCTGCCGGTGATGGCCCGCAACGTGCTGGAGTCGGTACGGCTGATCGCCAATGTTTCTCGGGTGTTCGCCGATCGCTGCATCGCCGGACTGGAGGCAAACGTGGAGCGGTGCCTGGAATACGCACAGTCCTCGCCGTCCATCGTCACGCCGCTGAACCACTACGTCGGCTACGACGAGGCGGCCAAGATCGCCAAGCAGTCACTGGCCGAGCGCAAGACCATCCGGCAGGTGGTGATCGAGCGCGGGCACATCGAATCGGGCGCCCTCACCGAGGCGAAGCTGGACGAGCTGTTGGACGTGCTGTCGATGACGAAGCCCACCGGGTAGCCGGTCCGAGGAGTCAGGTGCTGGACGTGCTGTCGATGACCAAGCCCGAGGAGTAGTCGTTGTGAAGGTGCATGACGGGGTGTCACCGAAGCTGGCCGGCTGGCTGATGAAGCAGCCGATGTTCTTCGTGGCCAGTGCGCCCCTGACCGCCGACGGCCACGTCAACGTCTCACCCAAGGGCATGGCCGGCACCTTCGCCGTACTCGACCAGTACCTGGTCGCCTACCTGGACTACTTCGGCTCCGGTGGCGAGACGATCGCCCACCTGCGCGAGAACGGCCGGATCACCCTGATGTTCACGGCGTTCTCCGGTCGGCCGACCATCATCCGGCTCTACGGCCGGGGCCGGTACGTGCTGGCCGACGATCCGGAATTCGCTGCGCTGCGCGGGCATTTTCCCAAGGACCGCACGGTCGGCCAGCGCTCCATCATCGTCGTCGATCTCGATCGGGTGCAGGACTCCTGCGGCTATTCGATCCCGTTCATGGACTTCGTGGCCGACCGCGACGTGCTTGACCTGCACCAGGAGAAGCGCGGCGTCGGGCATTACGAGGGTAAGGGCCACGTCCGCAATCCGGAGTCCATCGACGGCCTGCCCGCCATCGACGCCCCGGCCTGATCTGCTGGCGATCTGCTTGCGCGGGCGACCGGTTGCGGTGATCATGGCCGACATGGCCACCTGTCAGAGTTGTCGCAAACGCACCGCTGATCCGAAGCGGAAGAGCATCACTGGACGACAGCTGTGCCCGCAGTGCGCCGATCAGCTCGATGGCCTGGCCGCCGGCTTGATCGCCGGTGAGCTGCAGGGCAAGTCCGGGCCGGAGTCGGTCGGTACCGCGATCGCCACGGCCGGCTTCTTCGAACGCTTGCGGGCCAGACGCCGCCAGTCGTGAAGCCGACCGTGGACGACGAGTGATCAGTTCTACCTCGAATGATCAGTTGTAACGGATCACTCGTGCGCTAACCGATCACTCGTCGTTCAAGCCGGGTACCGAAACTTACCGGTTGATGTCGGCCGGCACCACGAAGATCTGGACCGTGGCCGTGCTCGGGGCGTTGTTCAGCTTGGTGGTGTCGATGGTCAGATACTCGCCGTCGTCCTGCTGACCGTTCGGCAGGGTCTTGGCATGCAGGGTGTACGGCGCCGAGGCGTTGGCCACGGCGTCGATACCGAAGTCGTTGTCGTTGCTGATGGTCAGCGTCTTGCCGCCGTCGGTGGTGGCCACACCCTCGACCTTGTCGTGGCCGAAGAAGCCGCCGGTCGGGTCGAGCTTGGTCAGCAGGCCACCGAGGTCGACATCGAGGGACTTCTGCACCGGGGTGATGCCGACCGCGGCCAAGTCGGCCATCGAGGTCGCGGTGTCGTCGGTGCCGGTCAGCGCCTCGATCGACTTCTGCCCGCTGCCGACGAGCAATCCGCCCTTGGCCGGGTCGTAGGTGGCACCGGCCACGGTGCTCTTCGGGCCGACATCGGTTGCACCGGTCAGGTCGATCTTGAACAGCTTCTTGTACGCACCGGGCTCGAACTTGCCGTCCCGCTCGTCGACCACGAAGGTGGTGTTGGACAGTGCGGTGATCTCGCTGACCGCACCGCTGTGCAGCTTCGGATCATCCAACAGATAAAGGTATTCGTGCGTCGCATGCGAACCCAAGTCGTAGGTGACGATGCGCAGTGGCGCCACGTTGCTGGGCTTCTTGGTCAGGTCCGGGGTCTGCAGGGCGGACTGCATGATGCCGACCAGCGTTTTACCGTCCGGCGTGATGGTCAGACCTTCCATGCCCTTGTTCGGCACACGCAGCCTCAGTTCGGCCGGCAGGCCGGAGTTGAACGGCGACAGCCGCTCGAGCTGGCGACCCCACCGGTCGAAGTGCGTGATGTACGGGCCGTATTCATCCGACACCCAGAAGGTGCCGTCCTTGAGTGCGACCAGACCCTCGGAGTCGTAACCGTACGGACTGGGCGCGAGCTTGTTACCGTTGAGGTCTTCGATCGTCTCGCCGGTGCTGGCCTCGGTGCTGACCCGGCCGTTGTACGGTGTGCCGTCACCGGACCGGAGCGGAATCGTCCTTTCCAAAAGGGCTTTTCCGTTCACGAGCTTGAACTTGCCAATCGCCGGATCGAAATCGGGCAGCGGCTCGACCTTGGATCCGTCCGGACCATCGACGTTCGGGCCGCGGTCGGTCAGGCCGTAGAACTCTCCTCTGGAGCCGGGCACCGGAGCCAGCGACGAGCCGTAGGCGCCACCGGTGATCGTGACCCCGCCGATGGTGGCGAGCGGGGCGACGTGCGTGCGGTAGAGCGACACCGCGTCGCTGACGGTGTAGCTGAAGCTGTCCACTCCGGTGAAGCCGGCTTCGGGGACGTAGGAGAACGTGCCGTCGTCGTTCAGGTTCAGCGTGCCGTGCGCGGTCTGGGTGTGCGCCACGATCGCGGTCGGACGGCCGCTGTCGTTGCACAACACGCTTACCCGCGAGTGCAATTCACGACCGGCCGTGGTCAGGTAGCTGTCGTTGCGTGCCTGCAACGGATGATCGGCCTGATGGGCCCGGGCCACACCGGCGGTGACCACCGAGCCACCCAGTACCGTGACACCGACACTCACGGCCGCGAGCCCACGTCGAAGCTTCATCGTTCTCCCCTCCATGGCCCGGGCGGAGGTGCCGGACCTGAGCGGAGTCTGTCGAGCGCGGGTGGCGCAGGGCTGACCGATGGGCAACGCTCAGGTGAACGCCCCGCGAGTGGCTACTTTTGGCTTGAGTGGCTGGATATTTCTAGCCACTGAGCACATAAGTAGCCACTCGCGGACGGAAAGCGAGCTACAGGCCGACGTCTTCCAGCATCTCGGTCACCAGCGCGGCGATCGGGGACCGCTCCGACCGGGTCAGCGTGACGTGGGCGAAGAGCGGGTGCCCGCGCAGCGCCTCGATCACCGCGGCCACACCGTCGTGGCGGCCGACGCGCAGGTTGTCGCGCTGGGCCACGTCGTGGGTGAGCACCACCCGCGAGCCCTGCCCGATCCGGGACAGCACCGTGAGCAGCACATTGCGTTCCAGCGATTGAGCTTCATCAACGATCACAAAGGCATCGTGCAACGAGCGGCCACGGATGTGGGTCAACGGCAGCACCTCGACCATGCCGCGATCCATCACCTCGTCCATCACGTCCTTGGACACCAGTGCACCCAGGGTGTCGAAGACGGCCTGGGCCCACGGTGCCATCTTCTCGTTCTCGCTGCCGGGCAGATAGCCGAGCTCCTGGCCGCCGACCGCGTACAACGGCCGGAACACGACGACCTTCTTGTGCGCCCGCCGCTCCATCACCGCTTCCAGCCCGGCGCACAAGGCCAGGGCGGACTTGCCGGTGCCGGCCCGGCCGCCCAGCGAGACGATGCCGATCTCGGGGTCCAGCAACAGATCGAGCGCCACCCGCTGTTCGGCCGATCGACCGCGCAGCCCGAAGGCCTCCCGGTCGCCCCGCACCAGCTTCAGTTCCTTGTCCGGCGTGACCCGAGCCAACGCCGAGCCGCGGGCCGAATGCAACACCAGCCCGGTGTGGCACGGCAGCTCGGCCATCGGCTGCAGCTCATCGACCGCGCTGATCTCGATTGCCCCGTCGTTGTAAAGGGAATCCACCACCTCGGTGGACAAGGTCACCTCGGTCATGCCGGTCCAGCCGGACTCGACCGCCGGGTGCACCCGGTACTCGTCGGCCGGCAGACCGACCGCGGCGGCCTTGACCCGCAGCGGCATGTCCTTGGACACCAGGGTCACGTCCTTGCCTTCATTGGCAAGGTTCAAGGCCACCGCGAGGATCCGCGAGTCGTTGGTCTCGATCCGGAATCCGGCGGGCAGTGAAGACAAATCCGAGTGATTGAGTTCGACGTGCAGGCTGCCGCCCTCGTCACCGATCGGGACGGCGTTGTCCAATCGCCCGTGTTTGATGCGCAAATCGTCGAGCAGCCGTAGGGTCTGGCGAGCGAACCAGCCGAGTTCAGGGTGGTGGCGCTTGCCTTCAAGTTCGCCGATGACGACCAGCGGCAGCACCACGTCGTGCTCGCCGAAGCGGGCGATGGCGCCGGGATCGGACAGCAGTACGGACGTGTCGATCACGAACGTGCGGCGGCTGGTTTCGGTGGTGGTTGTTTCGTCAAAGCTCACAGGACGCTCCTGGGCGATGGCCGGCACTGACCTCGTGCCGTGCAACAGACGTGGCAACGCCGTCTGCCGTGGGTGAGGGATCGGAACGCCCCCGCACGAGGAGCGCTGCCGGCCCCCCGTTGGTAACCACCACTCGGGGACCTCCCAGATAGCCAGAGGATGGCTGACCATCTGATCGGAACGGTACGACGCGGCTTGAGCGAAACGGCAAGCGACGCGCCGAACTGTTGCCGGCCGTTAACACGACGGAAGGTAAACATTTGGCGCCACTGCCGAGGTTCCGGGGTGGTTCACAGGCGCGCTCATCTACCGTTGCTCCATGAGCGCCACCGACGCCCTGCCCCTGGACCTCCTGCGCAAGCCCCGGCTGCGTGGCTGGCTGCACCTGTATGCCGCGATCGTCTCGGTCGTGGCCGGCGCGGCACTCATCTCGGTGGCCAGCGCGGTGCGCGGTGACCGGGTCGCACTCCCCACCAGCATCTACGCCATCACGGTAACCCTGCTCTTCGGCACGTCCGCCCTGTACCACCGTCGAGGCTGGGGTCCGACCGGGCAGCGGGTGATGAAGCGGCTCGATCACTCGATGATCTTCATCTTCATTGCCGGCACCTACACGCCCTTCGCCGTGCTCACCCTGCCCGAAGCCGAATCGATCGCGGTGCTGACGGTGGTCTGGACCGGCGCGGTGTTCGGCGTGATCATGAAGAACGCCTGGCCCCAGGCACCTCGCTGGGTGGGCGTGCCGCTCTACATCGCGCTCGGCTGGGTGGCGGTCTTCGTGCTGCCCGAGATCCTGCACCAGGGCGGGGTGGCGGCCATGGTGCTGCTTGCCGTCGGTGGCGTGTTCTACACCCTCGGGGCGCTGGCCTACGGCTTCAAGCGCCCGGACCCGTTCCCGAACACCTTCGGCTATCACGAGGTATTTCACCTCTGCACCCTGCTGGCCGCGGCCTGCCACTACGTCGCCGTCTGGTTCGCCGTCTTCTCCGGCTGACACCCGGTCCGTGCGGGTCCTCCCACCCCGGGTCCGCTTTCGGCGTTTTGCCCGGCACTCAGGCCGGATATCGCAACGCCAACCTTATGGCGGGCATGATCCGGGCCCGAGCTGGGTAGAACGCTGATATCAGCTAGACGCTGTCAGCCGGAATCTCCACGCACCCGCGAGCGTCGGATCAGCAGAGAGGCGAGAAGAGTTCGATGAACGAGCCGCAGCAGCCGTACGGCCAGCCGTCCTACCCGCCGCCGAACTACCCGATTGCCCCGCAGACCGAAGCTGAAACTCCGCCGCCGGCGCAACATCAGCCCCATCCGCCACAGCAGTCCCAGCC
>CAZZZW010000115.1:0-11831 GCA_964658795.1 Phormidium nigroviride PCC 7112
CTCAGCAGCACCGGCAACGTGAAGAGCAGGAATGAACCGACGGCCACGGCCAGTTCCGGGATGACGGTTCGTCCGGTACGCACGAACCGACGCTAACAACCCGTCCGAACCAGGGCATCCACCGCGAGGATGAACCGCTGATCGGTCTGGCGATCGAGGCAACCGGGCGCGTCCAGCTACCGCACGAGGACCGGTTCGGGCTCAGGCTGGACGCGCCACCGGCGTTCCGGATTGCACCGTTGTCGCATGACGAGATTCGATCTATCGGTGCGCCTGACCAGCCTCTACTCGGTGTTCTTCGGGATCGGAGTGCTCAGCGGTGGCATCGAGTACGCCCACCGCTCACCCACCCGGCAGCACCACTCCAGTGGCACTTCGGCCTGGACGATCCACCTGGTCCTGACCGCGACCCTGGTTGTGGGTTTCCTGGCCTGGCGCCGATGGCGGCCCGGCCGGCCGCTGTTCACCGCCCCGTTCGGCCGGATCGCCGAACACCGCATCCGCGACGCCGGAACGATCCGGCTCAGCCTGGCCACCCTGCCGGCGCTGATGCTGCTCTACTGCTGGTGGCGGGCCGGGGAACAGGTCCTAGCCGGTCTCGATCCGAACTTCACCACCAACGCCTGGGGCGGACCGTCCTACCTCGGCGCGATGTATTGCCACTACCTGGACAGCCTGCTGATCGGCATCGCCGCGGCCGGACTGGTGCACCTGGCGCTGCCCGGACCGGATCGCGGCCCGGGCCGGTCTGCCCAGAAGCCTGGTTCAGTCCAAGAAGTCGGCCAGGATCGGCAGTAGGTAGGCCGGCCTGGCGGTTGCCGCCATGTGCGTCGTCCCCGGCAGGATCGCCAGCTTGGCGCCCGGGATCAGCTCGGCCATCAACGCGGCATGGGCATTGGTGACGAAGTCGTGATCGCCCTGCACGATGAGCACCGGCGCGCTGATGGCGGCCAGTTCGTCATCCGTCCAGCCCTGCAGGTCCGCCGCCGAGGCACTCATGGCCTGCATGAACTCGGTGAACTTCTCCGGGTGCGGTGACAACCGCTCGTAGGCCTCGGTCATCGCGACGAAGTCGGCCTGGGTGGGCATCCGGGTCGAGACCGCCATCCGTTCCGGCGAGCTGAAGTCCGAATGCATCCCGTCCGGACGAACCGACGCCGAGATCGGCACCACCGAACGGACCCGGGCGGGGTGCCGAACCGCAAGTTCCAGGGTGGTGGCCGCGCCCATGCTGTGGCCGAGCACGTGCGCCCGATCGATGCCGAGGTGATCGAGCAACCCGACCACATCGGCCGCACTGTTGGCCGGGGTGATCTCGCGGTCGATGTCGGCGGTCCGCCCGTGCCCCTGCGCCTCGACACCGATCACCAGGTGCCGCTCGGACAATCCTGGGATCAGGGTCTTGAAGCTCAGGTCGATCGTCATCAGGCCGCCGTGCAACAGCACCAACGGGCTGCCGGCCTGGTTGCCGTAGGTCTCGAAGTACAAGCTGACGCCGTTGACGTCGGCGTAGTCGCTGCGCAGTGGTTCGGTCATCTCGAATCTCCTCGGTCGGGTGCTGGGTCAGAGCTCGACGGATGCCTCGTGCCATTCCAGGCCGAGTTGGCCGGCCGCCGTTTCCAGAATCCGTTGCACGGCCAGGGTGTCGTCCAACGGCATGACCTCGCTCTCGGTCCGGCCGGCCCGCACGCACTCGGTGACCTCGGCCAACTCGTGCGAGTAGCCACCGCCACGGGGCCGGGCCGTCACCGCGACCGGTTCGGCGCCGTGGCGATGCAGGATGACCTCGGTCGGGTGATGGAATCTCGGCCGCACGTCGATCCAGCCCGCACCGCCCAGGATGCGCGCCGCCCCGGGCATCGGCGTGTGCAAGGAACAGGTCAGCAAGGCGGAGCGGCCGCCGGAGTAGCTCAGCAGCAGGTCGGCGTCGAGCTCGACCCCGGTACTGCCGATGCTGCCGTTGGTGCTGATGCGTTCCGGTTCACCCAGCATCCATTGGGCGAATGACACCACGTAGACCCCGAGGTCGAGCAGCGCGCCGCCGCCGAGATCCTTGGCGAACAGCCGATCGGACGGATCGAACGTGGGGTTCACGCCAAGGTCTGCCTGCACAGTCCGGATGTCACCGATGGCGCCGTCCTCGATCCAGCTTCGGACCTGACGGTTGGCCGGTTGGAACCGGGTCCACATCGCCTCCATCGCGAACACCTGGCGTTCCCGAGCGGCTGCGATGACCTGCTGCGCGCCGGTCACGGTCGCGGTGAACGCCTTCTCGACCAGCACCGCCTTTCCGGCTTCGATGGCGGCCAGGGCAATCGCGTGGTGCTGCGGATGCGGTGTGGCCAGGTAGATCGCATCCACCTGATCGTCCTCGATCAAGGCCCGGTAGGAGGCGTGCGCGTGCGGGATCAGATGCTTGTCGGCGAAGCCTTGCGCCCGGTCGGCTGACCGCGAGCCGACCGCGATCAATTCGGCATGCTCGACCAGCGAGAAGTCGGCTGCGACCTTGTCCGCGATCCGGCCTGGACCGGCAATGCCCCAGCGCACGGTGTCGCCGGTCGGCGTGTTCACGACGATCAGCCCTTCTTCAGCGAGGGAAAGCCGTGTCCGGTCAGCCAGTCGGCCAGCACTCGGTAGGCGTACTGGCGCGCCTGCGGGATCGACAGGAACACATCGTGCCGAGCGTCCGGAATGGGCTCGACCACCGTCGGGCCGCCGAGACAACCGGCCCAGCGGGCAATCTGGCCGACGTCGAGCACGGTGTCGGCCCGGTCGCTGGCGTCGGAGTAGTCCTTGGCGTAGTGCGTCCGGTTCGAACGCAACACCAGCGCCGGCACACCGATGTCCAGCCCGCGGTGCAGCCGGGCCTGGCCCCGCCGTACCGCGTTCAGCCAGCCGATCGTGACCGGGAAGCCGGCCAGCGGCTTCCAGGCCAGATCGAAGTCCCACTCACCCCGAGCGCTGCGGTGCAGGGTCTCGGTGTACACCCCGAGCGGGGTGGGCAACGCCCGCTTGGGCTGTATCTTGGCCAGGCCGCGCAGCGCCTGGGTCAGCATGCTCCGATTGACCGGTTTGCCTTGCAGATCAAGCCACGGGCTGTTCAGCACCAGGCCGACGACCGGTTCGACCTGGCCGGCGGCTCGGCGCCGGTCCAGCCAGAGCGGCAGGATCAGGCCGCCGGTCGAGTGCGCGGCCAGCACCACCGGCAGCCCCGGGTGGGCCTGGACCAGGACGGCCAGCGCCCGCTCGAGCTCCTCGTCATAGAGCGCCAGGTCGGAGACGTAGTGCGCGGTGTGTCCGGGCTGACGCGACCGGCCACACTTGCGCAGATCGAGGGCGTAGAAGGCCAGCCCGTGTTCGGCGGCGGCGTCGGCCAGTTCGGTCTGGAAGAAGTAGTCCGCGAAGCCGTGGACGTACAGCATGGCTCCGCGAACCTGCTCGCCCGACCCGGGCTCGCGCCGGACCAGCACCGCATCGATGTGGCCCTCGCCGTCCGGGTCGTCACCGAGGTCGAACACGAGCTGGTGATAGCCGTGGCCGAGGACGTCCGGTTGCCATGTCATGCCGCGACCATAACGAAGCCGGCAACCACCCCCGTCCGGCAGCGTCGCTCAGGCGTCCGGTCGAGCCTGCATCTTGGCGATGGTCAGGGTCTCGTCGGCCCGGCCCCAACCGCCGTCGACCACCTCGTCGACCAGCACCATCGAGTACGGCCGGACGCCCTCACCGAAGTAGGAGGCGAACAGGTCGGTGGTCTTGTGGATGATTTCTTCCTTCTGCTCAAAGGTCAAAGTGCCCTGCGGGAACTTGAAGTTGGCGAATGGCATGGTCTGGTCCTTTTCTCGGGTAGAGGCGGGGTTGGAGTTGTTACAAAGAGCTGTTCTGCGCCAGCAGATCGGACAGTCCGAGCCGGTGGTAGAACTCGGTCCGGATCCGGTCCGCGACGGCCGACACCACCGCACTGCCGTCCCGGCTCGGGTCGACGTGGCTCCGGAAAGGTCTTGTGCCAGCGGGTAGATCGACGATCCGGACGACCTCGTCGGCCACCCGGGCCACGTCGGCATCGGTCGGGATCAGCGCCTCGAGCCGGGCCGGGAGTTCGGTCATGAGCTCGCCGTAGGCGCCGTCATAGGCTGCGGACCGATCCGGGTCGGCCGGTTGGCCCGCATGCCCAAAGTGGTTCGTACCGGAGGTTAAGGCACCGGGCACCACGATGCTGGTGTCGATGCCGAATCGGATCAATTCACCGGCATAGCTGACGGCCAACGCATCCAGTCCGGCCTTGGCCGCGAAGTACGGCGCCAGGAAGGGCGGGCAGCCACCCCGGCTGCTCGACGAACCGATCCAGACCAGCAGTCCTGCGCCCTGAGCCCGCAGGTAGGGCAGCGCGGCCCGGTTCACCCGCTGGGCGCCGAGCACGTTCACGTCATAGAGCTCGGCGAACTGCTGTGGGGTGAAGGATTCGGCCGGTCCCAAGGCCATGTGACCGGCGTTGTGCACGACGACGTCCAACCGCCCTTCCGCATCGAGCAGGTCGGCAACGGCGGTATCCGCCGAGGACTGGGAGACCACGTTCAACTCGACCGACCGCAGGTTCAGGCTGTGTTTCGCAGCCAATTCCGTCAGCTCGGCCACGACCGGGGCATTTCGGTGCGCGGTCTCCCGGATTCCGGCGTAGACGAGATGACCGGCCTCGGCCAGCGCGATCGCGGTCAGCCGTCCGATGCCGCTGGAGGCGCCAGTCACCAGCACGACCGATCGCATCAGACCAGACCGCCGTTGGCCCGGACGGTCTGTCCGTTGACCCAGTGGCCGGCCGGACTGCAGAGGAAGGCCACCACCGCGGCGATGTCCTCGGGCTGCCCGAGCCGCTCCAGCGGCACCGCCTGGGCCAGCCGTTCGATGGTCGCATCGTCCTTTCCGTCCAGGAAGAGATCGGTCGCGGTCGGTCCTGGCGCCACCGCGTTGACGGTGACATCGCGACCGCGCAGCTCCCGGGCCAGGATCATCGAAAGACCCTCGACCGCACTCTTGCTGGCCACGTAGGCGCCGTAGGTCGGAAAGGACGTGCCGACCACCGAGGTCGAGAAGTTGACGATCGCACCACCCCGACGAATGCGCCGGGCCGCCTGCTGGTCGACCACGAACGTGCCGCGAATGTTCGTCCGGTGCAGTTCGTCCAACACTGCCAGGTCGAGGTCGACCACGGTCGACAGGCTCATCCGGCCGGCCGCGTGCACCACCACGTCAACACCACCGAGCACCCGTTCGGCCTGCTCGAACAGGTCGGCCACTGCGACCTCGTCGGCCACATCAGCTGGCACGGTCAGCGCCTGCCGGCCGCCGGCCCGTACTCGCCCGGCCACGGCCTCGGCTTCGACGGCGTTGGCCGAATAGCCGATAACCACGTCAAAGCCGTCGCCGGCCAGGCGCTGGGCCACGGCTCGCCCGATCCCCCGCGAGCCGCCGGTCACGATTGCCACCCGGTTCTGCGTCATGCTCGTTCTCCCCTGTCCTGACGGCACCGGCCCTGATGGCTCAGCTCCCTGTCATCCAGCCTCCCGATCCGTTGAGCATGTGTCCAATGAACGTTTATCATCCTGAGCATGCGTGCGACACATATCAACAGCGTCGACCTCAACCTGCTGCCCGCCCTGATCGCGCTGCTCGACGAGCGGCATGTGTCCCGGGCGGCCGATCGGGTACGGCTCAGCCAGCCGGCCATGAGCCGGGCTCTGCAGCGGTTGCGGCGAGCCCTCGACGACGAGCTGCTGGTGCGCGGGCGGGACGGCTACGCCCTGACACCCCGAGCCGAACGAATCCAGCGGGAGTTGGCCGCCTTCGTCCCACGCCTCGATGCCCTGTTCGCCCCGGAGCAGTTTCAGCCGAGGGAAGCAGCCCAAACCTTCCGGTTGGCCGGCACCGACTACGCGGTGTCCCGGTTCGGGCCGGAACTGTTCCGGCGGCTGTTCGCGGAATCGCCGCATTCCACGCTGCGGTTCGAGACCTGGCATGACGGCGTGTTCGACGACGTCGACCGCGGCGTACTCGACCTGGCCTTCTTCGGGGCCAGCGTGCCGGCCCAGCTTCGCTCGCAACGGTTGTTCACCGAGCAGTTCGTGTGCGTGCTATCAGCCGACCATCCGCTGGCCCGACGGCGCCGGCTGACCCTGGCCGAGTACCTGGACTGCTCCCATGTCGTCGTCGCGACCGAGCGCGGACTGCAGCCGGCAATCGACCAACGCCTGCAATCATTGGGCAGTCCGCGCCGGGCCAGCCTGACCGTCCCCTATCACGCCGCCGCCCCGCTGGCCGTCCCCGGCACGGTCCTGGTCGCCACCGTGCCCGCCGGCATCGCCGAACCGAGTGCCGACCTCGCGGTGGTGGCCGCACCGAAGGAGATCGAACCGTTGCAGTACTCGATGACCTGGCATCCACGGCTCAATCGCGATCCGGCGCACGTCTGGTTACGGGACCTGGTGCGCTCGGTGGCGACCGGTTGATCGTCAGCGGGAGCGCAGCCTGCTGTGGTAGCGCGTTCTTGCGGTTGCGTGCTCAGGACGGTATCGGTCAAGCTGACGACGCTGGTCACGCCACAGGTACGCGTCGAACGGCGCGACGGGGTGACCGTGTCTGCGTTTGTCTGGAGGAGGAAGATTCGCCATGATCGTGATCACCGCGAAGTTCAAGGTGAAACCGGAGTCGGTCGACGCCTGGCCGCAGGTCGCGGCCGGCTTCACCCAGGCCACCCGGAGCGAACCCGGGTGCCTGTGGTTCGACTGGTCCCGCAGCTTGGACGATCCGGCGGAGTACGTGTTGATCGAGGCTTTCCGGGACGACGAAGCCGGTGCTGCGCATGTGCAGTCGGCGCATTTCCAGGCCGCGCGGATCGAGCTGCCACCCCACCTGGTCCAGACGCCGCGGATCATCAACACCTCGGCGGCCGGTACCGAATGGTCGGAGCTGGGCGAACTGGCCGTCTGAGTCCGGCTCTTGTCCGGCCGTGACCGACGGCGGAGGGTGGTGGCATGACCCGACCACGCTGGTCCGGGCGCGGCATGTTGCAGAACACCAACGCTGCCCGCGACCCGCGGGAGGTGCGCAGCACCAACCGTTCATTCCTGCTCGGCCTGCTGGTCGGGGTGGTTCTGGCCGTGCGGCAGTTCCTCACCGACAACTCCGACGACACGCTGTGGCTCCGGCTCGCCGCCGCCACCGGCGTGCTGATCTTCGTCACTATCTTCGCGTTCTTGATCATCGATTCCGTGCTGCGCTTGTATTACAAGGTCAAACTCAGGCGACGCTAGCTCGGGCCGGCTGGTCGGTCCGCTGCCCGTTCGACGTCCTGCTCGTCATCGATGGATTGCCGGACGGCAGTCTTGGCGGCCAGGATGTGAGCCCGCATGACTGCCTCGGCCCGGTCGCCGTCGCCGGTCCGGATCGCCTCGACCAACTCCAGGTGATGCTGACCGCTGGCCCGCATCCGGGACGGTGAATAGCGGTGGAACGTCCGGTAGATCGACGGGACGTCCATGATGCCGCGGACCATGCTGTCCAGCTGTGGGCTGCGTGCGGCCTGCACGATGAGCCGGTGGAAGTCGCCGTTCAGCACCATCAGCTCATCGGCCGGCGATGCGCCCCGGCGGATGAGCGAATCCATCTTCTTAGCCCGGGTCTCCAGCTCCGCCAGCTCCTCGGGCCTGGCCCGCCGGGCAGCCAGCTTGGCACCGTAACTCTCGAGCAGGGCCCGGATGTCGTATAGGTCGTCGAGCTCCTGACCGGACCACGCCGTCACGCGAGCACCCCGGTTCGGGATGAACTCGACCAGGCCCTCGGCAGCCAGCCGGCGCAGCGCCTCGCGGACCGGCGTGCGCGACACCCCGGCCTGCAGCGCCAGCTTCTCCTCGCGCAGCCGCTGGCCGCGGCCGAACTCACCATTGAGAATGCCGGCGCGGATGCGCGCGTACGCCGTTTCAGCGGCCTTGGCCATCTGACGCCTCCTGACCGTCCCCGCTACGTCCTACCCGTTCGCACGAGCCGTTCGAGCCACCCCGGCCGGCAGCCAGGCGTCTCAGCATATTGCATACAAACTGTTGCTCGGTACACACGAAATGGCCCATGAACCCGCTCTCAGCAAGAGACTCGGTAAGAGAATGGTGTACAACAACGCGACCCAGCGTTGGGATTTGTACAGATCTGCACCGATGGGAGACGCGGTTACGGTTGGGTTTCGAGGCCCCTCCCGTTGCACGAACGCCATCTGGGCCGCCTAGAGTTCGGCGAAATCGAGTACCCGAGTCGAAGGTAGGAAGACCTTGTCGATCCGACGTTCTGCAATGGCGGCAGCCGTCCTCACCGCCGGTGCGCTCGCGCTCACCGGCTGCGTGGACAACAGCAAGAACAACAACGCGACCCCGCCGACCACGAGTGCGACGGTCGGCGCGATCAGCAAGAACGACGCCGCCATCGCGCTGCTGCCGGCTTCGATCAAGAGCGCCGGCAAGCTCAACGTCGGCATCAACGTGCCGTACCAGCCGAACGAGTACAAGGACCCGGCCGGCAAGATCATCGGCTGGGAGGTCGACTTCCTCGATGGCGTGGCCAAGGAACTGGGCCTGACGACCACCTACACCGAGTCCGACTTCGCGACGATCATCCCCAGCGTCAAGGGTTCGAAGTTCGACGTGGGCATGTCCTCGTTCACCGACACCAAGGAACGCGAGGCCCAGGTCAACTTCATCAACTACTACACCGCGGGCATCCAGTTCGCCGCGCCGGCCGGCAAGACGGTCGACCCGGACAACGCCTGCGGCCTGACCATTGCGGTCCAGACCGGCACCACCGAGCAGACCGACGACCTGCCGGCCAAGAGTGCGGCCTGCACCAAGGCCGGCAAGAAGGCGATCACGATCCTCAAGATCGACGACCAGGACCAGGTCAACCAGGCCGTCATCCTGGGCAAGGCGGCCGCCTTCGACGCCGACTCCCCGATCACCCAGTACGCGGTCAAGCAGTCCAAGGGCAAGCTGACCGTGTCCGGTGACGTCTACGGGGCCGCCCCGTACGGTCTGGCCGTGGCCAAGACCAACAGTGGTCTGCAGCAGGCCCTGCAGAAGGCGATCCAGGCGATGATGGACGACGGGACGTACAAGCAGATCCTGTCCAAGTGGGGCGTCGAGACCGGTGCGCTGACCCAGGCCACCATCAACGCTGCGTCCAGCTGAGGTGTCGACGGCGCCGGAGGGTGAGCGGGCCGCTCACCCGGAGCTGATCCAGGCAGTACCGCTACGGCGGCCGGGGCGATGGATCGCGGCCGCACTGGTGCTCATCCTGCTGTTCCTGTTGATCTACGGAGCGGCCACCAACAGCGCCTACGACTGGAGCGCGGTCGGCAAGTATCTCTTCGACGTCCGGGTCGAGAAGGCAGCGATGATCACGCTGCTGCTGACGGTGTACGCGATGACGGCGGCGATCATCCTGGGAATCGTGCTGGCCGTGATGCGGCTGTCCCCGAACCCGGTGCTCAAGGGGGTCAGCTGGCTCTTCCTCTGGTTCTTCCGGGGGACTCCGGTCTACGTCCAGCTGGTGTTCTGGGGTCTGGTCTCGGTCATCTACAAGCAGATCGACCTCGGCATCCCGTTCGTGGTCCAGTTCGCGCACATCAAGACGAACACGTTCTTCTCCTATTTCTGGCTGGCCGTGATCGGGTTGACCCTGAACGAGGCGGCTTACATGGCCGAGATCGTCCGGGCCGGCATCACCAGCGTGGACGAGGGCCAGTCCGAGGCGGCGGTCGCCCTGGGCTTCGGCTGGACCAGGTCGATGACCCGGATCGTGCTGCCGCAGGCGATGCGGGTGATCTTGCCGCCGACCGGCAATGAGCTTATTTCCATGCTGAAAACGACGTCACTGGTGACTGCGGTCCCGTACACGCTGGATCTCTACAGCCGGACCCGGGATCTGTCGATCGAGACATTCAACCCGACGCCGATGCTCATCGTGGCCTCGGCCTGGTATCTGCTCTTCACCTCGATCCTGATGGTGGCCCAGTATTACCTGGAGCGGCACTTCGCCCGCGGTGCGTCGCGCAAGATGTCGGCTCGCCAGCTGCAGGCGCTCGCGCTGGCCACCAGCAAGGGCGCACCGCACGGCGGAGGAGGGGCCTGATGGTCGACGAAATGGTGCGTTCGGAAGGCGTCTGCAAGTACTTCGGCGCGCTCCAGGTGCTCAAGGGCATCGACATGACGGTGCGGCGCGGTGAGGTGCTGTGCCTGATCGGCCCGTCCGGATCGGGCAAATCGACGTTCCTGCGCTGTATCAACCACCTCGAGCAGATCTCGGCCGGCCGGCTGTACGTCGACGGCGAACTGGTCGGTTATCACCAGCGCGGCGACAAGCTGCACGAGATGCACCCGCGGGATGCAGCCAAGCAGCGGCGGGACATCGGCATGGTGTTCCAGCGCTTCAACCTGTTTCCGCACAAGACCGCGCTGCAGAACATCACCGAGGCGCCCCTCCAGGTCAAGCGCCTGAAGAAGGACGTGGCCGTGGCCCGGGGCAAGGAGTTGCTGGAGCGGGTTGGCTTGTCGGACAAGGCCAACGCCTATCCGGCCCAACTGTCGGGCGGTCAGCAACAGCGGGTGGCCATCGCCCGCGCCCTGGCCATGGATCCGAAGTTGATGCTCTTCGACGAGCCGACCTCGGCCCTGGACCCGGAGCTGGTCGGCGAGGTGCTGGACGTGATGAAGCAGTTGGCCCAGGACGGCATGACCATGATCGTGGTAACCCACGAGATGGGCTTCGCCCGCGAGGTGGCCGATTCACTGGTGTTCATGGACGAAGGCGTCGTCGTCGAGTCCGGTGACCCCCGCGCGGTGCTGAGCAACCCCCAGCACGTACGGACGAAGTCGTTCCTGTCCAAGGTGTTGTAGCGGGGTCGTCAGAAGGATCCGGCGCTGGTTCCGGGCAGGCCGAGCGAGGCGGCAACGGCGTTGTACTTGTTGGCGAAATCGGTCTTGGCCGCCGTCGCCTGGCCGTCGTAGACCAGCGCCGCCTTCGACGCGCGGTTGGCCGGGGCCTTCTTCTTGCAACCGGCAACCTGCTGGCCCCACAAGGCATATTGCTGGTCGGTGACCGCGGATTGCTGCATCGCGTTGCGGAACGAGGCGATCAGTTGGGCACCGGTCGGGATCGAGCCCAGGTTCAGCCCGCTGGCCTGGGCGGCCAGGTTCTGCCGGGTGCTCGCAGCGTCCTTCAGCGTGGTGACGGCTTGGAGAATGTTCTTGCAACTGCCGATGTCGCTCAGGGCGCCACCGATGCCCGACCGGGCCGAGCCGCTCTGACCGACCAGGCTGCCCAGGCTCTTCAAGGCGGCCGTCTGGGCGACTTTCAGCTTGTTGACGCTGGGGGTTGGCTTCGGGGTGGGCTTGGCGCTGGCACTGGTGCTCGGCACGCTGGCCGAGGTTCCTGGCGCGCTTGACGAGGCCGACGTCTTCGGCGCCGGTTGGGCGACCCCGTTCTTGGAACTGTCCCGGCTCAACAGGGCGATCGCCACCCCGAAGGCGATCAGCACGAGCACCAGCACGCCACCGATGATGGCGGCGATGGTGCCGTTGCGATTGCGCGGGCGACGAGGTGGACGCTGGTCGGCCGGCAGGAACACCGGCGACGGTTCCGGGTCCGGCCGGTCGGCGTTGGTGGGTGGCAGGTAGGCCGGCCGAGGTGGTTGTCGATATTGCGGCTGTTGGTAGGGCTGTTGCTCGTACGGCGGCTGTGATTGCGGCCGGTATTGGGACGGCGGCTGGGTGGCGGCGTAGGACTCGGTCGGTTGG
>CAZZZW010000116.1:0-11332 GCA_964658795.1 Phormidium nigroviride PCC 7112
TGGCGACTGACGCCGTACATGCTGGTCGGGATAGCGCTGTGGCTGGCCGTCTACGAGTCCGGGGTACATCCGACGCTGGCCGGCGTGCTCGTCGGGCTGATCGTGCCGGCCGCCCCCGTCGATGTCGAGCATCGCCGCAAGCTGTACTTCTACGGCCGTGCGGTCATCGAGGCAGCCGATCCGCGCCGGGTCCGGCTGGCCACCGCGGCGGCCCGGGCCACCGTGTCCAGCAACGACCGCCTGCAGGACGCCCTGCACCCGGCCAGTGCCTACGTGGTTCTGCCCTTGTTCGGACTGGCCAACGCCGGTGTCCCGTTGGACGGGCACACGCTCAGGCAGGCGGCCACGTCGCGCGTCACCATCGCGGTGGTGCTGGCGCTGCTCGTCGGCAAGACGGTGGGCGTGTCACTGTCCTCAGGTCTGGCCCTGCGCTTCGGCGGCGGTTCGTTGCCCGGCGCGGTTCGCTACGGCCATCTGATCGGCGGCTCGGTGCTGGCCGGCATCGGCTTCACCATCTCGCTGTTCATCACCGATCTGGCCTTCTCCGACGAGACATTGCGGCACGATGCCAAGATCGGTGTGCTGGCCGGTTCCTTGCTGGCGGCGGTCGTGGGCTCGTTCTTCCTGCGATACCTGGGGGAACGGCTTCCTCTGTGCACGATCGAAGGGCCGTCCGGACCGCCTCCGCTGCCCGAAGGGCCGTGGCTGGATCCGACCACGCCCGGCATCTGGCCGTCGCCGACCCCGGCACCCTGACTGCCCAGGTCTCGGTGTCCTAGCGGCCCAGGCCCAGCGCGGACCGCAGCGCCCTGAGTTCAACGCGCCCGGTGTAACGCCGGTTGTCGATGCAGAGCGTAGGCGTGGCCGACACTCCGAGGGCCACGCCTGAGGCGTAATCGGCTTGCACAGCCGGCTGAAACGCCTGCGCAGCCGCTCCGGTCACCGGGCCGAGATCGAGCAGATCCCCCCAGCGTTGCAGATCGGGGTCGGTCAGTTTGCTCTGGTGCGCGAACAACTTCCAGTGCATGTCCCAGAATCGGTCGTCGGCCGCCTCGGCGGCCAGGGCTGCGGTCAGCGCGAACGGATGCACCGTGAACAAAGGGAAATGCCGGAACACCAGATTGACCTGACCGTCGGACCCGTCGACCAGCTCCTTGAGCACCGGTGCTGCCGCCCCGCAGTACGGGCACTCGAAATCGCCGTACTCGACGACGGTCATGAGCGCGTCCGGGTTGCCGTAACGGTGCCGGTTCAGGTCGATGGTGGGGGCAGTCGCCTCGGTCATGACACCAGGCTAGCTCGCATTGTCGACATCACCGATTGCGTTTGTGGAGTCAAGTTCACGCGATTAACAACCTGACACTCAATGATGTTGAAGATCAACGGCGCGTCGCCTGGTCAGCCGGTTCGAAGTCGCGGCCGAAGTCGGTCGTCGACAATCCGGACGCCAGCAGGGCAAAGGTGCGTTCGGCGTCGCGGACCCCCAGCTCGACCAACTCACCGGCCTCAGTGCCGGCCTGGACCCGGTCGAAGTTGGTGGCGACCAAGGCCCGCTGGGCGCCGACAACTTGGGCGGCCACGACCTGAGCGGCCAGCGGATCGACGCCGGGAAGTTCCCGCAGGGCCACGGCCAAGGCCCGCTCGGACCGCACCGCCAGTTCGGTCAACCGGACGAGCAGGCTGCGGGTACTGAGGATCAGAGTGTGGAAGGCGATCACCTCGACGCCCAGACAGATGCCGGTGGCGGGATCGTGCTGCTGGACCTGGTGCACGAAGTGCTCGCGCAGCGCGGTCAACGGGGACTGGCCCTCCGGTCGGGCCCGCACCACCTCGGCGGCGTCCGCGACCTGGGCCTCGAGTTGGCCGAGCAGGATGTCTTCCTTGGTGTCGAAGTAGTTGAACACCGTCATCTTCGAGACCCCGACCGCGGCCGCGATGTCCGCGACCGACACGGCGGTGAAGCCGTCGGCCAGAAACAGCCGGGTCGCGACCTCGACGATGCGCTCGCGGGTGCGTCGCTTGTGCTGTGCGCGAGCCCCTTCTCCGTCGACCACGCCCGCCACAGTAACAGTCGGCCGGGCCAGTATCAGGCGGTCGAGGACGGCTAATCTCGTTATATGGATGGGCAAAACCGAAATGCTGTTGATCCTCGCTTAGTCGGGTTCGCGGCCGTCGCGTAGGTCCCGCGATCACCGAAAGAGTGTCGTGAGGGCGGGTTACACGATCAATTCGATCTGTCGCCATTTGAGGGGTCCGCTAGTGGGTGATGGCTGCGTCGATCCCGCTACCGTCCGGTGTTCGCGTAGGCTTGAAACGGAGGAGAGCCCTCGTCCTGCCGACCACAGAATCGAGTGCGTCATGACCAGGCCTGGCAGCGAGTCCGCCGACAACCCGAACCGATCCGACCTGCCCCCGATACCGACCCAGCCGGCTGGACCGATTCAAGGTCCGCCGAATGAGGGTCGACCGAACCCGCCGATGCCGAATCAGCCGACTCCGCCGCGGCAAACGGGTGAGCCAGGCCGGACGGCCGCGCCACCGGAGCCGTCTGGCGCACCCGAGCGGAGCCGGCCGGCGCCCGGGTTCACCGAGTCCGGGCACGTCAAGAACACCCGCACCAGCGGGGTCTGGATCGGTCTCATCGCGACCGCGCTGTTCCTGATCCTGCTGATCGTCTTCATCGCCCAGAACTCACGCAAGGTCTCGATACATTTCTTCGGTTGGCACGGGCAATTCTCGCTTGCGCTGACGATCCTTTTCTCCGCCGTCATCGGCGTGGTGCTGGTCGCGATCCCGGGGACAGTGCGAATCTTGCAACTGCGCCGGGCACTACGCAAGAACGGCCCCGGCCGCAAGTAGCGACCGGGGCCGGCAGGCTCGCGGAGATCAGCTCGGGACGTAGTCGAACGTGTCCGGGTCGGGTCCGGTGCGCTCGTTCTTGTTCAGAGCACTGATCATTCCGATTTCTTCAGCCGTCAGTTCGAAGTCGAAGATCTCGTAGTTCTCCTTGATCCGTTCGGGCGTCACCGACTTCGGAAACACGATGTTGCCGAGTTCGATGTGCCAGCGCAGCACGACCTGAGCCGGCGACTTGCTGTGCTCCTTGGCGATCACATCGATCGTCGGGTCCTTGAGCACGCCGCCCTGGGCGATCGGCGACCAGGCCTCCGTGGCGATCTGGTGCTCGGCGTCGAAGGCCCGCAGCTCGTCCTGGGTCAGGAACGGGTGCAGCTCGATCTGGTTGACCGCCGGTGGGATGTCGGTCTCGGCGTGGATCTTGCGGATGTGATGCGGCTGGAAGTTCGACAGCCCGATCGCCCGAGCCCGCCCGTCGGCGTAGATCTTCTCCAGCGCGCGCCAGGTCGGGATGTAGTCGGTCACCGTGGCCAGCGGCCAGTGGATGAGGAAGAGGTCGATCCGGTCGGTGCCGAGGTCGGCCAGGGTCTGGTCGAAGGCGCGGAGGGCGTCGTCGTAGGCGTGATAGCCGTTGTTCAGCTTCGAGGTCACGAAGACCTCGGACGGATCGATGCCGGAAGCACGGATGGCCTCGCCGACCTGCTTCTCGTTGCCGTACATCTCGGCGGTGTCGATATGCCGGTAGCCGATCTCCAGCGCGGTGGTGACGGCCTTGACGGTGTCGGCGGGTTCGATCTGGAAGACGCCGAAGCCCAGCTGGGGGATCTGGACGCCGTTGTTGAGTAGCACGTTCGGAACTTCAGTCAACACAAACTCCTGAGATCGAGACGTCGGATTGTTCTGACTACCTCCATAGTGCCTGTGCTTGACCGGGCCTCGCCACGGGGTGCAATCGCTTACTGAGAGCGTGACCACGAATCGCCCGATGTTATAGGGAAGTTTGCGTCCACATCTTGAGATCTCGGGCCGTTGTTCGGGGTATCCTGACGACCAGTGACTACGTTAGAGACGGGTGCGGGCTCGCTCGGCGGTCTGAGTGGGCCGACCGGGTCTGAGCTGAATTACCTGCTGCGGCAGGTACAAAATGCGCGTGCCAGCATCGAGGCTTTGCGGGCTCATACCCGCAGCCTCGCCTCCAATCCGGAGCAGGTCCGATTGCTGCAGTCGCTGGAGAACTACGTCGCGGCCCTGCACGCACATCATCTGCCGGTGCCGCCGACGATTCGGGACGAGCTTGCGCTTCAACGGTGTCTGGTGCCGACGCGGGCTATTGCGCGCGCTGCCACTCGTCGGCGAGCAGGCCGAAAGTAGCCTCGTCCACCATCTGTCCGCTGACCCAGGCGCCCTGGCGGATGGTCCCCTCGCGGACAAAGCCGACAGATTGCGCCGACCGGATCATGGGCTCGTTGTCGGTCAGGGTCTCGATACCGATCCGGTGCAGGCCGCGGATCCGGAAACCGTAGTCGCACAGCACACGCAGGACCTCAGGCGCCAGGCCGCGCCCGCGAGCGGCGGGCACCAGGGCCAGTCCGATGTGGGCGCAGCGGTTGTGCAGATCGATGCCCCAGAGAACGGCCGAACCGAGCACGTCGTCGCTGACGGGATCGGCGACGGTGAAGCTGGCGACGCCGTCTGGATTGGTGTCGCGCGTCGTGAAGGTGGACTGTTCGACCGGCACCGGCGTCCAGGGCCGGCCGTCGGTGCGGACCCGGGTGGCGACATCGTCGTGCAGGTCCCGGTGCAACACCGCGACGTCGGACTGCTTGCGGGCGCGCAACACGACGTTCTCACCGGTCAACATGGTCCCTTTCCTAGTGGAAGGCTGAAGGACGGGCAACCGAGATTCGTCCCGGCGGAACTCAGGACCGGGCTCGAACCGTTGAACGGGATGTGACTGGGATGGGTGAGGCGCGCGTGAACGATCGGTCCGGGACGCAGGACGCCGACCCGGACGTCCCGCACCCGCCGCACTGGCTGCGACCGGCCCGGGAATGGGTGTTCGCCCGGCCGGGCGGGGCGTGGTTGTGGCGCGGGGGTATCGCACTGCTCGGGCTGGCGATCGTGGCCGGTGGTGCGCTGTTGATCCCGCTGCCGGGACCGGGCTGGGCGATCGTGTTCCTGGGCCTGGCCGTATGGGCCACCGAGTTCGTCTGGGCCCAGCGGCTGTTGCGCTTCGGACGCCGGTTGCTTACCGACTGGACCGAGTGGGTCAAACGCCAGTCGCGGTGGATCCAGGCGTTGATCGGGCTGGTCGGACTGCTGTTCCTGGCCGCGCTGGCGTGGTTCGCCTGGTGGTTCTTCATCAGCTGAGGGGTGGTCCGGGGCCCGGTTGCAGCCATGTAAGCTAGCTCAGGTTCCGGCCTCGCCGGATACCGTCGGCGCGATTAGCTCAGCGGGAGAGCACTGCCTTCACACGGCAGGGGTCACTGGTTCGATCCCAGTATCGCGCACCGATGAAGCCCTTGGACGCTCAGCGTTCCGGGGCTTCCGTCATTTCGGGTCCGAAAGAGACTGTGCAGATCGGACTTGCCATACGAAGCGCGTGGAGCGAACCTCAAGATCGTCCGTCGTTGACACAGCGATGTCACATGAGTCGGATCAACGCCGCGACGGCGCGCCGCGCCGGTCCCGTTCCTACCCTGCGGGTTGCGTAGCTACCGGCCCCCGCTTCGGTGGCCTCGCTCAGAGCGCGAAGGTAGGTCCCAACATCGTCGTGGTTCTTGAGGACGAGATGCGCGACTCCGAGGAGCGGGTTCGTGCGTCGCCTGTAGCGGAACGCGAACGACGAGCGTTCGACCATGCCGCGTAGGGCGGCGTAGAGCGAGCTGCTCCGCGGCGCGTCCAAGCGTCGCATCCGTCAGTACAGCGGCGTACCCGGACCGATGATGACTGGGATGAAAGCTACTGACTCTTTGCAAAGCGCTGCGCGCTTCGTTCGAAGTGGGCAAGCTCGTTGCGCACGCCAAAGCCTCGAAAGGAACCGTCATGACGTCTGCCCGCACCCTGCTACCTGGTGAAGCAGTTCCGCTGGCCGATCTTGGCCCGGCCGCGGCGGCAGGTATTTCGGTTGGCCTTCGCTGCGGTGGGCCCGCACCGGACTTCATCGCCTTATTGGTTGATGAGAGCGGCCGAGTTCGCAGCGATAACGATTTGGTTTTCTACAACAATGCGGCCAGCAGTGACGGCGGCGTCACCTGGACCGGACAAGCTGAGGGGCCGCAGGCGCTCTACGTACAGCCGGCTCGCCTGGATGCCGACGTCCACCGTGTCGTGATGGGTGCCGCGGGCGGCATTCTCGACCAGCCGAGCCGCGGGCAGCTGTCCGTGACTGTCACAGATTCGGCTGGCGTACTAGTAGCAGAGGGGCTGTTCGAGGCCGAGGCTCACCTGATGTCCATGATCGTGGTCGAGATTTATCGACGCGCTGGCGCTTGGCGGATGCGGTTGCTTGCGCAGGGATATGAAGCCGGATTGGCGGCGCTTGTAACGGAATTCGGCGTTGAGGTGGAGGATGCCGGCGACGTCGCTCAACCGACGCGCACCGTTCTAGAGCCGCTCGTCCAATCTCCACAGGAGACCCCGCGACACGCCCAGCCGCAGTGGGCGCCCGCGGCCCAGCCGTGGGTTCCACCAATCGCACCGGCCGGGCACGCCCGACCTTCTCCCTATGCGAGTGCGCCTCCGGCGGCCGTTCCACCAATGTGGTCCAGCCAGCCCACGCGGCCGAACCCAATACCGCCACCACCGATCTCAGGAACGGTCTCGGGCGCTTCAGTAGGTCAGTCTCAGCCTGGTCGTCGGGGCTTGTTCACCTCACGCAAGCGAGCCGAGCTTGAAGCTCAGAATGCGGAGCTGAACAGGCTGCTGGAAGCCACCGGCGCGATGGACAACATCGCCGTGGATGAAGAGAGACGCCGGCTTGTGGGCGAGGTCGCGAACCTCGTAGCCGAGGCCGATCGGCGGCGGGCACATCTCGCCGGCCTCGAACAACGACTCGCTGATGTCCGCGCTGCGATCGCGATCGCTGAAGGTGAGATGGAACTGACCGAGGTTGGCATCTATCAGTTCCGGCATCGCCTCGATGACTCTGTTGCCTACAAGGCCCGGCTCGACGCCTTGCGAGACCGTATCAAAACAACGGCGAAAGCTGGCCACGCCGTCACCGGATCGACTTCGTGGACCGTCAACGGTTCCGCGGCCCAAGGCCGCCGCATGGTTAACGAGGTATCGAAACTGATGCTGCGCGCCTACAACGCAGATGCCGATCATGCCGTGCGCACACTGCGGCCCTACAAGCTCGACTCAGCCCTGGCCCGTCTGGACACCACACGGGCGACGATCGCCCGGCTCGGTACGACCATGCCTATCGCGGTCACTGATGAGTATCACCGATTGCGCCGTACCGAGCTCGAGCTCACCTCTGACTACCTCAACAAGGTTGATGAAGAGAAGGAACGCCTCAGAGCCGTGCGGGAAGAACAGAGGGAACAAGCTCGCGCTGACGCTGAATACGCACGGGAACAGGCAAAACTGGAACGAGACCGCGACAAATATGCTGATGCTCTCGTTCGGCTGGAGGCCTCGGGAACCGCTGACCCGCAGCACCTCGTTCAGGTCAGATCCCAGCTCACGTCAGTCAACGCAGCTCTAGAGCAGGTTGCGTATCGAAGGTCGAACATGCGGCTTGGTTATGTCTACGTCATCTCCAACATCGGTGCGTTCGGCCAGCGCATGGTCAAGATCGGTATGACCCGACGAGTCACTCCGGAGGACCGCGTCCGTGAACTAGGGGACGCATCGGTGCCTTTCCGCTTCGACACCCACGCCCTCATCTTCAGCGAGGACGCCGTCGCGTTGGAGACCGCGCTGCACCAACGCTTCGCCGACCGAGCGGTCAATCAGGTCAACCGCCAGAGAGAATTCTTCTACGTCACGCCCGCCGAGGTACGCCAGGCGTTGGTTGAAATGAACCTCACCGACAACATCGTCGTCTCCTACGACGAACAAACCCCGGCCGATGAGTGGCGCCGTTCCGGCGGACCTGATCGAGCCTTGCTTCCGACCTGATGCAGAAAGTACGTCCGGTCGCCGCCATGGTAAAGCCAGTCGAGCGCCGCTCGGCCGTCGACGCGGACAGTATTCGATCAGGACGGCTCGGGCGCAGATCCTGAAGCCGGCAGTTGGGCCGGCCGGCTCCGCTCGGCACGGCGGCTCAGTCGCAACTGGACGTACAACGGCAGCTCGTCGAGCTCGAGCGCCTGCTTGGCCTCGCTCCGGGTGGTCTGCGTGAGGTGCCGTCGGACCCGCGGGAGGTCGGCGTCGGCCTCGGTGGTGACGGTAAGCCACAGCTCCGGAGCATCGGGCGCGCCGGACAGGGCCGCAGAAACGCGCCGGACGCCCCGGACGTTTTCGAGATCTGCCTTTACCGCATTGGTGAACACCGTAGCCGGAAGGCTGGTACGGCCGGCCGATCCGTCCGCCGCACCGTCGCCGTCGCTGTCAATGCGCAGCCGGCGCAGCGTATCGGCGCGGAACTGTCGAACGAGCCAGCGCAGGAACAGCAGGCCGACGAGGACGGCGGCAACGGCAATGACCGGCCACAACCATTCGTGCTGGTCGCGGACGAAACGGCGCGCGGCAGCCGGATACAGGACGGAGTGTCGTCCGGCGGTGCCGAAGCGGCCCCGGTTGACCGCGATCAGGGCGAGTCCGGCGATGAGCAGCACCAATCCGACGGCGGCCAGGACGAGCCGGTTCCCACGAGCGACGCGACGATGCATTTCAGCTCGCCTTTCGCTTGAGCTTGACCCGAACGGTGAACGGCCGGGATGGTTCGAGCTGCGCCAAGGTGTCGGTGGCCCGTCGGTGAACCTGATCGGCCAAGCCGGTGACGTCCCGTAGGCCGGTGTTGACCTCGATCCGGATTCGATGGCCCCGGATCCGCGCCCGGGCCGAGCTGATCCCGTCGATGCGGGTGGCGCCGGCACTGAGGGCGCGGCGCAAGCTGGCCGCGCTGAGCCCGCTAGCAACGAGCGGGTTCGCCTCGGTGAGTTCGATCAGCGGCCGCCGGGGTGGCACGGCGGCACAGAGCAGGAGCAACAAGCCGAGGACCGCGGTCACCAGCCCCACCGTGAGGACCGGCTCCGACCCCAGTTCGGTGCGAGCGCCGTAATTGCGAATGGTCGCGGTGGTGAACCCGATCGTCCTGTGATCCTTGGCCAGTGACACGGCCTCGACCGCGCCGAAGGCACTGACCGCGATCCCTGCGACGGCGACCAGGAACGCGATGACGCCGCGCCGTCCGCGCGGACTACGCACTCGCGTATCCGTACTCATTGCACACGCCTCCGTTCCAAGTCCGCTCGCCGCAGCGAGGCGACGGTGATATCCAGATGTTCGACCCGCAGTCCGCAGATCCTTTCGACCTGGGCGATGACGTGCGCTCGGACCTCTCGGGTCACCGATCGGATCGGCTGCGGGTAGTCGACCGCGAGGTCGAGGCTGAGCCCGACCAGGTGTCCGTCGACATCGGCGTGACTGCGCACGGCCGACCCGCCAAGTGCCCGTCCGGCCAGGTGACGTCGCAGACCGCCGACGTGGACAACCTCGGCGGCGGCCTGCGAAGCGGTCTTCTCGATGACGCGGTCGGCCATGGTCGTGATCCCACGGTCGGCGGGGTCGGCCGGCTCGAGGCTGTGAACGGGCTCGACAACGCCGCCCAAACTGTCGACGGTCATCGGTCCATGCGATCGCGGCGTCCACCGAGGTAGTCGGACAGGTCGAGATCGCCATCGAGGACCAGGCCGACGGCCAGGCCGATGATGCCCAGCAGAAGTACGGTGAGGAAAGCCGAGAAGCCGCCGAACGCGCCGGCCAGGCCGAGCACCAGTCCGACGAACATGCCTATCAGAGCACCGGGATGACGGGTCATTTCTGTACGTCCAATCTTTGAGCAACCGAGGTGCATCCTCGGGTGCAGGCGTCGTGGTCCGACCTTGGACCAGCTCAGGGGCTGGCTCGGCCCTTGGCCAGCGCGATGCTGGGTCAGTGCGGTCCTCGGGTCAACCCAGGCGGCGGCCGCCAGGACGTCCTCGCCGCCGCAGCCAACGCCGGAACCGTCGAACCGGACTTCGGCTGGCAGTCACGCTCACCCGTCCGAGGCCGGGTGACTCGGTCGCTCGAGCGGGCAGCTCGAACTGGGCCAGGCCGGCTGCGAAAGTTGTCGGATCACCCCCGCGATCAGGGTGGTGAGCAGCGATCCAGGCGCGACGTTCGGCGGCCCGCCGCGGGTCGACAGCCATCGGCGTCAGTCCTGTTCTCGTGTGACGTACTACTTCGCCGGCCGGCTCGCCGATTGCTCGTCGGTGCTGGTCAGCTCTGCCGGGTGTTGGTCCGACAGACTGGCAATCATCTCACTGGGAAGTCCCTCTCCGGGTAGCACCAGATCGTCGATGACGATGTGCAGCGTTCGCCCACCCAGCAGGGCGGCCACCGCCTGTTCGATGTCGTCGGCCACGGCCTGGATCGGCTGGCCATAGCGCACGATGACGTGCAGCTCCACCCGATCACCGGTCAGCCGTACCCCTGGGACCGACTGGCCCGACCGCGGCGACCCGATCTCACCGCTGGGCCCGGGGGACAGGGCGGCCACATCGGGCCGGCCGAGTACGACCTCGGCGATGCGATAGGCCTCGCCGTCGCCCGGCTCGATCCCGAGCCGGGCCTTACCGACAGCTGGATCTGATTCCGGGGAAGCGCCCGGACCGGTCATTGGACCCGGGATCCTTGGGGATCGTCCTCGTCGTCACCGGCAATGTGCACGTCGCCCACAGCGATGTTCACCTCGGTAACCTCGAGCGTCGTCATGCGCTCGATGGAGCTGATCACGTTGCGCCGGATGGCCTTCGTCAGCTCGCCGATCTCAACGCCGTACTCGACCACGACGTCGAGGTCGACGGCGGCCTGGCGCTCGCCGACCTCGACGGACACACCTTGTCCGAGGCTCGGTCGGGCGCCGGGAATCCGTTCGCGAACCGCACCGAATGCTCGGGCCGCGCCGCCGCCGAGCTTGTAGACGCCGCTGACCTCACGGGCAGCCAGACCAGCGATCTTCTCGACGACGGTATCGGCGATCGTGGTGCGACCGTGACTGGTCACCAGCGCCGTGTTGACGGGGGTGACTTCGGCAGCGGGATTCGCCGCAGACTTGTCGAGGGCGACCTGGTCGCTCGCGACCTTGGCGGTCGAGTCAGGAGTGGTCATGAAGGGTGAAACCTTTCTGGTATTTCCGGCGATGCCTGGATCCCACCGAGCCAGGGCGGGCAACCGACTCTGTCCGGTTGAGGATTGTCGTGATGGAGGTTCTCCGACCGGCCCGGAGCACGAGCGGTCGAGACCCCGTGGCAGGGCTCGGGAG